>JBBSLZ010000078.1:0-11639 GCA_038233435.1 Chthoniobacterales bacterium
CGGAGGCCGGCCTCGAGGAGGAGTTGTTCGCGGCGCGGGGAGGCGGAGGCGAGGATGAACCGCGGGGGCACGGAATGGGGCAAGGGGTGGAGGATTTAGGAGCGGGGGGACGGGGCGGCTGGCGGCGCGGGGGGCTTGGTTCCGAGGAGGGCGTCCATGTTGGGCATTTTTGTTTCTTCGAAGCCGGCTGGAGGAAGAAAGGCGGAGGCGGGGAGGGGGTCTTTTTTGATGGCGCTGATGGTGGTGACGATTTCCTTGCCAGCAAAGGAGACGCGCATGCGCATGGGCACGCCGGGGAAGTCGCGATAGTCGGGCATGCCTTTGCCGGCGACGTTCCAGGCTTGGGGAGTGGTGGCGGCCATCTGGGCGAGAATGGCGGGGGCGTCGGGATATTTGGTCGCGATCCAGTAGCTGCCTTTGAAAGCGGCGGCGTCGCAGATGTATTCTTCGGTTTCGTAGCCGTTGATGGTTTCTTTTTTCCCGGTCGCTTTGAGTTCGGGTTTGGTGGCGGGGGCGCCTTTTTGGTCGGGCTGCATGGCCATTTCGGCGGCGGCTTTGGCCTGGGCGGCGGAGATGCGGAGGAATTTTTTCTGGTCGTTTAAGAGGGTGAGAATTTCACCGCTTTTGCCGTCGATGATGGTGGTGATCTGGGGTCCGGCCTCGACGCGGGCTTTATCGCCTTTGATTTTCATGGTGGAGGTGGTGACAGGGCCGGCGCCTTCGACGGTCTGGACGATGGTGAGATCGGCGCGGGCGGGGAGGAGAAAGAGGAATTGCAGAACGAGAGCGCGGACCAGGATTTTCATCCCGCAATTTGGTAGAGAGGAGCCTTGGAAATGGCAAGCAGTCTCGGAGTGCCCGAGGGTGGAATTCGGGAGGGGTTCCAAGAAAGAACTTGGCAGGTTTCCGGCGACGGGTCAGCTTAGCAATCGATCTGCGGGTGTAGCTTAATGGTAAAGCTGTAGCCTTCCAAGCTACTGACGAGGGTTCGATTCCCTTCACCCGCTTTTCTACGGCGAAGTAAATAATTTTGTTGACCGTCGGATTGGAACGCGATAATCAAGCTCTGTTTTTAACGAATCTGAAAGTCCTTTTTATGAAAAATCTGCTCATGGTATCAAATGGCGAGCATCTCGCTGCACGGGTGTCGAAGGCGACATCGGTTCTGCTCACGACGGTTGCGCTAGGCGCGATGTTTTGGATGGCCAGCATGCCGGCCGCGCAAGCGCAAAATATGTCGCCGGAGAAAATGATCGAGGCGCAGATGCCACCGGGCAGTTCGATGCAGGGGGCGAAAAAGGCGGATTTTCTGGCAGCGGTGTGCGCTGCGGTGCAGAAATTCCCAAAGGCGGCTCCTCAGATTGCGCGGGCGGCGGCTGAGGCGCATCCGGAATGGAAGAAGGATATTTTGCGGACGGTGTTTCGCTGCCTCGGCTCGGACGATTGCTCGAATCTGGGCAAAGTGGTCCGCGCGCTGGCAACTGGCGGCGACGCTCGGGAAATTACGGAGTTGGCAGTGGAGCTGGCTCCGAATTGCGCCTCCTCCTTTGGCGGCCGGGGGGGCGAAGGTGAGGGTGACGCGAGCGGCTTCGGCAATGCTCCTGGTAACTTGAATCCTCCTCCGGGCTCGGTCGGTGGTGGCGGTGGACAAGGGAACGTGATCGCGATCTGCCATTTTGGCCGGACCATCTTCGTCTCGCCCCAAGGTGCTGAGAATCACCTCCGCGTTCACCCGGGGGACACCCTGGGGCCTTGTGTGGTGACGCCAGTACAGAATCGCTAGGCGGCCAAGCCGACTACAAAATTTGGGAAAGCCGTTGCGCTGAACCGCAACGGCTTTTCTTTTTGCCCGTCGCAAGCTGATCTACACCCGTCCATGGAGAAAACTAGAAGGGACGCCTCGGCCGCGGAGTGGATTTCGCTTTTGCTGCTTTTCGGCGCGCTGAGTTTGATGCAGGTGCTGGTCGGGGGCACTCGGATGGTCTTCAGCCTGCCTTCGTATGCGTTGGTGGGAGTGGCCGGATTGTTCGGGGCACTGGCTTGGCGGCGGGTGAAGCCGGCGCCGAGTCCGCTTTGTTTGGCGGCGGCTGCCTTGTTTTGTGGTTATATCTTGATCCGCGCTTGGTTTTCGCCGGTTCCATATATTGCGCGGAGCGATGTGTATTCGGTGCTGGGCGGGCTGGCGGTCTATTTCCTGGTGGCCTGCGTGCTCACCGGCGCGCGCCAACGTCTGGTGTTGGTGGGTCTTTTGCTGGGGTTTGCTTTAGCGCATGTGGCGGTCGGGGCGGTGCAGTTTCGCGACGGGGCGAATTTCATGCCGATCTCGTGGCTGCAGCGGTATGATTACGGCTGGCGGGCGAGCGGGTTCTACGTTTGCCCGAACCATCTGGCCGGGCTGCTCGAAGTGCTGGGCGTGATGGGTTTGAGCATCGCGTGTTGGAGCCGCTGGCCGGTTTGGGCGAAATTGTTGATCGGCTATGCGGTGGCGATGTGCTACGTGGGGCTGATCCTGACCGGGAGCCGAGGAGGTTATCTGAGCACGGTAACAAGTCTGGTGGTTTTTGGCCTTTTGAGTGTGATGATCCTCCGGCGGTTGGAGGGAAAGATGTCTTGGATCGTGGGTGGCCTGGGCGCTCTGGCCGCAGTGATTTTAGGGCTGTTGGTCGTATTTTACGTGGGCAAAAACGAACTGCTGAAAGGGCGGGCCCAGAATACTTTCGAGACTTCCAACATGCGGATCGAGCTCTGGAAGGCTGCGCTTCAGGAGTGGAAATTGAAGCCGCTGATCGGGACGGGGAGTGCCACCTATTTATATTACGGGCGCTTTTTTCGATCCGAGCAGATGCAACTGGACCCGATTTACACCCATAACGATTACCTCCAGCTCCTGGCGGAGTATGGATTATTCGGGATGGCGGGGTTGGCGATCTTCCTCGGGTTTCATTTTTGGCACGGCTGGCGAAATTTTGGCCGTCTCGGCCCGAAGCGAGTCAACGCCTCTCAACTGCTCCCGAGCAATGCGCTGGCGTTGAACATCGGAGCGATAGCGGCGGTATCGAGCTATCTGGTCCATTCGATCTTCGATTTTAATCTCCACATTCCCGCGAACGTCCTGCTGCTGGCTTTCGTCTTTGGAATCCTCGCCAATGACGGCGTGGCGCGGGGGGAGCGGCCATCGGCGGATGGCGCGAGGGGCCGCCTCGCTGGGCGGGCGGCTGGATTGGCCTGCAGCGTGATTTTACTGGTGCAATGTGTGCGCCTCCTGCCGGGCGAGTATTTTTCCGAGAGGGCGCGAATGGCGGTCCGCGATGGAGCGGGAGGAGTGGCTTTACTCTATGCTCGCCGCGGGCTGGAGACGGACCCGGGGAATCCGGATCTACACTCCCGGCTGGGGTCGGCCCGACTCCTGTTCGCGGACGACGCGGCTGATGCCAAGGCGGCTAGTTCTTACCGAAAAGCGGCGATCACCGAGCTGGAGCGCGCGTTAGCGTTAGCGCCGCGGGAACAGATTTATGGTTTGGAATTGGCGGCTGCGCTCGATGCGGATCAGCAATTTGAAAAGGCTGAAAACGTTTTCCAGACTTTGATCGAAAATGATCCACGCTCGGTGATGGTCCGGGCGTATCACGGAGCGCACCGGGAACGCTGGCAATCCGCCACCGCAACAAAAGAAAACGGTGCGAGTGTGAATTTAAAAGAAGGCGCCTTTTGAAGGATCATGAAAATCTTCCGAAAATCTCCAGAAAAGGATTGCTGACCAAAAATCTCCCCGCTACTCTGCGGGCCGGATGACGTGCTCCGTCGGAAAGAAATGCGTCAACGGGTGAATTTTAAAGGAAAAAACGGGCATATGAAGAAACTAGACATTTCCACCTTCGCCGTCGCCTCGGCGCTCGTGATCACCCTGCTTTGTTTACAGTCGATTTCGGCCCTTGCAGGGGGTGAGGGATTTGGGAAGACATCTTTTCAGGACACTACCAAAAACGTTTACGATGCGAAGAGCGATGTCGGGCTGGGAAAATTCGCCTCTTTCCCGTTTCATATTTCGGTCACCGCGCGCGGCGGTTACGACGATAATCCGAATCTGACGTCGTTTAATTCCGAAGGTTCGTTTTTCACCAACCTCTCCGTTGGCGCGACCTATGAATTCGGCAGCCCGCGGACGCGGATCAGTCTCTCTTCCGGGGCCGGGTTCACCTATTATTTTGATCGAAGCAGCAACATCGGCGGCCAGTCCTCTGATTTCGACGTCAACACGTTCCTAGCCTTTGCCGTTATCCATAAGGTCAATCCGCGGCTGACAGTTTCGGCCAATATCTACGCCAGCTATCAATCGCAGCCGGATTTCCAGACGTTCAACAACAGCAACATTTCTTTCAGCCGTCAGAGCCAGAATTACTTCTTCACGGTGAACAAGTTCTCTCTCGGCTACGCCTGGACCCCGCGCTTCTCGACCGTCTCCAGCTATACGCTCGGCTACACGAATTACGACGATCAGGTGGTCAGCCAGTTCCAGGATCGTTTCGAGCATACGCTGGGTAATGAGTTTCGCTTTCTCGTCATGCCGCAGACGACGGCGGTGGCCGAATATCGTTTTGGAATTGTGGATTACACCGAAGCCACGGGCCGCGATTCGACCTCGAATTTTCTCTTGGTGGGTGTAGACCACAGCTTCAGTCCCCGTTTCAATATCTCGACCCGGGGTGGCGTGGAGTTTCGGGATTACGAAGATAACGGCGTCTTCGGCCGGAACGGTACCGACCAGACCAGTCCTTACGGCGAGCTGACCTTGAACTACGCGATCGCCCAGAATACCGCGTTGTCCTGGACAAATCGCTATTCGATCGAGCAGTCCGATGTTCCGCAATTGCTGACCCGCCAAACCTATCGGACGGCGGTGTCGCTGCGACATAACTTTACTCCACGGATCGTGGCGGGTCTGAACGTCGCTTACCAGAATGACGATTACGACGGAAATTCGTTCACCGCGGGGTTCACCGAAAACTCCTTTGATATTTCTCTCTCCGCTCGTTATGCGATTACCCGGAATTGGGCAATCGATGGCGGGTACAATCATACCGAGGTCATTTCCGACTCGAATCGCTTCCGCGAGTTTGCGCGGAATCGGTACTATCTCGGCGCCACCTTTTCTTTCTAAAGCGGCCGGGCCTCCCGCTTTTGCGTCGGCGAAGTTTCTGACGTAGCTTTCCTGCCCAATCCGGGGTTTCTATGTCACAAACCGAAGAAGGTAAACTTCATTTTCTAGATTACTGGCGGGTCATCCGGGTCCGCTGGGTTTTAATCTTGCTCGCGTTTCTGCTCGTGCTCCTGACCGCTGCGGTGGTCACTTATTTTCAGCCGCGAGAATTCCAATCGAGCGTCTTCGTCGAGGTCAAATCGATGGCCCAGAACGTCCGCATCTTCGGCGGCGGCGACCCTAATATGCCGATCCACGATCCGACCTTGGCACCGACGGTCTATCAGGTAATTCAACGCACGGGAATCTTGTACCCGGTCATCGACGAGCTGAAGTTGCAGGATAAATGGACCAAGGGCGGCAATCGCCCCAGTCGGGAACAGGCTTACCAGCGCCTGCGCAGCCGGCTAAACGTGGACGAAGTTCGGAACACCGATCTTTTGCAGATCAGCGTTCTCAGCCCCGATCCTCAGGAAGCGGCCGACATCGCGAACAAAATCGTCTCCGTTTACCAAAACACGCGGGTCGAAGAGGAAAAGGAAATCATGAATCGCGCCGTCGCGAGCATGAACGAAGAGGTCGCCAAGCAGCAGACGAAAGTGGATCAATCCGCTGCCGATGTCACACGGATTCGCGCCGAAGAAGGCATCGTGGATTTAAATCCCGAAGGAACCGAGGACGCGATCACGCCGGTGAACAGCATGGTCATGAAGCAGGAAGGCGAGGTCAACGACGCTGAGACGAGAGTGGCGGTTTTGTCGACCCAGCTTGCGCAAATCGATCAGCTCAAAGGCGAAGATCTGATGCGGATGATGCCCACGCTGAAGATTGACGATCCGACCATCCAGAAAATCCTCCCCAATTATCAGGACGCGGTCGCGCAGGAAGCTTTGCTTCTGAACTCTGGCCTGGGGGAAAACCACCCGAAGGTGAAGGCATTGCGTGCGACCAAGGCGGTCTATACCCGGCAACTGGAAGAGCAGGTGACGATCATCCGCAGCGCCTTGCAGAATAATCTAAACACCGCGCAAACGACTCGCGACGAGTTGAAGAAGCGGCTTGTCTCCATCAACCAGAAGCAGCTCGACTCTAAGACCACCAGCGCCACCTACACGCGTGCGAAGAATCTCTACATCAAAGAAAAAATGCTGCTCGACGGCGTCCGGGTTCGGGCGCAGACGCAGACGATGGAGCTGGCCATGCCTCGTATGGCGGTGAGCGTGAAGCAGGTCGCGGAGCCGCCCAGCTATCCGGCCCGTCCGCGGGTCGGCTTGAATCTGGCGCTTGGGGCTCTGGTCGGCCTGGTCGTCGGCTTGGGGCTGGCCTTTTTCATCGAATATCTCGACACCAGCGTGAAGACGATGGAGGACGTGGAGAGCCTGCTCGGCGTGCCGGTGCTCGCCATCATTCCGAAGAATATCAAACTGCTGCACAAGGAGCCCGGCGATACCCCGGACGCCGAGGCCTACCGAATCTTGCGCACCAACATCGAGTTTAATCGGAAGAACCCCGAGGCCAACGCTATCTCCATGGTCAGCGGGGGTCCGGGCGAAGGAAAGTCCACCACGCTGGCCAATCTGGCCTTCACCTCCGCGCAAGGCGGCTACACGACCTTGATCGTGGACGCCGATCTACGCCGCCCGGTCCAGCACAGCATCTTCGATCTGACGAACAAAGTCGGTCTGACCAATTATCTCACTACCGACATGCGGCTGGAAGATGTGATCGTGCCCACTTCGGTCGAAAATCTTTCTCTTCTGCCCAGCGGCATTCTGCCCTCGGACGCGGTCGGCATTCTGAATTCCCAACGCATGTCCGACATGATCGCCGAGGTCAAAACGCGCTTCGACATCGTCTTCTTTGACTCGCCTCCGATGTTGGGAGTGAGCGACGCCTCCGTCCTCGCCAGCGAAGTCGACCAGACCATCATCGTCGTCCAGCATCGCCGGTTCCCGCGCGCCATGTTGACCAGAGTGAAGCAGGCGGTGCTCGGCGTCGGTGGTACTGTGCTCGGCGTCGTTCTGAACAACGTCGATCTGAAACACGATCAGAATTACTACTACTACACGAACTACTACGGCTACTATCAGCCGCGCGATAAGGAAGCCCGGCGCGAATCCCGCCGCGCGACCGCTTCCACCGCCAGCAACGGCTATGCCGAGCCGGAGGAATACTAATGCGTCTTATCCCCCTCAGCTTGGCGCTCTTGTTTGCGCTGGTCCTTTCCGCTCACGGGCAAGCCACCCTCCGGGTCGGTGATCCGGTCGAGTTGAAGATTTCCGGCGTCCCCACCGAAGAACAGACGCAGGTAAATAACGTCTACACCGTGGATGCGAGCGGCACGGTTAACATGCCGTACATCAACAAGGTGCGCGCTGAAGGCCTGACCCCCTCCCAACTCGCCAGCTCGATCGAGGGCAGTTACCGCTCTGGAGGCATCTACACCAATCCCACCATCACGATCGTGATGGCGCCAACCGCGCGATTCGTGAACGTCGGTGGCGCTGTCCGGACGCCATCGCGCGTTCCGTTCACCGAAGACATGACCCTGCTGACGGCAATCAACGCGGCCGGCGGTTTCAATGACTTCGCCGATCAGCGGAAGGTGCGCGTCTTGCGCGGCCAAAACGTCAAGGTCTACGATGTCAGGGAATCCCGCCGCGATCCCTCCCGTGATATCAAGCTCCAGCCGGGCGACCGGATCGAGGTGCCGCAAAGCTTCTTCTAAGCGGAGCGCTGCGTAGCCGCGGATTCAGCGCAGACTGGCGCGTTTATTACCGAAGTGCCGCTTACCGCTCGGTGCCCACGATGGCGCGATGACGCCAAGCGTATCCCAGACCTGAATAAAGAGTCAATGCGACCGTGATCCAGACCAGCGTGCTCCCGCCTTGGGTCCACGATCTCATCCACCAGGTCGTCGGGAATTTGCCATAGCCAAACTCACGCGCGCTGAGCAGCGCAAGAAAGAAAATAACGGTTACGATCTGCCAGATGGTCTTGTGCTTGCCCAAACTCTCTGCAGGCAAAACCTCGCCCTTTGAACTGGCCAGCAAACGCACCCCGGTGACCAGGAAATCGCGTGCCACCACGATCGTCGCCGCCCACGCCGGGATCGCTTTCAGCGGGACGAGCGAGATAAATGCGGCCGCGATCATGATCTTGTCCACCAGCGGGTCCATCAGCTTTCCGAAATTGGTCACCGACTGGTAGCGCCGCGCGATCTCGCCATCGACAAAGTCTGTTAACCCCGCGACGACGAAGAGGATGAGGGCGGCCGTGTGGCCGAACTTCCACTCCGAGTTCAGCGCCATCACGAAGAGGATGGTCAAACCGAGGCGACTAAGCGTGAGGCGGTTTGCCCAATTCACGGCGTCGCGCCTTCCCGCGGGTGCTTCCAAATCGGCGCGCGCTTCTTCAGCTCATCCACGATCCATTGACTCGCGCGGAACGCCTCTGCCCGGTGCCGGCTTCCCACCCGCACGAAAAGCGATGCCTCGCCCGCGGGCACGAAGCCGATCCGGTGATGGATGGCGAGTTGTTTGAGCTCAAATTTCGTCGCGACCTCGTCCGCGATCGCCTGCAATTGGTGCTCTGCCATGGTCAGGTGCGCCTCGTATTCGATCCCGGAAATTTCCAGCGCGTTTTCCGACCCGCGCACCACGCCCCAGAAGTCGACCAACGCGCCCGTCTCCGCCGGCGGTGAGCCGGGAGGCGCACCGAGCGGGCACTCGCTCAGCAAAACTTCGCAGACGGGATTTCGCATGCGTGATACATATCAGAGGACGCGACCGATGGTCGCAAGACAGGAGATACGCATAATGAGCACGAAGCAATGTGATATTGGCCTCATCGGCCTGGCCGTCATGGGCGAGAACCTTGTTCTAAACATGGAATCAAAAGGCTTCTCCGTGGCTGTTTACAATCGAACCACCGAGGTGACCGATAAATTCGCGGCTGGAAAAGCGAAAGGTAAGAATATCCAGCCGACCCGCACGATGGAGGAATTCGTCGGCGCCCTTTCGCGCCCGCGTAAAGCCATGATCATGGTTAAAGCCGGCGCGCCGGTGGATGCGGTCATCTCGCAGCTCCTGCCGCTGATGGAGAAAGGCGACGTCATCATAGATGGCGGCAATTCATTATTCACCGACACGCAGCGGCGCGTGAAAGATTTGGAAGCGGCGGGCCTGCACCTCGTCGGCTGCGGCGTCTCCGGCGGCGAAGAGGGCGCGTTGAAGGGGCCATCGCTCATGCCCGGCGGCTCGCGCGAATCCTGGGAGATCATCGCGCCGATTTTCCGCAAGATCGCCGCCCAAGTCGATGGCGAGCCGTGCGCCCGCTACATGGGACCAGACGGCGCCGGCCATTACGTCAAGATGGTCCACAACGGCATCGAGTACGGCGACATGCAGCTCATCTGCGAAGCCTACGCCATCCTCCAGCATGTCCTCGGCATGGAGGCCGCCGAGTTAGCCGACATCTTCACCGAGTGGAACAAAGGCGACCTCGACAGTTACCTCATCGAGATCACCTCGCAGATCTTCCGCAAGCAGGACGCTGACACCGGGAAGCCGCTCGTCGATGTCATCCTCGATAAAGCAGGCCAGAAAGGCACCGGCATGTGGACGCTGCAATCCGCCATTCGCCAAGCCGTCGTCATCTCCACGATCAACGCCGCCGTCGAAGCGCGCGTCATTTCTTCATTGAAACAGGAACGCGTCGACGCGTCCAAAGTATTGCCGCAACCGGAGGCGAAGGAGTTCGAAGGCGATCGTGCCCAGCTCATCGAAGCGGTGCGCGACGCGCTCTACGCTTCCAAGATTGTCTCCTACGCGCAAGGCATGGAGCTGCTCGCCGCCGCCAGCACCGAGTATAAGTGGAACCTGAACTTCGGCGACATCGCCACCATCTGGCGCGGCGGTTGCATCATCCGCGCCAAGTTCCTGAACCGCATCGTCGAAGCCTATGCGCGCGATGCCGGCCTCCAGAATCTCCTCCTCGATCAATACTTTACCGGCATCATCAAGAAGACGCAGCACCACTGGCGGATCGCCGTCTCCACCGCCGTCATGAATGGCGTGGCCGCGCCTGCCTTCAGCGCTTCGCTCGCGTATTTCGACAGCTACCGCCAAGCGCGCCTACCCGCGAACTTGCTCCAGGCGCAACGCGACTTTTTCGGCGCGCACACCTACGAGCGCGTCGACAAGGCGGGCGTTTTCCATACCGAATGGATGGAAAGCGGCGACACCCCGCAGGAGAAACCGGCCGAACCAAAACCACAGCCGCACACCGGCGAATAATTCCTTCCCATGACCTACATCTACGAAACCACCGCGCCCGACAAACCGGTCCGCCGCTTTGAGGTTACGCAAAGCATGAAAGACGAGCCGTTCCGGTTCGATCCGGAAACCGGCGAGCCCGTCCGGCGCGTCATCACCGGTGGAGTGGGAGTGCTCGTGCCCGGCTCGTACGTCGGTCCGTCCGTCGGTTCCTGCGGTTCCGGCTGCGGCTGTCATTAGCTGCGGCGAGCAGTTCCCTCGCTCGTAGCAAAGGCAACTCCCGTAGCACAGGCGTCCCGCCTGTGCGGACACCGGGCGTCTCGCCCGGTGATTCTTAGTCGGGTACGAAATCCGCCCCACAACCGGGCGAGACGCCCGTTGTCCCCACAGGCAGGATGCCTGTGCTACGGCAACGGGAAGCGTGCGATTACCTTAATGAAAATCGTGCGATTCGCTGCCCACTAATTTCTCATGCACCAGCGGCGTAATCACTCGCGCCTTGATCAACACCACCCCGTCGGAATTTTGCACCTCGCCCACGATGGAAAGAAACGGCTCCTCTGTGATCAGCAGCCGCAGCTTCTCGAATAAATCCGGCGTCACGATTGCATTTGAAACGCCCGTCTCATCCTCCAGGCTGATGAAAACGAAACCCTTCGCCGTCCCCGGCCGCTGACGACAGATCACGTTCCCCGCGATCTCCACCGTCGCGCCCTGCCGCGCCTGCCCCAGATCACTCGCCCGCCAAGCATTAGGCAATTGCGCCCGCAGCAGCTTCATCGGATGCGGCCCCGTGGTCAGGTTCATCGTCTCATAATCCGCCTGCACCCGTTCCGGCAAAGTCATCGGTGCCAGCGGCAAGGAGGGGCGCTCTCCAGGCCGCCCCGTTTCGGCTCTGGCAAAAAGCGGTTCCGGTTCCGCCTCTTCCACTCGCCACATGGCGGCACGCCGGTGCTGCGCCAGACCATTCAGCGCGCCCAATTGCGAGAGCGTCCGCAACTCCTCCTTACTCAGCCTAACCCGCCGGCGAAAATCCTCCAGTGACGAAAACGGCGACGCCCGCCGCTCCTCCACCAGCGTCTCCGCATGTTCCTGTCGTAACCCATTCACCACACAAAACCCCAGCCGAATCGTATCATCCGCCACCACCGCGCACCGCCACTCCG
>JBBSLZ010000079.1:0-11617 GCA_038233435.1 Chthoniobacterales bacterium
CGTCCAACGTCCAACGTCCAACGTCCAACGTCCAACGTCCAACGTCCAACGTCCAACGCCCAACGTCCAGCTGGTGGACCGTTCGCGGTTCGCCTCGACGCCGGGAGGCGTCACGGAGATTAGCCGGTGGTGAAGCGCAGCGAAAACCACCGGAATCCGCCGTCCCCAACGATTCCGCCCCGGATGGGGCGGCGGAAGCGGGGACCGAACGCGGAACGCGGAACGCGGAACGCGGAACGTCGAACGTCGAACGTCGACGTCGAACGTCGAACGTCGAACGTCGAAGCCCTACGGGAAAGATTATCCGGCGTTGAGTTCTGCACGATGCCGCGTCTCACGGCGGCGGCCACGACCACCTTTTTGTCAGGCAAACGCCCTACACAGCTTTCGCCTCCGCCTTACAGTAGCCCGCGCCTTTGGCTATCTATCGCGAGCGATGGAACCGCCGGACACTTGGCGGTGCCAGATTCCAGCGGGCTCCAGCTTCTGATCGTGGAAGATTCGCCGGTCGTGCGTGATCGACTTGTCGCCCTCGCGCGGGAACATCTCCCGGCAGAATCGATCGCAACGGCCGGCAACGGCGTTGAGGCGCTGGCGGTGTTTGACCGTTCGAACCCCGACGCGGTGGTGCTCGATATCGACCTCCCGGACATGAGCGGCCTGCGAGTGCTCGAACATATCCGCCGCCACAGCACTTCCACCGAGGTGATCATTTTCACCAACTCGGGCGGTCCGGAAATGGCGGCTCGCTGCCGCCTGCTGGGCGCGAATCACTTCGTCGACAAGGCGCACGATATCAACCCGATCATCGCGAGCCTGCGGACGATCACCGCCCGGAAAGACCGACTTTGAATACTCCATCAGCTTCGCAGCCTCGCTCCAATCCGGTCCGCGTGCTCGTGGTGGAAGATGACGCCTCGCAAGCTGACCCGCTCCTGAAACTCCTGCGCCGGAAGCTGCCGCAGGGCTCGACCGTGGCGCAGGCCGCGTCACAAAGTGAGGCGCTCGAGTGCGTTCTCCATGGCGGGTTCGATGTGGCGCTGGTCGATTTGGGACTCCCGGACAGCCACGAGGTGGAGGCAGTGGTGGCACTCCGCGCGGCCAGTGCCGATCTCGCGATCACCGTCCTTTCCGCGCAGGAAGAGGAGAGCACGGTGCAATCCGCGCTGAAGGCAGGCGCGGACGATTACTTCGTCAAAGGCGAACTCGCAGTCTCGGGCGTGGCGCGAGCCGTCACCTCGGCGGTCGAGCGCAAGCGCTTCACCCGCGCGCTCGCGACCGCTTTGGATTCCCGGCGTCGCATCATGGATCTGTCGATGGATGTCATCTGCACCCTCGATGCGGCGGGTTGCTTTGCCGAGGTGGGCGCCGCGTGTGAGCGAGTCTGGGGTTACACCCGCGAGGAGTTAATCGGACGCAATTCGACGCAGTGGATCGCCGCGGCCGATCAATCGAAAACCGATAGTTTCCTGGAGGCGGTGCGCGGTGGCGCGCCGGCCCAGGGCTTTGAGAATCGGTTCGTGCGCAAAGATGGGTCCGAGATGGACACGATGTGGTCGGCCTTCTGGTCGACGACGGACCGTTTGATGTATTGCGTGGCGCGCGACGTCACCGAGCGCAAACACGCCGAAGAAGCGCAGGTGCGGCTCGCGGCCATCGTGGAATCATCGGACGACGCCATCGTCGGCAAGAACCTCGAAGGAATCATCACCACCTGGAATCCGGGCGCGGAGAAAATCTTCGGCTACACCGCGGCGGAAGCGATCGGCCAATCGACGAAGATGCTTTTCCCGTCGGAGGATGTGGCGCAGGAAGCCGAGATTCTGGTGCGCGTCGGGCGCGGCGAGAACGTGAAGCATTTCGACGCCGTGCGGGTGCGCAAGGATGGGACGCAGGTGAATGTTTCGGTGACGATCTCGCCAGTTACGGACTTGGAAGGGAAGATCATCGGGGCCTCGAAAATCGCGCGCGACATCACGGCGCGGAAGCAGGCGGAAGAAGCGTTGCGTGAGAGCGAGGCACGGTTTCGGACGATGGCGAACTCGATGCCGCAACTGGGCTGGATCGCCCACGCGGATGGCTTCATCTATTGGTATAACCAGCGCTGGTACGACTACACCGGCACCACGCCGGAAGCGATGGAAGGCTGGGGCTGGCAGAGCGTCCACGATCCGGAAGTGCTGCCGCGCGTGATGGCGGAATGGACCGCGGCCATCGCCACGGGGAAGGCCTTTGAAATGGAATTTCCGTTGCGCGGGACGGACGGAACATTCCGTCGGTTTCTCACCCTGGCGGTGCCACTCAAGGATGCCGCCGGGCACGTGGTGCAATGGTTTGGCACCAACACGGACATCACCGCGCAGATAGAAATCGAAGACGCGCTGCGCGAGAGCGAGGAACGCTTTGCGGGAGCATTTCAGTCAGGTCCGATCGCGATGATGCTGACCCGCGTGAGCGATAGCCGGATCGTCGAGACCAACGAAACCTTCGAGAAGATGTCGGGCTATTCGAAGGCGGAGTGCCTCGGCCGCACGACGGTGGAGCTGGGACTGATCTCGGCGGAGGAGCGCGAGAAATCGGGCGCCGTGGTGCGGGAGAAAGGATTGCTGCGCGATGTCGAAATCGGGTTTTACCCAAGAGCGGGCGAACCGCGCGTGGTGCTCGTTTCGGTGGAGCCAGTCACGCTCCAGGGCGAACCGCATTTTATCGTCACCATGCTGGACATCACCGCGCGTAAACAGGCGGAAGAAGCGCTGCGCAAAAGCGAGGCGAGTCTGGCCGCTGCGCAGAGGCGCGCGAAAATCGGCAACTGGGAGATGGATCTCGTGAACCGGACGTCGACATGGTCGACGGAAATGTTCCGCATTTTTCAACGGGATCAATCGCTCGGGTCGCCGCCCTTCGACGAGGGCATTGAGAAAATTTATCCCGAGGACCGTGAGTCTTTCCAATGCAGTTTTGACCAGGCGATCAAGGACCGCCGCGAGCTCAAAGACGATGTGCGGATCGTCCGGTCCGATGGCAATATTCGCTGGCTCGAGCTGCGCGGTGAGGTGATCTGCGACGAGGCCGGACAACCGAGCTGCATGATCGGAACTTCGCAGGACATCACCGAGCGCAAAAGGCAGGAGGAGACGCTCCGCGCCACGATCGAGTCAGCCTTGGATTGCATCATCACGATCGATGAGAGCGACACGATCATCGAATTTAATCCTGCGGCCGAGCAGACCTTCGGCTGGTCGCGCGCGGAGGCGATCGGCCGGACGGTCTCGGAAACGATCATTCCGCCGCAGTTTCGCGAGGCACACGCTCGAGGCCTGGCGAGGTTGCTTGCCACCGGAGAGCAGCGCCTGATCGGCAAACGGATTGAGGTCACGGCGATGCGTGCTGGCGGCGCGGAATTTCCGATTGAATTGACCATCGTCCAAATTGGCACCGACCACCCCCAACGGTTCACCGCTTTCATGCGGGATATCACCGAGCGGGTTTCCGCGCGCGAAAAGCTGGAAGCTCAGGAAGAACAATATCGCGTCCTTTTCGAGACGAACCCGAGCGCGATGTGGGTGTATGAATTGGAGACGCTTCGCATTCTCGCGGTGAACGATGCGGCGGTGGAACAATACGGTTACTCGCGCGACGAGTTCCTCGTGCGCAGCCTTTACGATCTGCGAGCGCCGAGCCACGCCGAAGCCTTGACGAAGGCCATCAGCAGCGAGGGCTCGGTTTCCCGTTACGCCGGCACCTGGTCGCACCAGCGCAAGGACGGCAGCACCATCTTCGTGGACGTTTACTCGAGCCCGACTGATTTCGAAGGCACGCCCGCGCGCATCGCAGTGCTGGTGGATGTGACGGAGCGGAAGCGGGCGGAGGAAGCGCTCAATAGAAGCGAACGGGACCAACGAGAGCTCGCCGCGGAGCTGGAGACCGAGCGGTCGCGGCTGGTGGCGGCTCAGGGTCTGGCCAGGGTGGGCGATTGGGAGGCCGATTTTGTGCAAGGGACGCGGAGCTGGTCCGCGGAGACCTATCGGATTTTCGAAGTTCCTCGCGATGAGTGTGCGCCATCGCACGAACGGTTCATGGAGATCGTGCATCCCGAAGATCGCGCGGCGGTGGAGGCGGCGTCTGCAGCATCGCTGAGCCAGGGTGCGCCGACGGTAAATCAGCATCGGCTCCTGATGCCGGATGGCCGGATCAAGTTCATCGAGCAGCGCTGGCTCGTCTTCCAAAATGAGGAGGGAGAAGCGGTCCGCGCCACCGGCACGGTGCAGGACATCACGGAGCGGAACGAAGCACAGATCGCGCTGCGGAAAGAACAAGAGTTTCTCGCCGCCGTGGTTGACAACGTTTCTGATGGCATCGTTTCCTGCGACGCGCAGGGCGTGATCGCGCTCTTCAATGGCGCCACGCGCCAGTTCCATGGCCTCCCCGCCGAGCCGATTCCAGCTGACGAGTGGGCAGAGCATTTCGACCTCTATCTGCCGGACGGCAAGACCTTGATGAGCAAGGAACAGATCCCGCTCTTCCGCGCGCTGGAGGAAGGTTTCGTGAAGGACGCGGAGATGGTGATCGCGCCCCGCGAAGGCACGCCGCGACGGATTCTGGCGAGTGGCCAGGCGTTCTTCAACGAGCAGGGCGAAAAAATGGGCGCGGTCGTGGCGATGCACGATGTGACCGAGCGCGAGAAAGCCGAGCGCACGATGCGCGCGCAGGCGGAAATGTTAAATCTCGCGCAGGATGCCATCGCCATCCGCGGCTACGACGATCGGATCATCACGTATTGGAACAAGGGAGCGGAGCGGCTTTACGGCTGGACCGCGGAAGAAGCCATCGGGCAGCCAGTCGATATTCTTTACGGCGGTCGCGGCGACAATGAAGCCGCGAAACAGACGCTGGAAGCGAGCGATGAATATCAGGGCGAAGTTCATCAGATCGCCAGGGACGGCCGCAGTGTGATCGTGAACGTGCGTAAGAATGTGATGCGGAACAGCGACGGCACGCCGCGTTCCGTCTTGAGCATCGCGACCGATATCACCGAGCACAAAAAGCTCGAAAGCCAGTTCCTGCGCGCGCAGCGCCTGGAAAGCATCGGTACTCTAGCCAGCGGCGTGGCGCATGATCTGAATAATATCCTTTCGCCGATTCTCATGTCCGTGCCGCTCTTGCGGACGCCGCTCTCAGACGAGGGCAGGGAGAAGCTTTTATCGCTCGTAGAACAAAGTGCGGAACGCGGGGCGGCAGTCGTGAAGCAAGTCCTCACTTTTGCACGCGGCGCGGATGGCGAAAAGGTCCTCGTGCAGCCGTGTTTCCTAATGAAGGAGATCGCCCAGATCGCCGAGGAAACTTTTCCGACGAACATCACCGTCCGCAGCGAATGCCCCGACGACCTCTGGCTGATCAGTGGCGACGCGACGGAGCTCCACCAGGTTCTGCTCAACCTTTGCGTCAACGCGCGTGACGCGATGCCCGCAGGCGGCAGGCTTTCCATTAACGCTGAGAATTTAGAGGTCGATGCCCATTATGCGAGCATGACGCCCGGCGCGCACGCGGGACCGCACGTGCTGCTGACCGTGAGCGACACCGGCACCGGCATTCCGCCCTCGGTCATCGAGAAAATTTTTGATCCTTTCTTTACCACCAAGCAAGAAGGCAAAGGGACGGGGCTCGGGTTATCGACGGTGCTCGGCATCGTCAAAAATCACGGCGGAGTGGTCAATGCGTACAGCACGCCTAAAGGCACCACTTTCCGGGTCTTGCTGCCCGCCGCGCCCGGCACATATCAAGCCAGCGCGGACGCCGATCTCGCCGATCTGCCGCGCGGCAGGGGCGAGACGATCCTGATTGTGGACGACGATCCGGTAATCCGCGAGGTCGCGCAGGCCCTGCTCGCGCAGAGTGGGTACATCGTCCTAACCGCCGACGACGGACCAGCGGCACTGGCAATTTTCGCCCGGCGTAGCGCAGAAATCCGCCTGGTCATGACGGATTTTGCGATGCCTTTGATGAGCGGGATGACGCTGGCACGCGCGCTGCGAAAAATGGACGCCTCGACAAAAGTCGTTATCTCCACCGGGCGGGATGAAGATTGCAATCCGGCCGAAGCGAAGAGCATCGGCATCGAAGCGACGCTCGCCAAGCCTTACACGCAGGAAAAGCTGCTGCGCACGCTGGACCGATTGCTGCACGCCGCGGCGCCGGGCATTTCATGAGTTCTGCAGTCGCGGCTGCAAAGCGATTCTGGTGGGAGCACCTGGACTTGCGCGCCGGGATTGTGATTTTCGCAATCTTCGTGGTTGGGAGCAACACAGGTTCTGCACACTGGCAAAACTGAAGTGCGGGAGGCCATCGAGAGCGCCGTCACTCAGAATGCGAATATCGCGGCCGCCTTTCAACAATATGTCGAGCGCATTCTCGCGCACGCCGAGGTCGTCGCGACCTCACTGCAAAAGGAATACGCGGCCCGCGGGGCCGGGATCGACCTGCCCGGGATGCAAGCGGAGGGGGCGATCGATCCGAAAGTTTACGCCGCAGCTGGCATCCTGGATGAGCGAGGCGAAGTGGTCGCCTGGAGCGGCCCGACCTTGGAGCGAAGCCTGTTGGAGAGGCTGCGCGTCGAAGCATTCGCGGCCCACTCTCCGCGCGATCTCCGGAAGATCTTTCTCGGCCAACCTCTGGGCATCTCGGGCTCGAGAGTCCCGCTCATTCCGCTGACGCGACGCCTCAATCAAGCGGACGGCAGCTTCGGAGGAGTCGCGGTGCTCCTGGTGGACGCGCGCTATCTTACCGATTTTGCCGGTAGTCGGCGACGCGACGATAACATGCTCGCGGTCGTGGGCGCGGACCGGATCCTCCGCTCGCGTCGCGTGGGGCAAGCCGTCTCCTCGGGCGATAACCTGCAAACGAGCGCGCTCTTTGCGGCACTGGCTCGGCAAGATTCCGGGAACCTTGTCTTCGAGAGTTCGTTTGACGGAGTAAGACGGCTTTTCAGTTTCCGCGCCCTCCCAGATTACCCGTTGATCGTGACCGCCGGGGTTTCGGAAGAACGCACCCTCGCGCCAGTCCTTCACCGCAAAAAATGGTTGCACGTTAGGAGTGGTGTTCTAACCGCCATTATCACTCTGCTGACCGTGGTTTTGCTCCGAGCGTTAACGCGGCGCAAGCGCGCTCGTTCCGAGTTGCAAGAGAGTGAAGCGGCCTTGCGTGCGCGAGAAGGGGAATTGCGGGTCCTGACGGAAACCATGCCGCAGCTCGTCTGGAGTACGACACCGACAGGCGAGCCAATTTTTTTCAATCAGCGCTGGACGGATTTTACGGGGTTGAGTCTCGCCGCCTCGCAAAAGAACGGGTGGACGACAGCCTTGCATCCGGAGGATGTCCCGAAGGTGTCGGAACGCTGGCGGCACGCGACGGATCACGGAAATTTGTTTGAAACGGAATACCGCTTACGTCGGGTCGATGGAGCGTATCACTGGATGCTCGGGCGAGCGCTACCGCTCCGCGACAGCGCCGGCCGAATCACGCAGTGGTTTGGCACGACCACGGATATCGATGGCCAGATGGAATCGCAATCCCGCGTGCGTGAGCAGGCCGAGCTGCTGGATCTGACCGACGACGCGATCATCGTGCGCGACCGGAATGACACCATTCGGTTTTGGAATCGCGGCGCGCAAAAGCTCTACGGGTGGAGCGCGGACGAGGTCCTGGGACGGAAGACCCGCGAATTCGCATACGAGGATACCGCCCAGTTCCTGGCTGCCAAAGCGGTCTTGGAGGAGCATGGGCAATGGTCCGGCGAGGTGCAGCATCTCCGGCGGGACGGCGGGAGCGTGACGGTCCTCAGCCGCTGGACGAGCGTCCCGGCTCGCGATGGCCATGCCGCCTCAATCCTGGTGGTCAACACTGACGTCACCGAGCAAAAACGCCTCGAGCAGCAGCTCCTCCGTACCCAACGACTCGAGAGCATCGGCACGCTCGCCAGCGGCGTCGCGCATGACCTGAACAACGTGCTCTCGCCAGTGCTGATGGCGGCGCCGTTGTTACGCGATGAAATGTCCGCGGAAAAGCGCGATCAGCTCGTCTCGTTGATCGAACAAAGCGCGGAACGCGGGGCTGAAATCGTCAAACAAGTCCTGACGTTCGCGCGCGGCGCCGATGGCGAACGCGTGCTGCTCCAGCCGGTCCATCTTTTGAAAGATATCGGCAAGATAATCGAAGAGACTTTCCCGAAAACGATCACCCTCCATCTCCGCTATCCGGAAGATGTGTGGTTACTCGAAGCCGATTCCACCCAACTGCATCAGGTGCTCCTGAATCTCTGCGTGAACTCGCGCGATGCCATGCGCGACGGCGGCAGTCTTTCCCTTTCCGCCGCCAACTTCGACGTGGACGAGAACTACGCTGCGACCACCGTGGGTCTGCAGGCCGGTCCTTACGTCGTCCTGGAAGTAGCCGATACCGGCAGCGGTATTCCGCCAGAGATCATCGAGAAGATTTATGATCCCTTCTTCACCACGAAAGAAGTCGGCAAGGGAACCGGCCTCGGTCTTTCCACCGTGCTCGGGATTGTGCGGAGCCATGGCGGCGTCCTGAAGGTCCAGAGCACGCCGCAGGGAACGACCTTCCGCGTTTTCCTGCCGGCCTCCGGGCAAAATGCGGAGGCGCTGACCGCGGCAGCGGGCGCTTCACTTCCGCAAGGCCGCGGCGAAATAATCCTGGTCGTGGACGACGAGTCGGCCGTTCGTGACATCGCGGAGACCGTGCTCCGTAACCATGGCTATGACGTGCTCCTGGCGGAAGACGGCCCGGCGGCGCTTTCGATTTTCGCCGCGCGTGGTGCTGAGATCGCACTCGTCCTGACGGATCTGGCGATGCCGGTCATGGACGGAGTCAGTTTGGCGCGGACTCTGCGCAAGATGGAACCGGACGTCCGAATTGTCATTTCTACCGGTCAGGAAGGTGAGCTTCCTCCCGGCGAATTAACTCAAATCGGCATCCTCGCTACGCTGCCAAAGCCTTACAATCAAAGGGAGTTGCTGGAGCTCCTGGATGGGATTCTACACCCGGAAAAATAACAGAATGAAAACACTAAAGATTCTCATCGCTGATGACCACGAGGTCGTAAGGCAAGGAGCGCGCCTGCTGATCGAGGCAGAGGCCGGCTGGGAGGTCTGCGGCGTCGCTGCGAACGGGCGCGAGGCCCTCGAACGCGCGCGGGAACTCGAGCCCGATATCATCGTCCTCGATCTGAACATGCCTGAGCTCAGCGGGGTCGATGCCGTGCGTCAGCTGAAACGGGAAGTGCCAGCCTGCGAGATTCTCGTCTTTAGCGCGCACCGTTCCGAAGACATGGTGGAGCAAGTCTTCGATGCCGGGGCCAAGAGCTACATCCAGAAGACCGATGCGGGCCGGGATTTGATCAGCGCCATCCGCTCCCTCGCGGACCATAAGCCTTACTTTACTCCGGAAATATCCGACATCGTCTTTCGGAGGTTCCTGCACAAAAATGGCGGCAAGGCGCCAAATTCTGGGAATGAACTGACGGCCCGCGAGCGGGAAATCCTCCGCCTCCTCGCGGAAGGCCAGAGCAACAAAGATGTGGCCACGACCCTCGGCATCAGTGTCCGCACCGCAGAGACGCATCGCGCGGCGTTGATGCACAAGCTGAGCCTGGATTCCATTGCCTCCCTCGTGCGCTACGCGATTCGTAACCAGATCATCGAAGCGTGATCACGGCGCACCTCCTCGAACGCGGTCCTACGTAGAAATCGCGCTTCGTTCCGCGTAGCGACTGGCCCCCCCACGGCATGGGCAGAGCTAGTATGAGAGTAGCCTCAGCGCCACCTCATGAATCTGATCGAGTTCAAACCGGAATGGAGCGCGGAAAAACCTCCCGCGGCCGCGCCGGAATTACCCCCCGAGCGATCGCACCTCCCGATCATCGTGGCGGAAGATGATGTCGTTTCGCGCGTCTTGCTCACCGCGATGCTGCGCACGGGTGGATACGAGCCCATCGTGACCGCGAACGGTTGCGACGCCATGACTGCGATGCGGCTGCAGCCAGGCGCGTGCATGGCGATTATCGACTGGATGATGCCGGAAATGGACGGCGCGGAAGTCTGCCGCCGGATTCACGCGAGCGGCCAGTCGGCTCATATCATTATGCTTACTGCGCGCAGCCGAAAAGAAGATGCCGTCGAAGGCTTGGAACTCGGAGCTGATGATTATTTGGTGAAACCAGTCGATCGGGGTGAAATTTTGGCGCAGTGCGCGCAGGCATGCGCAAGCTGAGCGCGGCCGCGGCTCTCACGGCTCGACTTGTGGAGCTGGAACTTCCTTTTCCACCCGCCGCACCCTGCCATCTCCGACTACCTATTTGACCCTTCGATGACTCAAACAAATCCAATGGCCCAATTTTCTTCCTCAATCGGCGGAACCGTGCTCGTGGTCGATGACGACTCGGCTCTTCGCATCCTCTTCGAAATGTATCTTGAAAGCTTCGGTTACGATCCGCTGGTCGCAGCCGACGGGACCACTGCCTTGCGACTGGCGGCAGAGCATCCGGAGATTGAGGTCATTATGCTCGATGTCGTGATGTCGGGGGTCAGTGGATCTGAGTTATCCATTCAACTGACCAGGCTACTCCCGGAGGCCACCATTCTCTTTTGCTCCGGGCATCCCTTGGAAGCGCTGCTCCGCCTCGGAATCGAAGTGCCGGCATCACGTTTCATGCAAAAGCCCTGCCGCGCCCAGGCATTGAAGGAGCGGTTGAGCGGACTCTTTGCTCGGCGGTTGGCGGCGTAACCTTTAAACGCGGAAACGGCTTCTCCAACAATACACTCCAATTGGCTCTAGAAGCGGTTTCAAAAATCGGTTCGGCCGCAGTGTAAGACGCCGGGATCAGATGCCACCCCGAGAGGAAACCCGATGGGCGTTTCGCGTATCTGCTTAGCGTCGCGGCGGACATCGATGCCGTAACGCAGCCCGCGGAGCCGCCTGGGCCGGTCTTTCCAACGCCCTACAAATCGATTTTTGAATCCGCTTCCAGCCCAGCTTCTTTGCGGAAGCTGGCCATCTCTTTCTCGGTGCATTCTGGACAGGCGCCGTGGCTAAACCGGCTACCCGTCTCGTTCTGAATGTAGGTCTCGACCCGCTCCCAATAATCCCCTTCGTCTCGCACTTTCCGGCAATAGACGCAGATCGGAATCAGCTCCTTCAATTGGCGGATTTCGGCGGTGAAACGCAGGATGCGTTCGGCCACTCCCATGCGCATCCGGAGGATCTCACGGTCGAGCGGCTTGGTCAGAAAATCATCGACTCCCGCTGTTGTCGCGAGCGCGTAGTTTTCCGCACTCGTATGATTAGCGGTCAGGAGGATGAAGTAGGTATAGAGCGTCTTGGCCCGTTCGCGGATCTTCGCGCAGAGCTGGAGTCCATCCATCCCGGGCATCATCCAATCACTCACCACCAGCCGAGAGGGTGTCCGATCGAAGAGTTCCCAGGCTTCATCCCCACTGCGCGCAACCACCGGCTCATATCCTCCGCGCGTCAGCAGAGTCGCTAGGATTTTCGCACTCACCGGGTCGTCCTCCGCGACAAGCACCTGCTTGCCCTTTGGCGCCAG
>JBBSLZ010000080.1:0-11617 GCA_038233435.1 Chthoniobacterales bacterium
CCATCAGGAACGGATAACGATGCGGCAGAATTTCCATTACCTGATTGATATCGAGTCCGCCTTCGCCCGCAGGGAAGGCGCGCGGCTGCAACGTCGGGAGCGTTTTTTGGTGCTCGCGCACCAGCATCCGCGCGAGTTCCGCGTTCGGCCCGTGGCCAGGTCTTATCGCGATGACGTGACCGCGGAAGCGATGCCCGCAGAGCGCGAGGTCGCCGATGATGTCGAGAATCTTATGCCGCACGAACTCATCCGGGAAGCGCAGCGGCTCCTTGCTGAGAACAGATTCGCCCCGCACCACGATGGCGTTCTCGAGACTGCCGCCTTTGATGAGATTCTTTTCCATCAACTGCTTCACGTCTTCGTAGTAAACAAAGGTGCGCGCGGGCGCGATTTCGCGCTCGAAGATGGCGGGCGTGATTTCCGTGGAGAGAAATTGCGTGAAACGATTGTCCGGTCCCATCTGGGTGCAGGAAATGCGAAACTTATCGTCCGGCAGAACCACGAGGAGCGAGCCGTTTTTCGTTTCGATGTGCAGTGGCTCGGGCACGCTAAAAATGCGACGTGCCGCCTCCTGCGGGACGACGCCGGCTTTCTTGATCAACTCGACGTAGGGTCCCGCGCTGCCGTCGCCGATGGGCGGCTCGTTCGCGTCCATCTCGATGGTGGCATTGTCGACCCCGAGGCCGGAGAGCGCGGCGAGGATGTGCTCGACGGTGTGCACGCGCATGGCGCCTTCGCCGATGGTGGTGGCGCGTTCCACCGTCTTTAAGTTTTCGATCCTGGCGTCGATCGTGGGCTCGTCCTGCAAATCCATGCGTTTGAATTTGATTCCGAAATCGACCGGCGCCGGCTGGAGCCGGAGCGTGACTTTCTCGCCGGTGTGGAGGGAGACGCCGCTCAGGCCGGCCGATTTCCCGAGGGTGTGTTGCAGTTCCGGTGAGGCGGCCATAAGCGCCTAACTAAACAAAGATTCCGGCGAGTGACTAGCGGCAGCTTTGGCGGATTTACTCTTTCGGACGCGCAACTTGGAAAGTTGCGTCACGTCAATCGAGGTGACACCAATCGATCGTCACCCGCTGCCGCTGCGCGAAGCGATCGGTGTAGAAGAGCTCTTTGTGCTGACAACCGTGCTCGTGCACCAGCTTGGTCACCTTCACGTCGAAGCAACAATATTCCGCGATTTCCATTACCCGGCCCTCGCGCCACCAGCGGATCGCGTCGAGACCCGCGCCGGTTTTTTGCACGCCGAGGGTGGCGGTGGCGATTGCGTCCAAGGCCAGGCGATGCCCGAGCTGCTGCTCCACGTCGACCATCAGATCGGCGGTCGGCAGTTCGTTCACCAAATCCAGAATCGTGTAGCCCATCAGGACGTGATAATCGAAATTAAGGACATTGAAGCCGATCACCAGGTCCGCTTGCCGGAGGCGTTCGATCAGTTCGTGGACGCGCGCTTCACTGTAGATCTGGTAGCTGCCGGAAGCGGTGCTGTAGATGACGCCGATCGACATCCGCATGTTCCCTTTCCGGAGCCAGCCGCCGGCGTCGTTCGCGGTCCGCTGCGATTCGAGATCGAAGTAAACGATATCGCGCGGCATCGCTTACAGTGACCACGCCCGGGCGCGTTTCAATTTCAAAAATCGGCCGCTTACTTCAGCTCGATCTGGCCCCCGTCGAACGCCATCATTTGATCGAGGGCGGTGACGCGGAATTGCTCGACGACCGCTTCGTCGTCCTGAAAAACGTCGATCGATTTTTCGCCGTGGCGAGCGAGTATCACGCGGGTCAGGTGCTGGGTCTCGCTCACCGTTTGCAGCGGCAGGCCGTCCGCGGTTTTCAGAAAGCTGCCTTCCCGATCGTAGCCGATCATCAGGTCGACGCTGGCGCGCTGATCTTTCTCCAGCGGATTCGCCCGCAACTGGACGGTGATCTTATCAAGCTCGGCCGGATCGGGTCCGATGACCGGGCGACCGCCGGCGATGGCGAAGCGCGCATGCGCCACGATCTGCTTCTCGAATTCCACTTTCCAATCTGAAATGGGCTTCTGCGCGGGATCAGCGGGGGGAACCGTGGCCACCAGGCGGAGGCCGCGGACGCGCTGCATAGCCGCGTTTTCCTCGAGCAGGAAAACCTGGTCGCTGGTGGTGGAGGCGGCGACGATCTTCGGCTGCGGATCAGAAAGGGGGAAGAGCATCTGACGCAGGAACGCGCCTTCGGGAGAGAATTGTTTTAAAGCGAGGCCGTCCTCGCTCGGCTGCGCGCGGTCGATCACCCAGACGGTGCCGTCTTTTCCGGCCGCCGCGGATTGAGGCGCGATCAGATCCGGCCACGCCACCGATTCCCAGCCTGCCCCACGCTGGAAGGAAATCTCACCTTCCGCGGCCTGGACCGAATAGCGCTGTGGAAGGAACCGCTCGTCTTCCCGTTCCGTCTCCACCGGGCCGGTGAGTTCGCCGTTTAGATCGCAGTTCACCGAGCCTTCCACCTTGCCGGGTAGAGTCACTAGCAGCGCGAGTTCGTTCTCGCCGACGACCTTGAGATTCTCGACCGCGCGCAAGTGCGGTGACTCCTCGTCCGTGACCCAATCGTTAAAGAAAAACCCGACGCCCTCGACAGCCAGCTCCCCGACCACGAAGCCGCGGGCGTGATATTTGCCGGGCGGCAGCATTTCGCCCCGGTCGTGTTTTACATCCCCAATGGTGCTGTGCGCATCGCGCCCGACTTCCAGTTCGTCGAAGCCGGCTTCGCGAAAGAGCACCCGGACCAGTTGGCCGCTGGAATCGTAAATCCCGAGACTGATCGTGCCCTCCAGCGGCGGAGGGACGAAACGGATGGCGACTAACTTTGCCGTCTCGGGCGTCGGTGAGGGACTGATGGAAGGCGCGGAGGTCGGCGATGCGTCCTGCGCGTGCACTAGAGGCGCGATACCGACGAGGACGAGAGCCAAGCAAAGGCGGCGGGACAGAGGCTGGGGAGCGCACGCCTTCGGCGTGCTGGCGCTGCCATTCTGCCAGCGCGAACTTTTCGACCGTGCCTGAGGGCTTAGGCATTTCCTGGTGACGACGCGCTGTAAAATTTCGTCTCCGCAGAATGCGGAGACCAGCACGCCACAGGCGTGCGCTCCCCAGAAGGAAACTCTTCGCATCGCTAAAGATAATGGCGCCATACCGAGTCCGGAAAGATGTTATCGCGACTTTCGCATTCGGAAAGGAACATCCCCTCGATCGCGCCTGATTTCAGTTCCCGGTAGAGCCGATGGAAACGCGCGGCGTGTTCCTTAAAGCGCCGCTCGGCGTAATGCGAGGCGGTGCCGTTCTTGATCAGGAACGCCCAGTCGCTGGCCTGCAGGAGCAGAAGTTCCCGCGCCATT
The DNA here is from genome assembly GCA_038233435.1 of Chthoniobacterales bacterium. GTDB lineage: Bacteria > Verrucomicrobiota > Verrucomicrobiia > Chthoniobacterales > UBA10450 > JACCTI01. The sequence goes on from JBBSLZ010000080.1 coordinate 3,368, forward strand.
TGTTGCAGGACGCGGTCGATCGTGGCGTCGGTGCTGTTCGCATGGGCGCGCGCCATCTCAGTCATTCGTTCCGCCGCGGCGCGGAGGTGCGGCTGCATCCAGGCGTTGCTCTCGTCCAGCCAGACGCCCAGATATCCTTCTTCGCCCCAACTCGACGCGGCGGGCGCGATCACCTCATGGGTGGCATGCTGGGTTAGAAAATCTCCTGGCGTGACGAGCCGGAGCGCATCCGTCCTCGCGGCGGCTTGCCGAAGGAAGTGCTCGAGGAAAATCGGGCCCTCATACCACCAATGCCCGAAGAGCTCGGCATCGAAAGGGATCGTGAGGAGGGGTGGAAAATCCGTCGCCGGCAGCCTTTCAAATTGGCGCAGACGGGATTCGAGAAAATGCTCCGCGTGCGCGCGGGCGGCGCTTTCCGCCAGCGTGCGTTGATAGATTTGCTTCTCGGGACCGCGGCTCGTGATGCGGTGATATTTTAATCCGGTAAAGCGCGGCGTCCGGGAGCCGGAATCAGCGAAGACGTAGTCCGCGGGGAGATCGAAGCCGATGTCACGATAGAATTCCCGATACACCGGCTCGCCCGGATAACCGGATTCCGCGCTCCAAACTTGACGGCTCGAAACCGGATCGCGCGCGAAAATCGCCGGCCCCGCCGGGGTGAAACAGGGCGCGTAGAGCGCCCGGCGCGGGCGCGGCTGCGCCAGTGCGAAACTGTGCGACTCCACGACGGCCCAGCGCAGGTTTGCCTCCTGCAGGATGGTATCCAGGCCGGGCGCGTAGGCGCACTCCGGCAGCCAGAATCCGACCGGCTCAGCCTTAAGGTGCCGGCGAAAACTTTCACACCCGATCCGCACCTGCGCCCGCGCCGCGGTGGGCGAGGAAGCGAGCAACGGCAGCACACCATGCGTCGCTGCGGAAGCCATCAACTCGAGCACGCCTGCGTCGCGGAGTTGTCGAAAAGCGGTCAGCAGGTCGCACTCGCACTCCAGATAAAGGCGCCGCGTTTCCGTGAGCGATTGGAAATAAAAATGCGCCAGCTCCTGGAGCGGCGGGTCGGAGCGGGTGCGCTCGAGTTCGCGTTCCGCCAGGGCAATGCTGCGCTCGAGATGCCGCAGGTAACGCGTGCGCAAGAGGTCGTCCTCCAGCATCGCGCAAAGCGGCGGAGTGAGGCCGAGAGTGAGTCGGAAAGAAACACCGTCGCGCACCAGACGGCGCATGAGCGCCAGCAGCGGGAGGTAGCTCTCCGTAATGGCTTCGAAGAGCCAGTCTTCCTCAAAAAACTCGTCGTGTTCCGGATGCCGAACGAAAGGCAAATGCGCATGGAGAATTAAAGCAAGAGAGCCGGCCCGCACCGCGCACTCTTCCAGCTAAAGCGAGGACCGCAACGCGCGCGCATTGTGCAGTCCGATGCGCGCACGTGCCGTATCACCTCGAACCAGGAGCGCCCGAAGGGTGCGCCGGATTACAGCCGGGAGTGAAGCGGAGCGGAACTCCCGGTCGTCGTTTTATCCAATTCAAACCCGTGAAACGGGTGACGGAAAGCTGGCGCGAGGACGTTCCTTCACCCCGTAAACGGAGTTTGGCATTCTCGCACGGAGTCCGGGAGTTTCGCTGCGCTTCACTCCGGCTGTAATCGCCGCGCCTTCCGGCGCTTTGTGGAAAATGCGAGCCCTTAAAGCGTGCGGCAGAAATCCTGAAAGCGATCGAGACCCTTTTTGATGATGTCGATGCTGGTGGCGTAACTCAGGCGCACGGTGCGGTCGTCGCCAAAGGCAACGCCGGGGACGACGGCGACGTTTGCTTTGCTCAGGAGACGATCGGCGAAATTAGTCGAGCTGAGGCCGAGCTGGCTGATGTTGACCAGAAGGTAAAACGCGCCGTCGGGTTTCACTGCGGTGATGTTCGGAATCTTGGTGATGCGATCAAACATGTAACCGCGGCGGAGATTAAATTCGTCGCGCATATCAGCGAGCGGCTGCTGGTCGCCTTTGAGGGCGGCGAGCGCGCCGCGCTGCGCGAACGAGGTCGCGTGCGAAGTGCTGTGGCTTTGGATGTTATCGACCGCTTTCGCGACCGCTTCCGGCGCGCCGAGATAACCCAGACGCCACCCCGTCATCGCGTAGGCTTTGCTGAAACCGTTGACCGTAATGGTGAGGTCGTAGGCTTCCTTCGAAAGCGAAGCGATGCTGACGTGCGGGATGTCGTCGTAGGTTAGTTTCTCGTAAATCTCGTCTGAGAGAATGTAGATTTCTTCCTCGGCGGCGACTTCCACGATCTTCTCCAGTTCTTCCCTGGTATAGACGGCGCCGGACGGGTTATTCGGGGTGTTCAAGATCAACATCTTGGTCCGCGGCGTCATCGCGTTCTCGAAATCTTCCGCGCGCATTTTCCAGCCGTTGCGCTCGGTCGTCGGGACGATAACCGGCTCGGCGCCGGCGAGGCGGACCATGTCCGGATAGCTGACCCAATAAGGCGCTGGGATGATGACTTCATCGCCTTCCTGGCAGGTGGCCATGATGGCGTTGTAGCAGGAATGCTTGGCGCCGTTGCTGACCACGATCTGGCTCGGCTTATAGCTGATGCCGTTATCGGCTTCGAATTTCTCCGCGATCGCCTGGCGCAGCTCCGGCAGTCCGGCGCTGGGCGTGTATTTGGTAAAGCCAGCGTGCAAAGCGGCGATCGCCGCCTCTTTAATGTGCTCCGGCGTATCGAAGTCGGGCTCGCCCGCACCGAAGCCGCACACGTCGAGACCTTCGGCCTTCATCGCCTTGGCTTTGCTATCGATCGAGAGCGTGAGAGAAGGCGTTAACTGGGCGGCGCGATCGGAGATTTCCATGGCGGTTTGGGTCGGGTTGGAGGTTTGCAAAATGAGCGGGCAAGCTATTGGCGGCCGTAGAAAGATTCAATCAATGCTTTGAAGTTATTCTCGTCGGCCTGGATGATTCCCATCTCGCGCTGAGCGTTTTCCGCCGAATCGGAGGCATGGGCGGCATTGACCATGATCGACTGGCCGAATTCCTTCCGGATCGAACCCGGAGGTGCCTTGCTCGGGTCGGTCGGGCCGAGGACGTCGCGGATTTTCCGGACTGCATCCACGCCCTGGTAAACGATCGCGATGCACTTCTCGGAACCGGGCTCGCTCTTCTTCGCGGCCTCGGTCTCGCTCGGCCGCCCGCCGGACATGAACGCGACCACATCTTCCCAAGCGGTGCGTCCTTTCTCGGCGCCGAGTTTTTCTTCCAAAACCGGCAACACCGGTCCGTAAAATTCCTCGGCCTGCCCCACGCTCATCCGGTGCACCTTAAACCCGACGATCGAGAGTCCGGTTTGCGAGAAGACCTCGATCACGCCGCCCGGGCGCATGTTGGTGAATTTGAAATTGTCTGGCTTGATCAGGACGAGCGTCTTCTCGATCTTCGAGCCCGCCGGGTAGGTGAGGACCTTGTCCAGAATGCCGCCGTCGGCGTCCGAATACTCCGCCCAAAGCTGCAAGTCTTCCTTCACGTCCGCGGCGTCGATTGCGGTCAACACCGCCGGCTCGAAGTAGGTGACATCGCCCGAAGCCGTGGTGATGTAATCGCCGAAGGTATCGCGCACCGTCTCGCCGCTGGTCCGTTCGTTGACGATATGGCCCACCGTAGCGAGCGTCTTGCGCACCGCGTCGGGTCCGCGGAAGACGAGCAACATCACGCGCGGGCGGTTGCCGTTCACAGTGCCGGTGAAATTTTTAGAAACATACTTGCGCAAGAGTTCCTGCGTAGCGCGATGGCGCGGGTCCGTCTCGGTCACGATCGTGTCCGCGTAGCGCTTCACTAGTTCCTGGCTGGGCGCGAACATGCGCGCGCTGACGAGGTCCAGCCCGGTGCGCGCGATCAAGCGTGAAATGATGCCGCCGGTGCGCGATTTGCGCATCGAGTAGGGCGTGAGGATGACGTAGGAAAGTTCTTCGACCTGCATAAAAGATGTGACGCGGTCCGACAGGATCAACCGCGTGGATGCAGGAAAGACCGAAGGCCCGCTAAGGGGTGCTGGGGAAGGTGCTTTTGGGGCATGGACGCGTCAACTACGTTTTCTCCTTCCTTCGTAATCATGCTCGCGCTCGGGCTCCCGCTCGGAAGGGGGAGCGAGCCCGAGCGGGAGCATGATTACGATTACGAGGAAGACACCGCCAGCAACGCCACCCATTTGCCGCGCCGCCGGGCGATTTGAATGCTGAAGCCAGTAGATCCCAATACACGCCGCAATCCGTCCTCTTGCGTTCGCAGGACGCCGGAGAGAATCATTTGCCCATCCTTCCGTAGCGCGCGCCGAAAGCGCGGCAGGACGGAGATTAACAACTCGGAAAACAGATTCGCCGTGATGATGTCGAAACGCCCGGCGACCGCCTGCGTCACATCGGCGACGCGGAAATCGACCCCGCGGATTTTGTTCTCGCGCGCATTCCATTTCGCGGTCTTGAGCGCGAGCGGGTCGTTATCGATGGCCAGAACTTTGCCCGCGCCAAAACGCTGCCCCGCCAGGGCGAGAATCCCGGAGCCCGTGCCCGCGTCCAGCATCCGCCAGCCCGGCGCGCGCCGGCGGGTAATGCGCTCGAGTAAACGCAACGACATGGCGGTGGTGGCATGTTCGCCCGTGCCGAAAGCCACGCTGGCTGGAATGACGAGCGCGTTGGCGGAGTCGCTCGCCTCACAGGTCACGAGGAGCCGCTGCCCAATTCGAAGCGGCTTCGTTCGATGCGCGGAAAACCATTGCGTTTCCCAATCGCTCGGCAACCGGCAGATCGAGCCCCCGAAGGCTTGCCGCAACGCCTCGGCCTTCGCGCGGTCCTCACAAAAGAACTCGATCCGCAGGCGGGCCTGATTCGGGTTTTCAACCACGGCGTGCGTGCCTTTGGTCGCGACGGTGAGCGAGCCCCCATGTGCGACCAGCCAGGCGGGGGCGGCCGCTTTTTGCCAGATGAACTTGGGCGCGTGAGGCGGCACGCCTAATCTGTAGCGGTGGGCGCCCTGGATTTCATCCACCAATACCTTCCCGGCGCGCAGGAAAACACCCGCGTGCTGCTTCTTCTCCACGGCACCGGCGGCGACGTTTCGCGAAGCGAAAATGGAGCGGGTGACGAGACTCGAACTCGCGACGTCCTCCTTGGCAAGGAGGTGCTCTACCACTGAGCTACACCCGCATTATCTTCCGACCAGCGCAGGAGGGCCCTGCCCGCCGTAGCTTTAGCGAAGGCGGGAATAATGTCCAGCGCCTCGCCCCGCGCAAGGCTTTTATGGAGACGGCGCGCCCTGGCGCCGAAGGTAGGTTCGAATTGGCCTGCAAATGGAATGTAATCGTTCGCTGTTGGACGTTTTCTTCCCTTGCGAAAATTCTTGAATCCAGACCCGCTCCCACCCGCATCTCACTCCCAAAGGACAAAACATGAAAACGACCCTTCTCACCACTTTCTGCTCCGTCGCGCTGGCTGTCGCCGCGTTCGGACAAACTCCCGCCGCGCCGCCTGATCCGGCTGCGCCTCCCCCTGCGCCCATCGCCACTCCGGCCGCTCCGCCGGCGGTGGCCCCACCGCCAGTCGCGAGCACTCCGTTGGCCACGGTCGCTCCCAGCCCGGCGGCGGCAATGAGCCCCAAGGACGCCGACGACCTCGAAAGCCGGATCGAGAAGAAGGTCAAGAAAGGCGTTCACATCACTTTCGGCGATGACGACGAGGATCGCGATGCGGCCAAACCAGGGCGCAAAGATCGCAATCGCGACCGCGACGAGATCCACGTCCGCAGCTCGGACGTGGGCGACAGCGCCCTGATGGCGATCCCGATTGTCGCGATCATCTTCACCACGCTTTTCGGTGCTCCGGTCATGATCGTGGCGGTGATCATGTTTTTCAGCTTCTGGAAACAGCGCCAGCTGCATCGCACCGTCCGTATGATGGTAGAGAAAGGGCAGCCCGTGCCGGAATCGCTTTTCTACAAAGCACCCACGCCGATCAAGCTGCGCTCCGATATGCGCCGCGGGATCATCTGGGCGATGGTGGGCCTCGGCGTGATGCTCTTCTTCGCCGCGGTGAATGAGTTCGAAGGCGGCTCGTGGGCGTTGGGGATCATTCCCTTCCTGATTGGCTGCGCGTATCTGCTCACCTGGAAATTGGACGTCCACTCGATGAACGGTGCGAAGAGCAGTACCGACAATCCCCCGCCGCTTCCGTAACCTCCAAGAGTGTCGCTGACTGATGCAGACCTCGTCGCCAGAGTTCTTCTTGAGGACGACCACCACGCTTTTTCCGAGCTCGTGCGTCGTCATCAATCGGCGGTCCGGGGTTTGCTTCGTCAACTTACCAGGACCGATCCCGCGCTCGCCGATGATCTCGCCCAGGAAGCCTTCCTCAAGGCTTTCAAAAACATCCGCAGCTTTCGGGGCGAAGCGAAGTTTTCCACCTGGCTTTACCGCATCGCCTACAACTGCTTCCGCGAAGACGCGCGGAAGGGGAAGGAGCTGGTCGGGATTGATGAGAGCCGGCTCGAGGCCGAACAGGATCCGTCCACCGTTGACCCGGCCCTGAGACAGGACCTGATGCACGCGCTTACTTTACTTCCGCTCCACGAGCGCACGGCCGTTTTGCTTTGCTGCCAGAACGGCCTTTCGCATGATGAAGCGTCGCGCGTGCTCGACATCCCGCTCGGGACGGTGAAGACGAATGTATTGCGTGGAAGAGAGAAGTTGAAGAAGACCCTGGCGGTGTGGGAGAATAACTGACGCGATGGACGAGCAACCACAGGAAGATTGGCTGGACGCGAGACTGCGCGAGGAAGCGCCGTATCTCGACGACGCCGGCTTCACGGGGTGCGTCCTCCAGCAGCTCCCGGCGCGCCGGCAGCCGCGTTCGCTCCGCGGCGCGATCATGGCGGCGGTGACGTTGGTGGCGTGCGTGGTCGCGTATTTTGCTTCGGGCGGTGGAGCGTTTCTAGGCAACGCGGCCGCGTTTTTGGTGGCGATGCCGATTTGGACCGTGGCGCTGCTCGCGGGCCTGTGCGGTTTGCTTGTGATGGTGCTCGGCACGGCCGCCGCGGTGAAGACGACGGGCGGCCGCCGCTAGCGACCACGGGCGTATTCCGTAGTCGTAGCACAGGCATCTTGCCTGTGCGGACACCGGGCGTCTCGCCCGGTGATTCCCGGGAGCTATTTCGCCGCAGATTTTTGGGAATCAAACACCGGGCGAGACGCCCGGTGTCCACACGGTCCGGATGCCCGTGCTACGGTCCGGTGCCACTCGCCCGGGCGTTTTCGACATCGCGCGCGATTTGCGCGGCCAGCGCGGCCACGTTCTCAAACTTTTGCTCAGCGCGCAGATAACGATCGAAGCGCACCTCTACTTCCGCGCCGTAGATGTCGCGTTCGAGATTGAATAGATGCAGTTCAAGCAGCCGCTGCGGTTTTTCTCCACTCACGGTCGGGCGCACGCCCAGGTTCGCCACCCCGCGGTAGGTCGCGCCCTCCAGTTTTGCCTCTGCTGCGTAGACGCCGTTCGGCGGAAATTGCTCGCTGTGCGCGCTGAGGTTGGCGGTCGGGAAACCGAGCTGGCGGCCGAGCTGGGCGCCGCGTTCCACCGTGCCGAGGATGGTGTAGTCGCGGCCCAGCATTTCGGCCGCCCGCTTCAGGTCGCCGTTCTCCACGGCGCTCCGGATGGCCGTGCTGCTGACTACTGTGCCGTTGATTTCGACCGGTTTGATCCCGACTACGTCGAAACTGGATTCCGCCCCCAACTCCTGCAACAGGGTCAGGTTTCCCGCGCGATTTTTCCCAAACGACCATTCATGGCCGACGCATATTTCGCGGAGAGGCTGGGCGTGCGCGACGAGTTGCCGCACGAATTCCTGCGGCGGCGTGGCCGCGAAGGTGCGGTCGAAACTGATGACAAGGAGATGCGCTACGCCCAGCTCGCGGATGAGCGCGATCTTGTGCTGCGTGGCAGTAAGGAGCCGCGGCGCTTTCTCGGGTCGCAAGATTTTTGCCGGATGCGGATCAAAGGTCACCACCACTGGCGTTCCTCCGGCTTCCCGCGCATGACGCGCGGAAGTGGAGATGACCGCTTGATGACCCAGGTGCACCCCATCAAAGACTCCGATGGCGAGAAAAAGCGGCCCGGGCAGGGCTTCCAGTTCGGCGATCGCGCGCAGGACCTGCATGAGGTGCAGTCTACGCCCCGCGCATCCGGGAAACTTCCGGGAGCGTGAGGATGCGGCCAAGAATGTCCAC
>JBBSLZ010000081.1:0-11598 GCA_038233435.1 Chthoniobacterales bacterium
GCGTCCGCCCCCGGCCGGGCCCAATCCTGCGGGTCGATTGTCTCGAGCACGATCATGTAACCCAGCTCCCGTTCCGCGAACCGGAGCGGTGCCAGCTCGGCCACGTCGCTGGGAGTGGAATCCGCGTTGTAGGGCGGACGGAAAAGCGTGGTCGAGTAACCGGTGATCGTCTCGATCAGTCGTTCGGTCGAATGCAGCTCCAGCCGCCAGCGCCACTCCGCCATCTCGGCCAGATTGCCGTGCGAGTAGGTGTGGTTGCCGAGCTCGTGTCCCTCCGTCAGGATGCGCCGGACCAATTCCGGAGATTGCTCGGCATTGTGCCCGATGAGAAAAAAAGCCGCCTTCAGGCCGCGCGCCTTCAGCAGGTCGAGGACGCGCGGGGTCCAGGTCGGGTCCGGGCCGTCGTCGAAGGTGATCGCCACCTTGTTCTCGCTCGCCGCGCCGTCGTGAAAGAGGACGGGAAAATTGGGCGCATTCGGGTACCGCGCCGTCCACAGGCCGCCGCCGCTTTCCTGCGCGATCGTGCGGCTGCCATCGTCCCGGCTTAAATCCGCGCTGACGATTTCCCCACGGCCCACGTGGGTGACGGTCTGGTCGGCCGGCAATTTGGCCAGCGCCTCCGGGAAGCCCTCGTTAGGCTGACGCCCGCCGCGGGCCAGCACGCTCCAGATGGAGGGGTCCTCCGCTCCCAGCCGGTAGAAGCCGAAATTCTGAAATCCGCGCTCGACCGCGGCGTGCATTTGATTCTGGAGAGTGATCGCGTCGAGGAACCAAACCTCGTGGGGCCCGAGCGCGTCTTCGTAGCCGAAGTGTCCGTTGTAATCCGGCGCCACGACCTTGACCTCGTCGGCCACATCCGCGCCGGCGTAGCTGGCGCGGCTCATCGCATCGCGGAAGCTCAGGGCTTCCGCTTTGCCCCGAGTCACATTCCAATCGTAGGCCTGCGCTCCGTAGGCGATGATCCATTGGCCGGGCGTCCCGATCTCTTTGACCACGTCGAGCCATCCTTCCACCCACGGCTGCGAGGCGATCGGCCCGGCTTCGTCTCCTTCCGCGTGCTCGTCGTAGAGTTCCCCCACGAAGTGATCCACGATCGGCGCCAGCGCTGGCAGGTCGTAACTCTCAAAGCCATCGTCCATCGCCACCGCCAGCCACAGCTCGAGGCCGCGGCCGTGCAGCACTTCGGTGACAATCGCAAAAAGATGGGTGAATTGCGGCTTCAAACCCGGATCCAGTTGGTCAAAATCCAGGAGCACGCCAGCGGCGCCCAAGTCGATCAATTTCTCGGCCAGATTCTTGGCCCAGGCGCTTTGGCGAGTCTGATCAGCGCGGGTTAATTCTTCGATCGCTTCCGGTTGCCAGACATCGCCTTTCAGATTGCGCAGGATCGGCATGAGGCGGAGCGCATGCTCAAGGCAAAACGCGCTCAGCTCCGCGTCCGGCTCGGCCTCAAGCGTGCTTTCCACCCCGGCCACGGTGAGCCAGTCGGGCGCCACATGGGTCAGACGGTCCGCATGTTCCCGCAGGGAACGCGCCGCGTTTTCATCTTGGTTCGGGTAAAAGGCCAGGCGCACCGGCCGATCGCGGAGCGGCGGGAGATTCTTGGCTGGGGGCACGGCCGGCCGATCGCCGGTGGGCCGGCTGCGGAGTCCGTAACGCTGCCAATCCTGCGCCTTTCGATCGAGCCCGGGTGCGATGCGGTTCACCTTCAAACGGCTACGGAGCTCTCGCGAGACGGCGGGCAATCGCACCGCCGGCCGCACCCAGACGGCGGCCACGAAGAGAATCAAGCCGAGCCCCAGGAGCACGCTCAAGCCCAGCGCCACCCGCCGGAAAAGCGGCCAGCGTCGACCGCTCAGATCGAGAAACACGAAACTCGGATGGGACATTCTCAGGCGCCGGCCAGGCGAGGACGGGATGGGGGCACGGCCCATTCTAGTCATTTTTTCGGGGCGCACCACTGCGCGACTGGAGCGAGCGGAAGTCCTCGGACGCCGGCTCTTTTCGGTGTTTCTACTTTTTCACCGGGTGAGGTTGGCTATGGTGCGCGGATGAAAGTCGCTCTTGCTCTCGCGGTTCTTGTTCTATCGGCGTTGCCGACGGGGGGCGCGCGGGCGGGCAGCAGCGTGGTCAATCTTTCCCATTACGACCTGATGCGCCCGGATTTCGCGCGGATGAAGGAGCAGGGTGTGCACGCGATTATCCATGAGTCGAGCTATCCCAAGTATGTGCGGGATGAAAAATATGCCGACCGGCAGGAGGCGGCGGTGGGGGCGGGGATGCTTTGGGGGGCTTATCATTTTGCGGATGCGACCAGTCCCCTCCTGCAGGCGGAACATTTTCTGAAGGTGGTCGAGTCGAGTTGGCGCCGGGCGCGTCCCGGAGGGCGGCCGGAGGAGGTCTTGCTGGTGCTTGATTTCGAAAAAAACGGGCATTATCCCGGGGGGACGATGCGGGTGGAGCAGGCGGCCCAGTTTGTCGAATATGTCCGGCGGCGAACGGGGAAGTATCCGGGTTTGTATGGGAGCGAATATCGGCTCCGGCAGATTTTAAATGCGCCTTCGGTGCGCCCGGCGGATCGCGAGACGCTGAGTCGATGCTGGCTTTGGGTGGCGAATTACCATCACCTGCCGGGGAAGGTGGCGCCGTGGAAAGATTGGCGGCTTTGGCAATACACGGGCGATGGCGTGTGCGATCTGCCGAGATCGTCGCACCCGAAGAGCATCGCGAATATCAAGAACGCGGAGCGGAATATGTTTCGCGGCGATACGGGAGCATTACGCGCCTTTTGGAAGGCTAACGCCTGGCAGCCGGAGGCGCTCCCGGAATAGCTATGTCCGGCTTTCGCGTGGCGGTCGCAGCGCTCGTGATCGGGCTGGTCATCGCGGTGACGGGTCTGCTCGTGAGTCCATATCCTGGACGCATCATGGCGTTCTTCCGTCCGGCGGCGCCGGCGAAAAGCGTGATCAGCCCGGAAGCGCCACCGAGCCTGGCGGAAGTGACCCCTGCGGCCACGGCTCCGCCCGCGCTGGACCGACCGCCTCCGGCGAGCACTCCGGAGCAGATGGGAAGAGTGCGGCTCGCGACGACGCCAGCGGGTTCGAAGTATGCACTTTATCCCGAGAGTTTAATCGAGTTGCCGCCGCCGACGACGGCGCCGCTAAGAGTGGGCACGACTCCAGCCGAGGTGGAGGGATTGCCCGCCGGCCATTACACGGTCTTCTTTCAAAACCTGGGCTGGGCGGTGGATTGCGCCGAGATCACGGTGGCGGCGGGGGAAGCGGTCCCGTTGGATTTCAACTTCCCGCACGGACGGGCGGAAATCACGAGTGAACCCGAGGGCGCGCAGATTTTCCACCGCGAACGCTGGCTGGGGAAGACGCCGTTAACGGTGGAGTTACCGCCTGGAGAGCAGCAGTTGGTCGCGCGCATGACGGATCGCCCGGAGCGGACCCAAACGGTCAAGATCGAGAATCTCGGCACCACCACGATCTCGTTTGCGATGCGGACGGTGGTGAGCCGCCGCGCGCGGGAGACCCCGACGCCTTCCGCGCTGGAGAAGTTGACCCGGAGCGTGAAGAAGGTTTTCAAATCGGAACCCACGCCGAAGCGTGGCAAGCGCTAATTAGGGATCGGCTAAAAGCTTCCGGGGCGCGCAGCGCTCGACCAGTCGGCCGCGGTCCAGCACGGCCACTTCGTCGCAGAGGGCGGCGAGTTCAGTGGCGTCGTGGGTGACGTAGATGAGCGGGATGCGGAACTCGTCGCGGATGCGGTGGAGGAAGGGGATCAGCCGTCGCTTCAGTCTGGAGTCGAGGCTGCTCATGGGCTCGTCTAACAAGAGGAGGCGCGGCCGGGAAAGAGCGGCCCGAGCGAAGGCGACGCGCTGTTGTTCACCGCCGGAAAGGGTCAGGACATCGCGCTTGAGGAGCGGCTGGATTTCCATGACTTCGGCGACGTGATCGAGCGAGAAGGGCGCGTCTTCGTCAGTGGAGGGCGGTCGATAACCGTAGGCGAGGTTGGCGTGGACGTTGAGATGCGGAAAGAGGGCGAGATCTTGCGGGACGTAGCCGATGCGGCGTTGCCGCGCCGGGAGGTGGACGCGTCCGCGCGCGTCCGCGAGGACCTTGTCGTTCAACTGAAGGCGGCCCGCGGTGGGCTGGCGCAGACCGGCGATGAGGTCGAGCAGCGTGGTCTTGCCTGAACCGGAGGGACCAAAAATGCCGGTGACGGCGCGGTCGAGCTGGAGATCGAGTTCGAGGGTAAAGGCACCGAGGACGAGCCGCACTTCTTCGAGGCGCAGGTTCATCGGAGGCCCTTCCGGGGCAGGAGCAACTGGCCGCAGAGCACGGTGAGGAAGACGATGGCGATGGAGACGAGGAGGAGAGGGAGGGCGGCGGCGTCCTGCCCGAGCTGGATTTTTTGGTAAATGGAAAGGGAGATGGTCATCGTCCGGCCCGGGATCATGCCGGCGACGACGGCGGTGGCTCCGAATTCTCCCATGGCGCGCGCGAAAGCGAGGACGGCGCCGACGACGACGCCGCGGAAAGCGAGCGGCAGGCTGATGGTGGCGAAGACGCGCCATTCGCTCGCGCCCAAGGTGCGCGCGATGTCGGCGAAGCGCGGGTTCACTTCCTGGAAGGCGGTCTGCGCGGTGCGGACGAGGAGCGGGAAGGCCATTACCGCGCTGGCCAGGACGACCGCGCGCCAGGTGAAGACGACATCAACGCCGAGGCGATCGAGCGCGGAACCGAGCGCGCCGTTCCGGCCAAAAAGCATGAGCAAGAGAAGACCGGTGGCGACTGGGGGGACGAAGAGCGGCAGCATGACGGCAGTCTCGATAAGCGCTTTGCCTTTCCACTCCCAACGGGCGAGGAGCCAGGCGAGCGCGACGCCGAAGGGAAGGATGAGGAACGTGGCCAGGGCGGAGACTTTGATCGTGAAGAAAACGATCTGCCAGGTATCGCCAGACATGCGTGGATCTAGTGTGCCGGGAGGAAGCCGAACCTGGCGAAGATTTTCTGCGCGGCGGGGCTGGCCAGATAATCGGCCAATCGGCGCGCGCGTTCCGGTTGTCGAGAGGTCTGCACGACGGCGAGAGGATAGGTGATTTGGGGCGCGTCGGCGGCGGGACTTTCGAAAGCAATTTTCGCCTTCTTCGCGATGAGCGCGTCGGTTTTATAAACGATGCCGACGTCCGCGTTTCCCGATTCCACTGCGGCCAGGGCGGCGCGCACGCTTTCGGTCGGCACCACGCGGTCCTTCAGCTTTTCCCAGAGTCCCTGCTGCTGCAGATACGCGCGGGCGTAAATGCCGGCCGGGACAGTCCGCGTCTCCGCCAAGGCCAGGTTTCTGAACGCCGGCTTCGTTAAATCGGCTGCCCTCCGCGGGGCCATCTTTACCTTCGCCGGCACGACGATGACGAGGGTGTTGGAAAGCAGGTCGCGACGCGTGCCAGTGACGAGGAGGCCTTTCTTTTCGAGCGCGTCCATCTTCGCCTCATCCGCGGAGAGGAAGACATCGGCCGGTGCGCCTGCCTCGATCTGGCGCGCCAGCAGGCTGGACGGGCCGAGATTCAATTGCACCCGATCGCCGCTCTCTTGTTCGTAAGCGGCGGCGATTTCCGGCATCGCATCGGTGAGGCTGGCGGCGGCGTGGACGGTGAGTTCCGCGGCGGAGAGATCGGCGGCGGCGAGGCACAACGGAATGAAGAAACGCAGGGTCTGTATCCTCATATCGATTCGGAAAAAGGGTGGAGATGCGAGCGCGCTCAAATCGAATCGCAGCGTATCGCTTACGACCGAGAAGCCAACCGCGAACGCGCCCCCGTTGTAGCCACGTCCCTGCGGGACGTGCGAGATCGGCGTGGCTTGGAAAAAGAACGCTGGTTAGGCTGTCCCGCGCCCCCCGCACGTCGCGCAGCGACGTGGCTACACATTACCTCAGCGCTTGGTCGAGCGTGGGGCGATCGTGGAGCAGGATTCACTCGATGACAGAGCGCGCGATTGGAGAATCAAATGAATCCCTCGCTCCGGGCCGGTAGACTTGTTGTGGTGGAAAGAGTCGTAAAAAAGAGCCGGACGTTTCGTGAAGCCGACCGTTGGGACGTGCTCCAGAGGGTCACGTTGACGCCGCAGGAACGGATCAAGATCGCGCACGCGTTGCGAAAGCGGGCTTATCCTGGCAAACATAAAGACGTTCGCGAATGGCATCGCGCACCATAGCGGAAAGCGGCTATTCGGGGGACGTGATCGCGTTCTTCCGACTGCTCCAACGCTGGCGTGTCCGCTACCTCGTGGTGGGAGGAGAAACTGTCATTTTATCACGGCTATCCGCGAGTCACCGGGGACGTGGATTTTTTTTACGAAGACGAGGTGCGGAATACGAATCGTCTTTTTGAGGCCTTGCTGGAGTTCTGGGATGGTCGCATCCCGGGACTCAGCCGAGCGGAGGAACTGCGAGAAGTGGGACTGATTCTTCAGTTTGGCCGGCCGCCGCATCGAATCGACCTGATGAACCGGATCGATGGAGTGGCCTTCTCCACGGCGTGGCCGCTTCGCATTCGGATCCGGCTCCTGACCAGTGAAGGCCTGGTCCCCGTTTACTACCTGGATCTCGCTTCACTCTTAAAGAACAAGCGCGCGGCGGGCCGCCCCAAAGATATGGATGACGTCCGCTTCCTCCGCGCGCAGGCGCGCAAGAAAACGGGAGCGTAGGGGTATTATTTCAGCGCCTGATCCAGGGAGGTCCGATCGTCGAGCAGGATCCACTCGACGATGGAGAGCGGGAGGCTGCCGTAGCTGATCAACTCGTCGTGGAATTTTCCGAGGTCGAAATCTTTGCCCATCTTATCACGGTAGCGGCCGAGCAGATTCATGATCTGCCATTTGCCGGTCATGTACCAGATCTTCTGGGTGGGATCGGAGGCGGCGCCGGCGGCTTCGCCCTCCGCGGCTTCGCGGTCGAGGCCGCCGGCTTCCATGAAGTATTGGACCGCTTCTTCGAAGGTCCAGCGGCCGGTGTGCAGGTTTACATCCACGCCGATGCGGGCGGAGCGGTAACGGGAGAGGCGCAAGACCTGGCCGTGCGCGGGTGAGTTCTCGCGATATAGGCCGGTGCGGAGGAGCATCTCTTCGCCGTAGAGCGCCCAGCCTTCGATGAAGACGCCGTCGTCGTGCTGGCGGCGGATTTCGTTCGGGACGTGATTGGCGATGGAGAGCTGGAGGAAATGGCCGGGAATGCCTTCGTGGCCGAGGATGGGGCGTGGGTCTTCGATCGCGGCGCGGATGTAGAAGTTCTTCGACTCGGGGTTGGAGGTGGGGATGAAGTAGAAGCCGGTGGCGTCTTGATCGTAAACGCCGGGCGGGTTCATAAAGCCGCCGGGGCGGGTGGGTTTAAAGGCTTCGGGGAGCTGGCGGATTTGGAAAGGGCCAAGGTAATCGGGGAGGGTGAGGAGTTTATGCTCTTTCAGGAACGCGATCATTTCCGCTTGGCGGCTTTCGTAGGCTTTCAGGAACGCGGCCTGGTCGGGCGGGATGTTTTTGCTGCGGGCGGGATCGGGGTCGGCTAACGAGGGGTCGGGCAGCATCGCTTCGAGCCCGCGATAACGCGCCAGCTCGGCGCGGCCGAGCATTTCCACCTGGGTGGCATCGAGCGGGAGGAGGAGGGCGTGCTTGAGGTAGTAGTTGTAGTTGGCTTCGCCCATGGGGGAGAAGTCGACCATCTTCGGGAGGCGTTTTTCGAGTTCGTCGGCGTAGCCGTGGAGGGAGGCGATGGCGGCGTCGCGCGCTTTGACCAGTTCGCCGCGTTCGTTAGGCGGGAGGTCGGTGGCGAGGGTCATGAGGCTGCCGGTGAAGAGGGAATCGATGGAGCGGGCGGACTCGATCGCGAGCCGGGCGTAGAGCTTGACCGGGTTCTGCAAATTGCTGAGGCCCTGCTTCAGCATCGCGGGCATTTGCTGCAGGCGCGCGGTGGCGGCGGCGGCGCGTTTCTGCGGCGGGGCGTATTCCTTTTTCAGGAGGGAGAAGATGCCGTTGGAGCACTCGCTGACGTAAACCTGGGGGTTGGTCGCCTCGCTGTTGAGAATGCGATCGCCAAACTCGACGCGTTCCAGTTGCGCGCGGAAGAGAACCCAGTCGATGCGGTCGTTCTTCGGCCACGCTTCGGTCTCGATGGCGCGCACTTTCTCGAGCAGCGCCTTTACGAATTGCGCCCGCTCCGCAATTTTCGCGGCGGCAAAATCAGTTAGGCGATCGTCCCAAGTGTGGAGGCCAGCGTCGCTGCTGCGGACGGGGTAGTTCTCGTTCCGCCAGGCGTAGTAATCGTCGGCCAATTTACGCAGGGCGCTGGCGTCGGCGCGTTGGTGGGCGAGCTGGGCGGCGGCGGGGCGGGCGAGGAGCGTTTTGTCTGAAATATCGGAGCGCGGCTCGGGAGTGGGCTGGGCGAGGGCGCTGGCGGCGAGCAAAGCGGAGGCGAGGGGTCGGAACAGGTTCTTCACGGGGCTGATGCTAGATAATTTTGCGGGCGCCGGAAGTGCAAAGACGAGGCGGGATCGGGCGCGGCTGGCCGCCGCCTAATAGCGGACCGCGGACACGGGACTGCTGGAGTCTTTCTCGACGGGCCGCGCGATGACGTTCTTAGCCCCTTCGCCTCCGACCAGTGGGGGTTCGGAAGTGACGGTTTTTCGTTCCGCAGTTCGGACTAAAAGGCCTAGATGAACGATGAGGCTGAGCAGCACGCCGAGGCCGAGGCCGAGGCCAATGCCGTGACCGACCGAGCGATGCGGGAAATCGAAAAGGCCAGGAGGTTTGTCCTTATGCACGGGGGTAGAATGGCGTGGAGGAAGCCGCCTGCAAGCGTCCGGCGAAGCGGAGTGCTTTAGGCGGTGTGCCGGAGGCTGCGGAAGCCGCGGAAGGTGAGGCCGATATTGACGAGCAGATTCGGGAGGGTGGAGAGAAGGTTGAAGATGAGGAGACCGTTTACGCTCGAGAAATCGGTGAAGGGGATGAGCGCGATTTGGGTAGCGAGGGTGGTGGGGATGTAGAGCCAAGAGCCGGCGATCCAGGCTTTGGAGGCGTTCATGAGCCAGAGGGTGCCGACGAGGACATTAGCGACGGTGCCGGCGACCATGAGCAGGAGTTCGCGGTCGAGGTGGGCATACTTGTTGCCGAGGACGAAGAGGAATTGGCCTGGGAAAATGCTGGCCGCGAGGAGGATGACCGCGCTGAAGAAAACGACCGCGCCCACGATGCCGGTGTAGAGCCAGCGCATCCGGGCCACGGATTGGCAGCGGGCGAAGGCGGGCACGAAGATATTGGTCAGGAGCTGGCCGATAATGGCGAAGATCATGGTCAGGCGCCCGAGCGCGCCGATCTCGGCCACGGAACTGGCGCGGGTGCCGAAGAAGCTGATCAGGAAAATGGTGATCTGGCCCTGCAGACAGAAGAAGACGGCATTGGCGGCCTGGCTTTTGATGAAGCCGATCATGGCGCGGCGATCCTCGGGGTTTTCGGAAGCGCTCAGATCGATGACGCCGGCGACGTAGCGGCGGGTGAGCCAGTACTGGAGGAGGAAGGCGCCGGCGCCGATGAGGATGGCGAGGGCGGCATTCAGAAAAAGGAAGGCGCAGCCGATCAGGACGACAAGCCGGGCGAGCGCGCCGGAGAGATCGATCTTCTGGATGCGGGAGACATCGGAACGCAGGCGGGGGACGACCGATAAAACGCCGAGCGATAATTGCGCGCCGAGCCCGAAAAGGATGAGCGCGATGAGCGCGATGGCATAGGGGAAAGCGGCACCATTCCGCGCCAGCATCAGATAGAGGATGGGGGTGATAATGAGGATGGCGACGGTCCCCAGTTTCCAGCGCAGTTTCTGCGCGGTGGCGATGAGTTGACCGAAACGATGGGGATCGTGCCAGACGCGGCCGCCGATGGAGACCAGGCCGATACTGATCCCGATATCAGCCAGCACGTTGATCGTGCCTTGCATCGTGTTCGCGATCGTAAAGTAGGCGTATTCGTGTTGATCGAGGTAACGGACGAGGAGGATGCCGCTGGCAAAGCCGATGCACTGGACGAACACCTGGACGGACGCGAAATTCCCGACGACGCGAGCTTGCTGGAGGGCGCGGCGCACGGCCGGCGCGGTCTCCTCGTTCAGCAACGGCGTGGAGATGGGGCCAAAGAAGCGCATCAGTTAACCGGCGACCGGGTGCATGAGGGAGGAATCACAGCGTTCCTGATGCCACGTGCGGGGCCTTTTGCGAGAAGGTCATGCGTGCATCTTCCACGGGCGGCGGCTGTTGGTGAAGCAAAACCGGCGCGGCAATGGCAAGGGCGGATTGCGGATGCGCGTCAAGGCCAGACGTGCTCTCTTCCTGGCAGGAGAATCTTCCCTATGAAAATCGCAATTGCAGGTAAAGGCGGCAGTGGCAAAACGACCATCGCCGGCATTCTCACCCGATTACTCGCAGAGAGCGGACGGGAAGTGTGGGCGATCGATGCGGATAGCAATCCGAACTTCGGGGTTACGCTCGGGGCGGCGCCGGAAAAGGTGCAGCAGAGCAAGGCGATGCCGGCTTCCATTCTGAAGGAAGTGAAGGGCCCGGATGGCAAGAGCACGATCGAGCTGGCAATGCCGCCGCGGCAGGTGGCGGAGGATTTTGGCTTGCCGATCTCGGATCGGATCAAGCTCCTCGGCATGCACACGATCGAGCATGCGGGGGCTGGTTGCGCTTGTGGCGGACACGCGCGGGTGCGGCATTTTTTAAACGGAATCCTGAAGGAGGAAGGCGTAGTCACGATCGTGGACATGGAGGCGGGGCTGGAACACTTGAGCCGCGGGACTGATCGGCATGTCGACCTGTTGTTGGTGGTGACGGAGCCGTACTTCAAGGCGCTGGAAACGGCGCGCCGCTGCACGGAGCTGGCGCGCGAACTGGGAATTCCGCGGGTGGTGGCGATCGCGAACAAATATCGGAGCCCGGAGGAATTGGAAGCGATCCGCGCCTACGCGAAGAAGCACGGGTTGGAGATTGTGGGTGAGATTCCGTACGACGAGCAGATCCAGCGGTCCGACATTGCGGCGCAAGCGCCGAAGCTTGATCCGCTGCACGCGGGTGTGGGCGCGGTGCGGACGATGGCGGATCGCCTGGAAATACTGGCGCCGGCGGCTTGACCATTCCGCGCTTTTCGCACTACGCTCTGCACAGGAACCCTCTATGAAAAAACTCGTCGCTGCTTTCACTGTCGCGTTGGTCACTTCTCCGATCGCTGTTTTTGCCTGCGGCGGAGGAGACTGTAGTGGAATGGAATTGCCGCCGGTGGAGAGTCCGGCGCCGGGCCCGGTGGACCAGGTGGTGAGCGCACTTTCCGATCATGCGGGGCTGCTGGCCGGCTGCGCGCTAGCCGCCGCGGTGACTTTCGGTCTGGCGCGCCAGCGCAGGCTCATCGCCACGAAGTCGGCCGGCCAATCGCTCGCGAGCAGCGCCTCCTGATCCGCCGGTCTCGCTGCCATGTGTCTCGCGATTCCAGGTAAAATTCTCGAGACGCACCGCGAGCACGAGATGCTGATGGCGAAGGTGCAGTTCGGCGGCATCAC
>JBBSLZ010000082.1:0-11525 GCA_038233435.1 Chthoniobacterales bacterium
AAGGCCAGGATTGGATCGAAAAAACGAGTCGTGAAACGCTCCGTCCAGGTGCGGCGATGGCCCGGACCGCGATCCTTCAGCAGACGTGCACACATCAACGGCGTGAGGGTTAACGAGACCACGCCCGAGGCCACGATCGCAACGATGATGGTGATCGCGAATTCCCGGAAAATCCGCCCGAGCAGTCCCGGCATGAAGACGAGCGGAATGAAGACCGCCGCCAGCGAAAGCGTCATGGAAAGAATCGTGAACGAAATCTCGCCGGCGCTGTTCAGCGTCGCCTTATAAATCGGCTCGCCCGCTTCCGCGCGGCGGACCACGTTTTCGAGAAAGACGATCGCGTCATCGACCAGGAACCCGATCGCGAGCGTGAGCGCCATTAGGGTCAGATTATTGATCGAAAAATTGAGCATCCACATCGCGGCAAACGTGATCAGGAGGGAAAGCGGGAGCGCGACCACCGGGATGACCGTGTCGGTCGCGCGCCCGAGGAAGAAGAAGATGACGAGCACGACGAGGATGAAGGCAATCGCGAGCGTGACCTGCACATCGTGCAAGGAGTGCACGATCGATTGCGAGCGATCGAAAGTGGGGATGAGCTGGATCGAACCCGGTAATTCGCGGCGCAACTGAGGCACGAGCTCGTTGATAGATTTCGCGACCGCGACCGCGTTAGCACCGGCCTGGCGCGAGACGGCCAGGACGATGGTGGAGGCGGGCGGGCTGTAGCCGCGGGCGAAGAAGCGGCGGGAGAGCCGCTCGTCCTGCACGCTGTCAATCACGTTCGCGACGTCGCGCAGATAAATGGGCGAGTTATTCTGGCCGCGGGCGACGACCAGTTTGCGATAGCCCTCGGCGGTGTCGATCTGGCCGTCGGGCCGGAGAATGTAGGTCTGATTTTTCCCGTCAAACTGCCCCGCGCCGGAGTAGGAAGTGCCAGCACGAATCGCGGTCGAAAGATCTTCCAGGGTCAGGTTGCGTGAGGCGAGCGCGCCGGGATCGGCTTTGATCCGGATGGCTCGTTTGACGCCATAGATGTTTACCTCGGAGACACCGGGCAGGATGTTAATCCGCTGGGAAACCTCGGAGGTGGCATATTTGTAAAGGTCGCCGTCTGTCAGCGTGTCACTCGTGAGGGCCAGGTAGGTGACCGGCGAGTCGTTCGGATTATTCTTGGTAAAGGTGGGTGGACTGGGCAGGTCGGCGGGAAGTTGACCGCTGGCGCGCTGGATGGCGGCCTGCACGTCCGTGGCCGCGGAGTCGATGCTCTTCGAGAGATTAAATTGCAGCGTGATATTAGTGCTGCCTTGCGTGCTGGAGCTGGTGGTGAGTTCGATCCCGGGGATTTGGGTGAACTGCTTCTCCAGCGGAGTCGCAACGGTGTTCGCCATCGTTTCCGGATTGGCGCCGGGATAGGAAACGCGCACATCGATGACGGGATAATCGACCGAGGGCAGATCGTTTACCGCCAGCTGATTGTAGGTCAGGACGCCGAAGACAATGATCGACGCCGTCAGCAGCATCGTCATGACCGGCCGTTGAATGAACGGACGCGAGAGGCCGGAGGAAAACTGCACCAGCTTCTGCGCGGTGCTGCTGTTCTTCTCCGGATCGCGCGCGGACATGTTAGGCTTTCGGCAAAGCCACGCGTGACTTTTTGCTCGCAGTGGCGGAATCCTTCACCTCGACCTTCGCGCCCGGTGCGAGCTGGAGTTGGCCGCTGGTCACCACGGTCTCACCCGCTTTGACGCCTTCGATCAGGACGACAAGGTCGCCATGCGGCTGGCCTCTTTTCACCTGACGCAGGTCCAGGGTGCTATCGTCCTTTAACACGAAAACAAACGGTCCGTTCTGCCCAATCTGGACCGCGCTGCCCGGCACCAGGGTGGCGTCCTTTAAGACATTAAGAATGAGGCGCACCTGCACGAACTGAGCGGGCCAGAGGGCCCGGTCGGGATTCGGCGAGACGGCCCGCGCCTTGACGGTGCCGGCGCCGGGCTGGACCGCATTATCGATGAAGTAAAGTTCGCCTTCGCGCGGCGGCACATCGTCATCGGCCGCGTCGGTAATTACTTTCAAATTCGCCCCGCCGAGATAGCGCCGGACGAGCGGAATGTCAGGCTCCGCGATCGAGAAATCGGTGTAGATTGGATCCAGTGTCTGCACGGCCACAAGCGGCGGACTGGCCGGCGTGACCACGTTACCCGCATCCACATTCCGCAATCCGACCCTGCCATCGATGGGCGACCGGACAAAGGAGTAATCCAGATTCACCTGCGCGGCGGCGACCGCGGCCTGGGCGCGCTCGGCGTTGGCTTTGGCGGTATCGAGCTCCTGGGCGGCGGTGACGTTTTTTGATTCTAGGACATTCTGACGCTTCAAGTTCGCCAGCGCGAGCGCGAGATCCGCTTTCGCAGCTGCTAACGCGGCGGCGTAGGGCGCCGGATCGATCGTGAAAAGCAGATCGCCTTTTTTCACGTCAGCGCCGTCTTGGAAGTGGCGCTCCAGAATTCGACCGCTCACCTGAGCCTGCACCTGCACGCTAGCAGAGGCCGCCATGGTTCCGATTTCATCCACGTAAAGCGGCACATCCTGCTGCGTTACCTTCGCCACCGCCACCGGGCGCGGCGGACGGGCCGACGGTTCTTTTTCCTTCCCGCTCCCGCGCCAAAAAAGGAAAAGGACCAGAAGCAGTAGGCCGCCACCGATCAGGTAGAGGCGAGTGCGGCCGGTGCGGCGGCCAGTTTTCTCGTGCGCTCCCTGAGCGGCCACATTGGTTCGGGTCATGGTGGTCATCGGCTTCCGGAGGTTACGAGTGCTGCGTCCACGGGGACGTGATCATTGGGTTGTTCCGCCTGCGCGCGAATCTTTCGGAGGACGCGAAGGCAGGTTTCGAGATCGTGAGGGGAGACATCTTGGATGAGTTCGTTGCGCAGCTCGTGCGCCGCCCGGAAAATTTCCTCCAGGACGGCTTTCGACCGCCGCTGGAGATGGACAATCTTGCATCGCCGATCGTTCGGAGATTCCTGGCGCTTGACCCAGCCATCGTCTTCCAGGCGTTTCAATAGACCCGCCAGAGTGGGCTCTTCGATTCCCATCCGCTCGGCAATTTCCTTTTGCGTCAGCTTGTCGCCGCCGAAGGAAAGGTGCATCAAAGTGCGCCATTTTCCCTGGCTCAAGCCGAGAGGGCGGAGGCGCTGGTCGAGTTTCGTGCGCCAGGCACGAGCGGTGCCGAACAAGACGAGACCAAATTCATCAATGGGTGCGGTGGATAACATGAGCCGGGAATGGTTAGCATGCTAACTAATCGTCGCCCGCTGTCAAACCGGGCGTCATCTACCCTCCCCCGCCGATCCGAAGCAGGACCAACTCTTTCTTCCGGTAATCTTTTAACCGGAGCACGACCGCCGCCCGCCGCGGAGTCCATTGCAAACTGGCCAACGCTTCCGCTTCCTCCGCCGGTTGCACCAAGAGATATCCCGCTCCCGCCGGTACCGCCGCCACACGGTCCAGGTAAACGATCGGCTCGCGCACGTAAAAGAGCGCGGGCTGATAGTCCGGATCGACCGCGTAGAGCGGCTCGTTGGCTGGCAGCGCGGCATTGATCTGGGAGGCGATGTTGCGGACCTTCTCGCGTTTCCGCAGGAATGGAGTCAACGCCAGCCCGTAAATCAACATTGCCGCGCAGGCGATCACCGTCACCAGACGCGGCCAACGGAAAGATCCGCGTAAACGGGAAGCCATCAGCCAGGCCGCCGGAGCAAGCAAAGGCATCGTGTAGCGAGCAAGCGAGCCCGGAATCAGGCTGACGCCGATGAAGGAGAGGGCGATTCCCCACGCGAGGCCGGCCGAAACGTCGAACGTTGAACGTTGAACGTCCAACGTCGAACTTTCCGCTGACGAGCTGATCTCTTCGGTTCGAAGTTCAACGTTCGACGTTCGACGTTCGACGTTTCCAACTCGCTCCGGTCTGCGCCGCCGTGGCCAAAGAATAAGCAATGTCCACGGCAAAAAGTAGCCCAGCCCGCGCGGGATATTCAAAATCCAGCCGCTTAACTTGAACCCTTCGCCGCTGAGGCGCCCGGAAAATTGCCTCGTCCACGTATGCGCCACGTCGCTGGCAGGCATGGCCTGGAGACAGGGCACCGCCCAGGCCGCGAAAATGCCGAGCATGATGAGAATACCGGCTAGATGCGCGGGATGAAACATCGGCCCGAGGGCGGGCCAGCTCCATCGCGCGCTCCGCGATTCCGCCGTTAGAGCCGGCGCGCCCTCGCGCCGAACGCTGAAAAGCACTCCGATCATCACCGCGTAGAAAAACACCAGATGCAGCGGCCCCTTCGCCAGCAGACCGAATCCGAGAAAAATCCAGGGCACCGTCCAAACCAGCCAGGGCGAGCGCCGTTCCTCCCACCAGCTCAACCAGCAAATGAAAGCCAGCCCGGTCAGCGAGGCATAAAGCGCCTCGATCTCGATCAAGCGGCCTTTCTCGATGACACCGAAGCTGGTCAACCAAATCAGCGCCGCGATGAGCGCCCCCCGCGCGCCCAAAACCCGACGCGCGATCGTGCCGAAAGCCAGCGCCACCAGCAGCACGCAAAGCGCCGAGGGAATCCGCGCCGACCACTCATTCTGCCGTCCGGTCAGCTTGAAGGAAGCGGCCACCAGCCAATTAATCAACGGCGGCTTGGTAAAATAAGGGTCGCTCCCGACTTGAGGGACAAGGTAATTCCCCGTCTTCAACATCGTGACGGCCGGCAGGATACGGCGCCCCTCCTCGCCTTTGATTTCCAGAGCACCGAGGCCGGGAAGATAGATCGCCGCCCACACCGCGAGAACAATTAGAAGCGAAATCGGACGCGACACGTCGAAACGTCCAACGTCCAACGACGAACGTCCAACGTCGAAGTCTGCGGCGCCATTTTAAGATTGCGGTAAGGCTGCTTCTCTGGGATAAACGGCTCATCTCCACTCTCCCAATGAAAAAACTCCCCTCCCTTCTCGCCGCCTGCCTCCTCCTCGTCACGCTCGCACTCCAGGCCTCGGGCCAGGGCGTTGTGCTCATGCCCGATAGCTCGAACAATCGCTTGGTCGCCTTCGATCCGATGAATGGCAGCGTGCTTACCTCGAATATGTTCGCGCTCGCGCCCGGCGCGACCCCCGTCCACGCCATTCAAGTGGGCAGCGAGATTTGGGTCTCGGAGCAGTTCGGCGATCGCGTGGCGCGTTACGATTTCGCCGGGAATCTCGTGAGTGCAATCACGGGCCTCGATAACGTCCGCGGGATGGCATTGATCGGCAGCACGGTTTACGTGACCAACGCCGGCACTAATAATGGTGCGCCCGGCAATGCGGTCGTCATGTATGACACTTCCGGCGTCTTGCTCGGCAGTTTCCCTACCACCGGGCTGGCGCCGGCGCCCTTCTCCGTGCTGGCCCACCAAGGCGGCATTTTGGTTGGCTCATCCTCCGCGAATGATGATATCCACCGCTTCACCCTCACGGGCACCTCGATCGGCACGTTTCACAACAGCGCCTCGCTGAACTTCGTCGAACAGTTGGCCTTCGCCAGCGACGGCTCGATTCTCGCCGCCGGCTTCTCTTCCAACAACATCGCCTTTCTCGATCCGAACAATGGCAACCTGCTCGGTTCTTTCGCGGCGGCTGGAGCGCGCGGGGTTTATCAGTTAGGGAACGGCAACATTCTTTGGACAAGCGGCGCGGGCGCGAGCATCTACGACGTCACGACGCAGACTTCCTCGCTGGTCTATGCCGGGGGCGGACGCTTCCTTCAGTTCGCGACCATTCCGGAACCTTCCACCGTCGCGATTCTGAGCGTAGGCGCTCTCTTCCTCGGCGTCGTGACGCGGCGTGCTCGGAAACGCTAGCGGTGCGTAGTAGAAGTCGATCTGGCGCTGTCGTCGCGGTCCACCACCGGAACCGTCAACTGCAATCCCGTGTTCCAGAATCTCAACGCGGGCGGCAGGTTGGGGCGTTTCTGGTTTGTTTTTCGTCAACCAGCGCGCTGTCGCCGCTCTTGACGCCGCCTCTTCCAGATCCTACCGTAGCGCCCTAGTCCGCGGTGGATTGGAGTGGGAGCCGGTGTCCCACTCTTTTTCGTCTGCGGGCTCGATGCTTTTATGAACGCCGAGTTTATCGCCATGCTGGATTACCTCGAGCGGGAGCGCGGAATTAAACGCGACATCCTGCTCGAAGCAGTTTCAAACGCCCTCCTCTCCGCTTCGAAGAAGAGCGTGAGCGCGTCGCGCGATTTGCGGATCGATATCGACCCGAAGACCGGCGTCATCCGCGCCCTTGCCAGGCTCATCGTGGTCGAAAGTGTCTCGAATCCCGCCGACGAAATCTCGGTCAATAAAGCACGCGCCATCAATCCAAACGCGCAGCCCGGCGAAGAAGTGGAAGTGGAAGTGACCCCGAAGAACTTCGGCCGCATCGCCGCCCAGACCGCCAAGCAGGCCATGATGCAGCGCATCCGCCAGGTCGAGAAGGAGATGATCTACGAAGAGTTCAAAGATCGCGCGGGCGAGATAGTGAGCGGGACCGTGCGGCGCTTCGATCGCTCGGATGTCATCCTCGATCTCGGAAAATTCGAAGCCATCATGCCGCAGCGTGAACGTGTGGTGGTGGAGGATTACAACGTCGGCGACCGCCTCCGCGCCTATGTGGTCGCGGTCGAAAACGGCATCCGCGGACCGGAGATCATCGTTTCGCGCAGCCACCCAAATTTTGTCCGCCGCCTCTTCGAGCTGGAAGTGAGCGAGATCAACGACGGCACGGTCGAGATCCGCGGGATCGCCCGCGAGGCCGGCTATCGGACCAAGATCGCAGTCACGAGCGCGAATGAAAAGGTGGACCCGGTCGGCGCCTGTGTCGGAATGCGCGGCTCCCGAGTGAAGAACATCGTGCGCGAGTTGAACAATGAGAAGGTGGACATCATCCGCTGGAGTTCCGACCCGAAGGATTACGTCCTCGAAGCGCTCAAGCCGGCCAAGGTCAAAAACCTTGTTTTCGATACCGAGAGAAAAAGCGTCGAGGTTTCCGTGGATGAAGATCAGCTCTCGCTCGCGATCGGCAAGAAAGGGCAAAACGCGCGCCTCACCTCCCGCCTAACCGGTTGGGAGATAAACATTAACAAAGACACCTCGGCCACGAACGCGGTCGAGCAAAAGGTGGCGCAGGCGGCCAGCACCTTGCAGGATGCCCTCCCCATCAGCGAAGAGCAGGCCCTCACCCTCGTAAAATCCGGGTTCACCAATCTGGAAGGTTTACGCGACGCCGATGTTTCCGATTTCGTCGATATCCTAGCGGTGGACGAAGCGAAAGCGGAAGAGATTCACGCCGCAGTCCCCCGCGAAGCCGCCGCATCATAAATGGCCACCGTGGGATTCCCGGAGCCATGAATAGAATTTTAGATCAACATGCCGACCAAGACGACCAGCAAGACCAGCGCCCGCAAATCCCCGTCCACCGGGAAAGCGGGGAAGTCTGCCAGTGCCGCCAAGCCGGCTGCGTCCAAAGCAAAGCCAGCTAAGCCCGACCCGACCGCCGCTCCCGACGCCAAGGCGCCTCGCAGCACCGCCATCGCGCCCACCCCGGCCGCCCGCTCACGCGCGGCCGCGGCCGCCGCCGCCGCGGCCGCTGCCGACAAGCCCGAGCCGCCCAAGCCGAAGGCGCCGGTCGAGTCCGTTTCGTTGATCGACGAGAAGCAGCCCCGCCCGAAGCGGACCGATGGTCCGCCCCGCACCACCCGCTCGTTTCTCCCGCCCATTTCCCGCATCATCAAGGCGGAGCCGCCCGCACCGAAAGTGCCAGAGCCGCCGCCCGCGCCTCCCGTGCGCGTCGCGCCCGTCGTGACGGATCTGATTTCCGGCCCTGCCCCGGTCGCCCCGGCCCCGATCGCGCCTCCTCCCGAAGCGCCGGCCGCGGAAGTGGCGTCCCTCGAAGCTGAGGCCGCGCCCACTCCGGAAGCGGAAGGCGAGGAAAGCGCGAAGATCATTCACATCAAGCCGCCCATCATCGTGCATGATCTGGCGTCGCAGCTCGGGATCAAGAATCACGTCCTGATCAAGGAGCTGATGGAATTGAACGTCTTCGCCAATCAGAACCAGACGGTCGAGCCAGATGTCGCGACCAAGATTTGCGAGGCACACGGGTTCGTTTTCGAAATGGAACGCCGCGAAAAAGGCGGCGGAGTCCATAAGGTCGAGGAAGTGGTCGTGGCGCCGCCGCCGCCCGTGATCGAGACGGCAGAAGAACTGAAGACGCGGGGGCCGATTATCACTTTCATGGGCCACGTCGATCACGGCAAGACTTCGCTCATGGATGCGATCCGCAAGACGCGCGTCGCGGCCGGCGAAGCGGGTGGAATTACCCAGCACATCGGCGCTTACACGGTCGATTACAAAGACTCGCGGATTACTTTTCTAGACACCCCTGGCCACGCCGCTTTTACCGCGATGCGCGCGCGCGGCGCGCACGTCACCGATATCGTCGTCCTCGTGGTGGCGGCCGATGACGGCCTCATGCCGCAGACGATCGAAGCGATCAATCACGCCAAGGCCGCCGAGCATGTGAAGATCATGGTCGCGCTCAACAAGATTGATGTGCCCGGCGCGAACATCGATCGGGTCAAAAAGCAGCTGCAGGAACGCGAGCTGAGCCCGGAAGATTGGGGCGGCGACACGATCGTCTGCGAAGTTTCCGCCACTAAAGGTACCGGCATCGATCACCTCCTCGAGATGATGGCGCTCCAAGCCGAGGTCCTGGAGCTGAAATCATCGCCCATCGCCACTCCGCGCGGGACGGTCATCGAAGCGCAGGTGGAAGCAGGCCGCGGCCCGACCGCGACCGTGATTGTGCAAATCGGGACGCTCAAGATTGGCGATCCGTTTATCTGCGGCGACTACGGCGGCAAAGTGAAATCGCTTATCGATGATCACGGCAAGCCGGTCAAGGAAGCCGGGCCGTCCACTCCCGTAAAGGTGCTCGGTTTCACCGGTCTCCCGCATGCCGGCGACGAACTTCTCGTGATGGAATCCGAGCGCCACTCGAAGACCCTGAGCGAGGAGCGCCTGCTAGCGAAGCGCGCGGATAAGCTCAGCACCCCTCAGCGCGCTACTCTGGAGAGCCTGCTCGAAGCCGCCAACGGCAAGAAAAACCTCCGCATCATCTTGAAATGCGATGCGCAGGGTTCGCTCGAAGCCTTGAGCGGCGCGCTCGAACAAATCGAGAGCAAGAAAATCGATCTCGAAATCGTGCACTCCGGCGTGGGACCCATTTCGGAAAACGACATCCTGCTCGCGAGCGCCTCGAACGCCGTCGTGATCGGGTTCAACATCAAAGTCGAGAGCAATGCGGTCAACGCAGCCAAGCGCGAAGGCGTCCAGGTCAAGCTCTACAGCATCATTTACGAGTTGATCGACCAGATCAAAGACGCCATGGCCGAGATGCTCGATCCGGAGCATCGCGAGACCGTCATCGGCCACGCCGAGGTCAAGCAGGTCTTCAAGCTTACCAAAGGCATTGTCGCCGGTTGCCTCGTCACCGATGGCCGCATCGCGCGGACCGCGCGGGCGCGTGTCCTCCGCCGTCGCCAGCCGGTTTACGATGGCGGCCTCTCCACCCTCCGTCGCTTCCAGGACGATGTGAAAGAAGTGCGCGTCGGCCTCGAATGCGGCATCAAGCTGGGCGACTTCAACGAATATCAAGTCGGCGACATCATCGAGTGCTACCAACTCGAACAGGTCGCGCAGAAGCTCTGATCTGTCGGAGTAGTGGAGTGATGGAGGATTGGAGCGATGCGCTCCTAAAGCCATTTCTCCATCACTCCACTACTCCAGCATTTCACTCCCACCGATGAAACACCGAATGCTCCGTGTGAACGAACTGGTCCGGCGCGAGCTGAGCAGTCTGATCACGCGCGATCTGACCTTTGAAGACGTGCTGGTCACGGTAAATCAGGTCGACGTCACGCCTGACTTAAAAAACGGCCACGTCTTCGTCAGCGTTCTTGGGAAAGGCTCGCGCGGCGCAGTCCTCGAAAAGCTGGAAAAAAATCGCGTCCACCTGCAAGCGGAGATGGCCAAAACGGTCGTCTTGAAATACACCCCGCACCTCGTTTTCCATCTCGATGATTCCACCGAACGCGGCGCCCGCGTCATCCAGATTCTGGAAGAGATCGATCCACCCACCGACACCGAAGATGAACCGGCTAACGAGTAACTTTCCCGCGCACGGTGTGACATGAACGCGTCCTTCACAGAAATCGCCAAGGCTCTCCGCGCGGCCGAGACAATCGCGATCCTGAGCCATGTGCGCCCGGATGGCGACGCCTTTGGCAGCCAGTTGGCGCTCGGTTTATCGCTGCGCGAACTCGACAAGAAGGTCACGATCTGGAACGAAGACGGGATGCTGGAGAAATACCGTTTCATGCCTGCGAGCGAGCTGCTGGAGCGTCCGCCGGCTGAGCCGCAGACCTTCGATCTCGGAGTCGCGCTCGATACCGCGATTCAAGATCGTCTCGGCGTCGCGCACGCCGCCGTCCGCACGGAAAAATGGATCAATATCGATCATCACCCGACCAATCCGCGCTACGGCGATTTGAATTACATCGATCCCATCGCACCCGCGACCGGGCAGATTCTTTTCGAACTCATCTCCAGCCAAAATCTGCCGATGAACCCCGCCATCGCGGAGAATTTATTCGTCGCCATCTCGACCGACACCGGCTCCTTCCAGTATCCGAACACGACCGCACGCACTTTCGCCATCGGCGGCGAATTGCTGACCTGCGGCGTCGATGTGGGCCGGGTAAGTCAATTGCTATACGAAAGCTTCCCGCGCCGTCGGACCGAACTCCTGCGCGATTTACTCGGGACGATGCGCTTCGAGGCGGAGGGCCGGGTGGCGAGTTTCAGCCTGAGCTTGGAAACCACGAAGCGGCTGGGCGTGCAGCCGGAGGATAACGAGGGGTTGATCGATCACCTGCGCGCGATCGAGGGCGTGGTCGTGGCCGTTTTCTTCGAAGAACTGCCGGAGGGCAAAGTGCGCCTCAGCATGCGCTCGAAAAGCGACGCGGCGGACGTCTCGGCGATTTGCCAGAAATTCGGCGGCGGCGGGCATAAGCTGGCTGCAGGCGCACGGGCGCGTGGGACTTTGGCGGCTGTGGAAGAAAGAGCGATGAAGGAGATTTGCGATGTCATTAACAGCCACCCCTGACGGCGTCCTGCTGGTCGATAAAGCCGCCGGCATGACCTCGCACGATGTCGTGGCGCTGGTGCGGCGACGGCTGCAGATCAAAAAAGTCGGCCATTGCGGCACCCTCGATCCCATCGCCACGGGCCTGCTTCTGCTCACGCTCGGGCGCGGGACGAAGATTCAGGATCTGCTCATGAGTGAGGACAAGGAATACGCCGGCACGCTTACCCTCGGCGCCACCACCGACACCCAGGATCGGGCTGGGAAGATTGTGGAAGAGAAGCAGGTCCCGGAGTTAACGGAGGAGA
>JBBSLZ010000083.1:0-11521 GCA_038233435.1 Chthoniobacterales bacterium
CGGAAAATTGCGTGGCTGCTCATTGCGCACCTCCGACAATGAAGTCATCAAAGAGCGTGACACTGTCCGCTTTTGTCCAAAGTCCGACGCTGCCCGCGTCTTTGAAAGCGTCGTCCTCGACTTCGAAAAGTTTCGAACCGTTAAACCAAACGGTGAAGAGCTTCCCTGCGAACTGTACGCGCAAGGTGCTCCAGCGATTCTTGGGCACCGACGTGTCGATGCCGTAACCGAACATTCGCCCTTTCACGGGCAAGGGTGAACGTTTTCCGCTTACTGTTTTATATAAGACGACGTTGTCTTCGAGCGCGTTTGCGCGCACGACGTAGTAATTGTTTCCATCCTGGAATCGCCAGACGATTCCCGCCGCCTGATCTTCATTTCCGCCGGTCGGCTTAAACTTGGTTTCGACGAAACCATCGACGAGGCGCGTGTCGCTCTTTACCAGCCAAACAAAAGTTGCTTCGCCAGCTTGCTTGAGTGCGTTGGGCGGACTTGGCGTCGAATCTTCTTTGACCACTTGCCAATCCGCTACGCCCTTGCCCGTGACTCCTCCGACCCACTCAGAGGGCAGCGCCCCCGGCGCGAGATCGTCGAAGTTTACCTTCGTCTCGGCAATTGCGAGCGAGGCAAACAGCAGATTCATAACGATGGTCAGAAGACGAGTGCTCAATGCACACAACGTCATGAGTGAGCGATGCAGCAGCTACTGAAGATTCCCTTAAGAATTCTTCAGCAAGGCGGGCTGCGGTGCGGCGGGAAGAATGATGCGAAACATTGCGCCATGACTGGGTTCGCTTTCCACTTCGATTCGCCCGCCTTGTCGTTCGATCGACCACTTCGCGATCGCAAGGCCAAGGCCGGCTCCGCCTGCCTGGCGCGAGCGCGCTTTGTCGATCCGGTAGAATCGCTCGAAGATTTTCTCCAGATGCTCGCGCGCTATTCCCGGTCCTTCATCCGCCACTTCGATGATGGCGTTGTTCGCCCGTTGTGCGCAGTTAAGAGAAATAGTCGAATCGGCCGGGCTGTAGCGGATGGCGTTATGAACAAGATTCAATAACGCCTGCCTGAGAAATGGACGCGCCGCCAAAACGGTCGCCTCCTCGTCACACTCAACCAACACCTCCTGCTTTTTCTCGGCTGCAAGCACGACCATGCTATCGCGTACTTCGCGCAAAAGCTCCCCGAGCGAGACCTCCTCCTTCACGAGCGGCTGTTCACCGCTTTGCGCACGGCTGAGCGACAGAAGCGCCTGCACGAGATCCGTCAGCCGTTGCGCTTCCTCCAGCATGCTGCCAATGACTTCGCGCAGTGCGTCGACCGTTCTCGCTTCCCGCAAACCGACTTCGCCGACTGTTCGCAGCGCAGTTAGAGGAGTGCGAAGTTCATGCGATGCATCAGCGGTAAAGCGTTTTAGTTCGGCGAATGCTTTGTCAATGCGTTCGAGTGTCTGATTGAAAACGGTTGCGAGTTCTCCGAGTTCGTCATGTGGATTCTGAACAGGCAAGCGCTCGCTCAGCGAATCCGCGCTGATTCGGCGCGCACGTGTGGCCATTTGACGGACCGGAGAAAGTGACCGTCGGGCGATGAAATATCCGCCAACCGCGGATAGTCCGACCGCCACGGGCAGGCCGAGCGCAAGCAGGGCGGCGATCTCCCCGAGCGCGCGCCGCATGTCAGTTTCGTCGCGGATTACGCGCACGATCACCGATTCATGGTCAACGCGTGCGGGTCTTTCCATAATGCGCACATGAAGATCGGATTCGAGTTCGGTGGAGGAAAATCGCAATTCACCGCCTGCCGGTGCCGGCAAGCCCGCACCGATCTTTGAGTCGTCAACCGGCCAATGGCGCAACAGAAGCTTGTCGTCTTGCGACCAAACTTCAAACCAGGTCGCCATCCGGGTCATGCCTTCATTGCCGTGTGAACCGACAGGAAGCCAAAGCACATTGCCGGCGGCGTCGCGCTCCAGTTGAAATCCGATGATATCGAAATCGATCCGCAGTTGCCGGTCCAGTTCTGTGCGCAAACGCTGACCGACAAAGACAAGAAGGCACAGACCAAACGCGATCAGAATCAGAGCAGTGACGGCGCCGTACCAGAGAGTCAGGCGCATGCGCAACGATTTCCGTTGCCACCAAGCTTTCATGACTCTTCCGGTTGCAGAACAAAACCCACGCCGCGCACGGTCTGAATGAGTTTCCTGTCCGACTCAGCGTCGATTTTGCGCCGCAGATGCGCGATGTGGACGTCGATCACATTATCGAGCGGCGTCGCCCGATTTTCCACTCGCCAGACTTCACGAGCGAGCATTTCCCGCGTCACAATCTGTCCATGCTGTGACATCAGGTAAGCGAGCAAATCGAATTCCCGCGGCGTCAGATCGACCTCCTTCTTGCCTCGTGTCACTCGTCTTCTTTGCAAATCAATCATCAGATCGGCGACCT
The DNA here is from genome assembly GCA_038233435.1 of Chthoniobacterales bacterium. Classification (GTDB taxonomy): domain Bacteria; phylum Verrucomicrobiota; class Verrucomicrobiia; order Chthoniobacterales; family UBA10450; genus JACCTI01. The sequence continues at coordinate 2,445 of JBBSLZ010000083.1, forward strand.
GTGTGCCGTTCGATTCTTTAAGACCGGAACGCCGCAACAACGCCCGCAGGCGCGCGAGCAGTTCGGCAAACGCGAACGGCTTCACCAGGTAATCGTCTGCTCCAGTGTTTAGCCCCGCTACTCGGTCCTCGACCGTGTCCCGCGCGGTTAGCAAGAGCACTGGTGTCCGGTCCCCGCGGCCGCGCAAGGTCTTTAGAATTTCGATTCCGGTATGGCCGGGCAACATCCAATCGAGAATCAAAGCGTCGAAGGTCGATGCGCTAAGCAGGTAGAAACCTTCCTCGCCGGTTTTCGCCCACACGGTCTCGAAGTCTTCCGAGTTTAATCCTGCGGTTACGGCTCGGGCCGTCTTCGAATCATCCTCGATTAACAGGATTTTCATGAGTAAGCGACTGGTCTTCACTGCCCCAAGACGAACATCTTGAAGAGAAGGCCGAGCAATCCGCTGCCGAGCAGGACCGGAATCACATCCCATTTCCATTTCATCATTCCGATGAACGCGACGGCACTGAGGGCGAGTGCAAACCAATCGAACGCGCCGTTGCCCGGCCACAAAACGTGAATGCCGAACCAGACCGCGAGGTTCATCACCACTCCCACGATCGCGGCGGTGACAGCGGACAATGAACTCGTTAGGCTCTCGTTCCCGCGCAACTGCTCGATGTGCGGGCCGCCGAGGAAGATCCAGAGAAAGCACGGCGTGAACGTGGCCCAGGTTGTAATCAGCGCGCCAAGGGTTGCGGCTAAGACCTGATTAATGCCTCCATGTTGCACCCAGCCGCCCATGAAGCCGACAAACTGCACGACCATGATCAACGGGCCGGGCGTTGTTTCTGCGAGGCCGAGTCCATCCATCATCTGGCCGGGCTGCAACCAGCCGTAATGATCTACGGCTTGCTGCGCGACATACGGCAACACCGCATAGGCGCCGCCAAACGTGACAACCGCTGCCTTGCTAAAGAAGACGCCTTCTTTGAAAAGCACGCCATCCCAGCCCTGCCACAAGCCGAGAAATAGAGTCGGCAGTAGCCAGAGCGTGAGGCAGACGATTGTTACCTTGATTGCTCGCGAGAATGAAGGCCGGGTGTGTTCCGGCGATTCCGTCTCGTCGCCTAACACAGATGCATCAGCCGAATCAACCGGCCCATGTCCGCCAATGACCAGGAATTTCTCTCGCCAAAGTTTTCCGCCGATGAAGCCGATCAGTGCGGCGGCGAGAATGATGACGGGAAACGGAACCTTGAAGAAGAAGATCGCGACAAAGGCGAGTGCCGCCAGACTCCACATGACCGAGTTCTTGAGCGCCTTTCTGCCGATGCGGATGACAGCCGCAGCGACGATTGCCATCACGGCTGGCTTTAATCCGTAAAACACTGCGGCGATCCACGGAACGTTGCCATAGGCCGCATAGACGAAGCTCAACCCCCACAGTACAAAGATCGACGGGATGACAAAGAATGCCCCAGCAACAATTCCGCCCCATGTTTTGTGGAGCAGCCAGCCAATGTAAATTGCGAGCTGCTGCGCTTCAGGTCCTGGGAGCAGCATGCAAAAATTCAGCGCATGCAGAAACCGCGACTGGCTGATCCACTTCTTCTTCTCCACCAGCTCCGTCTGCATGATCGCGATCTGCCCCGTCGGTCCGCCGAAACTGATGAAGCCCAGTTTCAGCCAAAATCGGAAAGCTTCGGCAAAGCTCGGGTGCGCCATCTGTTTTGCAGGCGAAACGGTTTCGATCATTTGGCTCGGGTTCATTTACGAACGCTGGCGTGCATGGCGTCGAAGCACGCGAAGCCTCTTTCCAGGATTTCGTGGTCCGCGAGGCCGAGCTTTGCCCAGCCGATAAACATCCGCTGCAAACCAACACACTCGATCCGGTGAAACTTGTCGTCCTCCAAATCGGCATCATGAATCATCTCAGCGATGATGCGTCCGCCGTTATCCGCGATGCCGAAGCGCTTCAGCAACGTCTCGAAGGTGCAATCGTCGCCGTGGTGCGTGAACTCCACCTCGAGCATATCGTAAGGGATGGCCTCGCGAAATTTTTGCAGGTCCGAGCCAAAGATGAACTTTGCGCCGGCGTCGATAAACTTGCGGATCAGCCATGCGGAACCAACACGGTCGATTTCCGGGCGAGGACGTGTCAGCCACGTTTTCCCCGCGTAATCCTCCGGGTTCAAGCGAGGAGCCGCGGCGGCCTTTTGTCCATGCAGATTCGCCGCGCTTTGAAGCAGCGTCTCCAGATCATGCGCGCGCGGCGAATTGAAAAAATCGATCGCGCGCAGGTCACCAAAACGCGCTCTGATCTTCGAGATCTCCGCCTGGAAGGTTTCGCTCTTCCTCTTGCGGTTTTGTTTCAGGAGCTCGTTGAGAGACGAAATCAGCTCCTGGTAGTCGGCCGCTCGTGCTTCGTTAAAGAGCGCGATGACGGCCGTCGTGCTGAGGTTTTCGATTTCGGAGACGCGGATCAGCGTGGCTTCGCCGCCACCATCCCGAATTTGCTGCGCCAGCCACTGGAACCGCTCGAGGTGCGTGGGCCGATCAGGGAGCAGGTATGCCGAAGCCTTGAGAGAAAGCGCGCCAAACTTTTTCAGCCGGCGCCAGAGATTGACCCGTTCGCTGCTCTTCGTCGTCGGCAGCCCGTAGAGGAGCAAAATCCACTTCTCCGCCTTCATTGACATAGCTGATACGGCAAAGTTATAGCTGTTGCAAACGCATGAAATGGTCCTGCCCGCGCTTTATCGCATCTTCACCACGAAGGACCCGAAGAGCACGGAGGGGGAAACCGAAATTGCTTGGTGGCAGGATTAATCACTCATCGAGCCATCACTTGCGCTTCCTCAAGAAGCCTTCGTAAACTTCGTGCCCTTCGTGATTCAAATTAGTTCCCAGAGTTCATGTCTGATAAGGTAAGCAACCCGCCGCTCTGGCGGCACGGAGTGTTCCAGAAGTTATTCTGGGCGCACGTCATCAGCCTTATCGGCAGCGGCCTGAGTTCCGTCGCGCTCGCTCTGCTGGCGCACCAACTTGTTGGTGCCTCCGCGTCTGCGGTGCTTGGCGTGACGCTCGCCATTCGCATCGTCGTGATCGTCGTCTGTTCGCCGTGGGCGGGGCAAATCGCAGAACGCTTCGGCGCGCGCGCGGTCATGATCGGCAGCGACCTGGTGCGCGCGGGAGTTGTGGCCGGTTTCTTTTTCGCCAACTCCGTCTGGCAGATTTACGCGCTCGCCATCGCGTTGAATCTCGGCGCGGCGCTCTTCACGCCGATCTACAAAGCGGCCATTCCCGGCGTTGTCTCGGAAAAGCAATATCCGCGGGCTCTCGCTTTTGGGGCGATCGCCTACGACACCGCAAACATCCTCGGGCCTGCGCTGGCGGGGTTGGTCATCGCCGCAGTCGGGTTTCGCGGAAACTTCGTTGCCGATGGGATTACTTTCCTCGTCAGCGCAGCGCTCCTCTTCGGCGTGCCACGGCTGGTCGTCGAGCCGAAGCGGAGGAACGAAAAGAAGACTGCGCTCGGGCACGGGCTGGCCGCGATGTATCGGCGCCCACCTTTGCGCGAGTCCTTGCTCCTTGCGTTGCAGGTGAGTGTGACAGGCGCGTTCGTGCTGGTGGCGACGGTGGATTTTGTGAAGGTCCAGCTCGGGCTCAACGACAGTGCCTATGCGTGGGCGATGGCAGGCTACGGAATCGGAGCCGTCTGCGCCGCGGCGGGTTACGCCCGCGTTTCGCCAGGAATGCGCGATCGTTTTGTGGCGATGAGCGCGCCGGCGATGTTGCTGGCCCTGTTGCTCGCCGCTGTCTTCCAGCGGTACACGCCGCTCCTCGGCGGTTGGGTCCTAGCGGGAGCAGCCCAAAGCATTCTTGGCATTCGCGGGAACGAGCTCCTCGCCGCGAATAGCAAGGGCGAGGAACGCGCGCATATTTATGCGGCTCACTTCTCCCTCAGTCACGCAGGCTGGGGGCTCACCTATCCACTGGCCGGTTTCCTCACCACCGCGCTCGGATTCGGAAACGCCGCCTGGATCTTTATCGGAATCCTCACCGCCGTCTCCACACCAGTCTGGCTGCTCAAACTGCGCATGAATTCGGGGCATGCCGGCACCCGCTGATGGTGCGCCTGCCGGAGCGATCACGGAGCGTTCTCGACGCGAAGGATCTCTTGCGTCCCGTCCTCATGATCGCGCTCGTGGCGGCGCTCGGCTTCGTCCCGATGGCGCTCGCCACCGGCACCGGCGCGGAAGTGCAACGCCCGCTCGCCACCGTCGTCATCGGCGGCATCATCAGCTCCACCCTCCTGACCTTGCTCGTGCTGCCGGTGCTCTACCGGATGTTTCATCGGGAAGGTGGACAAGGAACGGCGGTTTGAAACCGCCGCAGGGGGCGCTTACAAAAGCGCCCTTCCTTGCTATCTTGAACGTCGGTGGACTCGGAAGACCTGCAGTTCTTCAATCCCTACGCCGAGATTCGGCAAACGGAGAACCGCCTGCCCCACTGGCAGCAATACGGCGCGGTCTATTTCGTCACTTTTCGGCTGGCGGATTCCGTCCCGGCACATTTGCGCGACGCATGGGAAGAAGAACGCGAAATCTGGCTCCGGTTTCATCCGAAACCGTGGGATGCGGATTCGGCGCGCGAATATCACGAACGCTTTTCCGGAGCCGTCGAACGTTGGCTCGACGCTGGGCATGGCGCGTGCGTTTTGAAAGAACCGGCCTGCGCCGAAATCGTGGCGGGGGCTTTGCGGCATTTCGATGGCAGCCGCTGCGGGCACCTGGCCTGGGTGGTGATGCCGAATCACTTTCACCTCCTTTTCGTGCAGCGGCCGGAGTGGCCGCTGGAGAAGCTATTGCATTCCTGGAAACGCTTCACCGCGCGTCGGATCAATGAATCGTTAGGCAAGACTGGGCCGCTCTGGCAGCGCGATTACTTCGACCGGCTCATTCGCGATCGGAAGCATTTCGCGAACTGCGTGCGCTACCTCCGGCGGAATCCGCAGAGGGCGAATTTGCACGAAGGTGAATACCTGCTCTACGAAAGTGCTCTCGCGAAATTGATCGAATGACAAGGAAGGGCGCTTTTCCAAGCGCCCTCGGCGGTTGCAAACCGCCGCTCCTTGTGTTGGCTCACCCATGGCGCACGAGCACAGCCACGGACCGGCCAATTACAACAAAGCCTTCGCAATCGGGGTCGCGCTGAACATTGCCTACGTCCTCGTGGAAGCCGGCTTCGGCTGGCGCACCAACTCGCTCGCGCTCCTCGCCGATGCCGGACACAACCTCAGCGACGTCCTCAGTTTGCTGCTCGCGTGGGCGGCCAGTTATCTCGTGCAGATCGGACCGAGTGCGCGCCGCACCTATGGCTGGCGGCGTTCCTCCATCATCGCGGCACTTTTAAATGCGCTACTGCTGCTGGTCGCGATCGGCGGCATCAGTTGGGAAGCGATTCGGCGTTTCGGGGAACCGGCGGAAGTTCCCGGCGGCATCGTGATGGCGGTGGCCGGATTCGGCGTGCTCATCAATACCGCAACCGCGCTTCTTTTCATGAAAGGGCGTTCGCGCGATCTGAATATCAAAGGCGCGTTTCTGCACATGGCGGCGGATGCGGGCGTTTCGGCTGCGGTCGTGCTCGGCGGGCTCGCGATCAGTCTAACGGGGCTGGTCTGGATCGATCCGGCGATGAGTTTGCTCGTCGTGGCCGTGATCGCGATCGGGACTTGGGGCTTGCTGCGGGATTCGGTCAATCTTTCGCTAGATGCGGTCCCGGCGGGGATCGATGTGGGCGCGGTGGAGCAGTATCTGCGTGAGCTCCCTGGGATCGTGCGCGTACACGATCTCCACATCTGGGCGATGAGCACAACGGAGAGCGCGCTCACCGCGCATCTCGTGAAACCGGACGGCCGAATCGACGATCCGTTGCTGCAACAAATCCAGACGGAATTGCACGATCGGTTCGAGATCGAGCATATGACGATTCAATTGGAATGCGGCGACGGAGAGTGTTCGTGCGCGCTGGAACCGCGGTCGGCGGTTTAGAGGAAAGCGGGCTGCGCCGCGCGCCCGCGAGCTATCACGGAGCAGGCGACGCGTGCGAGTGACTCGACCAATGAATGGCGCGAATCCGCCAGCCGGCCGGCGTTTTCGTGAGGACCATCAGCTCGGTGCCGTCGGCATTGACATCGCGACTCATGAAGCGGCCTTCGCTGCGGCTTTGCTGCGTGGTCCAAGCGACGGCGCCTTCCTGCCTAACGACCATGGCGGAGCGGGTGCTGGCGACGGCTTTCGCGAAACGCATATCGGCGGTGAGGTGTTCACCGGAATATTGCTCGCGCGTTTCACGCACGCCCATTTCCAGTGCCTGCACATCATCCGCGAGCAGGGCCATGGCGGCGGCTGCTTCGCCTTTTTCGAGCGCGGTGTGGAAGGCGTTCACGGTGGCGGCGATGGCGTCGCGATCAGCCGCCGCGGGGATTGGTCTCTGACAGGACGAGAGAAGAGCGAGCAGGCAGAGTGGGGCGAGCGCGTAAGTTCGGACGGTGAGAAAAAGTTGAGACATGAGGTGGGTGGTGTTGAATGCGGGGCGCTCTGCTCCGTCGAAATTGGGCACAGGAAAGATCACCAATGAAAACCTTATTCAAATACAGTGCGGTTGTTTTTTTAGGCTTGGGCTGCGCCATCCTGCCAGTGGCGGCAGAGGACGACGAACAGGATGAGCAGCAAGATCAGGAGACTATCTATGAGCCGGGCGCGACTTTTCAGCGCTCCGACGCGAGTCATCATGATGACGAGACGGGTGAGTACCGGGGAGGGCACCGCGGTCGCCGTGGTCACGACGGACTCGGGCAGATTGAGCGCGAGGTGGATCACCTGAACGGGATGCTGGCGCACGTGCAAAGAAGCATGCGCCGCTATCATGCGGGGCGGGATGTTTGGCGGCACTACGAACATGTGCAGGCCGAGGTGCGCCAGATAAGCCGGCAGTTCCGGCGCGGGGAGCAGTACTACAACCGTCGTCAGCTACGGGCGCAGATCGATCACATGCACGATGAGATGCACGGGATCGAGCAGCAGCTGGACATGCCTTCGTCGAACTATTATCGGTGGAGCGTGAGTTGGTAGCGGGCGCGTGATCGCGATCGACGCTAGGGCTTCACGTCCACGGTCAAGGTGGTGAAGTCGCTTTCCCAGTCGGCTTCCGGCTTGGTCGACTTCCGCACTTCGGTTCCGCGAAGCAGCCATGGGCCTGCCTTCTTCATTGAGAAGCTGACTCGTCCTTCGGCATCGGTTTTGCGCGTCTCGCCTTTGCTCTCGCCCCCGGCGACGGCGGTGAGCGGAAAATCGGGAAAGGTTTTGCCGTTCTTCAGGACGAGCACGGCAAATTCGCCGCCTGCTTTCACCGCGGTGGGATCCTGTTCCGGCACGATCTCGAGCGCGAGGCCGACCGGTTCCTTCCACGACTCATCATCGGCCGGCGGCGTGCCGACGCGGACGAAGGTCTTTTGATGTTTCGAGTAAAGCTCGCGCCAGCGCGGCTGTTTCATTTCCTCCCATTGCTTCAGGAGGGCAGCGGAAGCTCCGATCTCTTCCAGATATTCATGCACCTGCTCCGGCTTTAATTCGATTTCCTTGGGCGGAAATTTCACCCAAAAGGCGGCCACGCCGGCGGTGGGAACTTCCGCCACGAAGCGGAGCGATTGCGGGCCTTCGGAAATATCCTTGATGTCGAAAGTTTGCCCGGCGAGCCGGAAACTGGCGGCCTGGACGCGGGCGCGTTTCGGTCCGGTCTCGAGCGCGGGGAAAGCCATTCCGCTGGTCAGATCGAGCGTGACACTGGTCTTGGGCGCGGTCTCGAAGTGGTCGGGGATCAACCAGGTATCGTGGGCGCGGGCGGAGGAAGCGGTGAGCAGGGCGAGGAGCCCGAGGGCGAGGGTGGTTTGGGATTTCATAGGGGTGAAGGGGACGGCGCCGGTGTTTTCCCGATTGGCCTCTTAGAAGCGGATGCGAAGGCCGCCGCCCCAGCCGTAGTCGGAGTGCCATTGGCCGATCACGGAAGCGTTTTTGTTTAGCAGGTACTCGAGGTGAACGCGCTCTTCCCACTGGCTGTGGGTGTCGTAGCGCGCTTCGCCGCCGAGCATGAGGCGCGGGGTGAGCGGGATATTTTTCGCGACGCGAAAGCGGGCCCCGCCATCGGTGTCCACCCAGACCATGCTGTCGATGTTGAGGGGCAGTTTGTACATGAAGCCGAAGACGCCGCGGTTGCTCTCCACGTCGAAATCGAGCGGATCGGTCGTGATGACGGTTTCGGTGTTCACACCCGCGAGGAGTCGGAAGAAGCGGTTGTAGTAGCGCTCGTAGAGGAAGGTGGTTTCCAATTCGGTGCCGGGCACGTTTTGCCAGCCGGCTTCCCATTCGAGGTTGAAAATATTGAGCGCGTTCGAGACCTCAACATAGCCTTGAGTCATGTTGCTCAGGATATCGGCTGTGCCCCAAGCGTAGAAAGGATCGCGATAAAGTTTGTAGCGTACCGCGGCGGTGTCGGGATAGGGCTCAAATCCCTCGTAATGGACCACCCGCGCCATCCCGCTATCGAGGTGGTAGAGGAGGTGGCAATGGAAAAACCAGTCGCCCACTTCCTCAGCTGCGAACTCGATCACCGTGGTCTGCATCGGCGGCACATCAACGGTGTGTTTGAGTGGTGCGTAGGCGCCCTGCCCGTTGATGACGCGGAAGAAGTGACCGTGCAGATGCATCGGGTGATGCATCATGGAGCGGTTGATCATAATGAAGCGAACCGTTTCGCCTTCGTGAATCTTGATCGAATCGCTGGCGTAGATCGGCTTGTTGTTGATCGACCAGACGTAGCGCTCCATGTCGCCTTCCAAGGTGAGGCGCACTTCACGCACCGGGCGGTCGGGCGAAAGGGCGGTCCGTTTGACCGAGCGCAGATCCTGGTAGGGCGGGCCGGGACGCGGTCCCATCCCATCCATCACCAGCGGCGTCCGTGAAGAAATATCCGGCCCGAGCGGCGTGAAATCCCATGAGTGCTTTTTGCCGTTATGCGGATTCGTTCCGTCATCC
>JBBSLZ010000084.1:0-11347 GCA_038233435.1 Chthoniobacterales bacterium
GAAAGCGCCCCCGAGTTTGATCCGCATGCCGCAACCAATTCGTCCGCAAGATCATCGCAAAAAACTCCTGCGTCAGATCCTGCGCATCCTCCGGCGAGACCATCCGCCGCGAGACAAAAGAATAAACCGGCCGCCAGTAGATCCGGCACAGATGGGTCAAGGCCTCATGCGCTCGCGCCTCATCCTCGCCCAGGCCCGCCCCGCTCGCGATCAAGCTCCACCGCGTCGTGGAAAACCTCTGCGGCTTGGGGGCGCGTTCCAGCTTGCTTTCCACGCCTCGAATAGTCGTTAGTCCTCGAAATCGATACAAGCGTTAAAACCAAAGCCCGCCCGCTTCCTGGTTTGACATCCTCCACCCCGTGCCGGTGTGTTTCCCGAGAAGCATGAAGCCCATCCCCGCAGGCGATTTCGACGACGACGCCATCTGGTCCGGCAGCAAACAGCGGAACTGGCTGGTCGTCGGCCTGATTGTCTCCCTCCTCCTCCACTCCCTCCTCTGCGTTTACTTCTATCGCACCCGCTTCGAGCCCCTCACCGCCGCCGCCAAAGCGCCCGAGCAGACCGCCACCTTCCAAGTCAGAAGCGTCGATCTCCAGCCACTCGATAAAGCCAGCTTGGATCAATCCGCCCAAGCCGCCAAACCCGAGCCCGATAAAACCGACGTCCAACTCCCGGACGAGAAAAAATCCTTCGATCAGCTCCTCGATGAAGTCCACGCCTCCACCGCCATGCCGGACGACACCGCCGATGTCCTGCCCGACAACCCGCGCGTCGATCAAAGCGACGCCAGCTCGATCATGAACGAAATAGAGCGCAGCACCGCCCAAGTCCTCTCCAACAGCCCCAACGCCGCCCGCACCCAATCCCTCCTGCGCGATTCCGAAGTCTCCGGTCGTCCCCAACCCGCCCTCACCGGCACCGAACTCGCCACCAGCACCACCATCAAACGCCCCAGCGTGATCAACAAAATCCCCGGCGATAGCGCCGGCCCCGATCGCGGCCGCGCCCCCGGCTTCAGCGATCTCGATTCCCTTCTCTCTCAAAAAGGACCCCTCGGCGCCGGCACCGCCATCCGCATGCCCGACGATCAACTCTTCGAGTACAACAGCTCCGATTTGCAGACCAGTTCCACCGAACAACTGCGCAAACTCGCCACCCTCATCAAGCGCAACCCCGGCGCCACCTTCTCCATCGAAGGCTACACCGATTCCCTCGGTGGCCCCGATTATAACCTCGATCTAAGCCAGCGCCGCGCCGACTCCGTCAAAGTCTACCTCATCGATGCCCTCGCCATCAATCCCGGCCAGATCCGCGCGCGCGGCTTTGGCGCCACCAAATTTCTGGTCACGCCACGTCCAGTCACCGATCCCTCGATGGAAGAAGCCGAGATCCGCCGCCAACAGTCCAACCGGCGCGTCGTCATCGTGGTCAACACGAACAACTAGCCGCACCTCCCGGACAAGGAGCGACGGCCTCCGGCCGTCGAGTTTCTAGAGCAACGCCGCCAACTGCGACCGCTTCTCCTCCAACTGCCCAATCCAGCGAGTCAGATAAGCGAAGCGAAAATAAAGCTCCTCCAGCCGCGTCCATCTCTCGTCCCCGTCCTCCGGCACCGCGCGTAAATCCGCCTCCGCCGTTTCCCGCAGCGCCACCAGCCGCGCCAGCGCTTCATCCACTTTCCCTCGCGCCTGCGCCAGCTCCGCCAAGCCTAACGACCGGCCGAGCGGACTCGCCGCCGCGTTTATTTTCTGCCCAGCCAACTCCGCCGCCTGCGTCGCCTCCGCCACGATCGAGAACAACTCCGCGATTTCCGCCGGCACCGCGCGCCCCGCCCCGTTCGGCGGCCGCCCTTCCAAAGTCAAAAAATGCTGCAACCGCCGCCGCGGTTCCTGCAGCGCCTGATACGCCTCGTTCAACTGCGCGAAAGCCACCTCGCTCCCGCCTGCATCCGGATGCGCCCGCCGCGATTTCTCATGAAACGCCGCCTTCAGAAGCTCCGGCTCCAGCCACGCCCGCCGCGGCTGCGCGAGGAGCGCAAAAAAATCCGTCATGCCGCGAAGCTCTCGCCACAAGAGCAATGCGCGACCGCGTTCGGATTCGTCACCTTAAAGCCGCCCTTCTGCAGATCGTCGCTGTAATCCAGGAGCGACCCGCTCACGAAGAGCGCGCTCTTCGGATCCACCACCACCGTCACCTCCGCCGACTTCACCATGATGTCGCGATTCTGCGGCCCATCCACCAGATCCATCTTGTATTGCAACCCCGAGCACCCGCCCCCGATCACCGCCACGCGCAGTGCCCCCTCCGGCCGCCCCTGCTTCTGCAGCAATCCCGAAAGCTTGCGCGATGCATTTTCCGTTACCTTGATCAGGCGCTCGTTGCCCATCTTAAAATTAATCCCGCTCGGCGGGTTCGCGGTCGTGGACACAGGGGGAAGTTACGGTCGACGGCCGCCGGGGCAACCATGGTTCGCGTGTGCAGCAAGCCGATCTGGCGGCTCGGATCCCGACGGTCGGCAAGCCGATAAATGCTCCGAGGAATCGTTCAGGCCCTCACGTGCCATACACGATCCGGTCGATCTCCGCGTGGGCTAGAGCGGGTCATGCACTTTGTTTACTGCCTGCTGATAAATCGCGAAGTAGCACCGGCGTCCCGCCGGTGGGGACACCGGTGCTACCGTTCGCAAACGCACCGCAAGAAGTGCATGACACGGTCTAGGCGTCCACTAGATCCGTCGAAACCCCACTTGGCCAGGTTCAAGAGCGGGTCATCCGCGGGGAGTTGAGGCCGCTTCTCCTTGGAGACCGGACCCAACTGCGCCACCAGCTTCCCATCGCGCGCGATCGTGCTGCGCTCGCCTCGCTCCGCCCGCGCAACCAATCGCGACAGGCTAATCTTGGCGACGTGAATACTGACGACAGTTTCATCCATCCGCACAGCTTAGCTGATACCAGAGGGTCAAGTAACCCAAAACGCCCCGGCGGTCGCCGACCGGGTCTTTCGAAACGGCAGCGCAGGATCCCCGTTCGTCTGTTCCACAGTTGCCGATAGTAAAGCATTAGGGCAGATGTATCTATGTTAGTTTGCAACACCGCAAGACTCCTAGCTTTCGCGGTGGCTGTCTCCATTCAGTGCACGCCACTCCACGGCGCCGAGCGTAGAGAGCAGAAAGGCGAATCGGTCACCCTCGAGCGCTACGGAGTTACCTTTCGCGCTCCGGCCAACTGGTTCGTGCCGGCGCCCGGGAAGATCGCTGAAAATATCCGTCAGCTTGATAGCTCCAAGGAGGACATTCGCGCGATTCTCGCTTCGCATCGCGGATCGATTGAGATCGCGACGTATCTACGGCAGAATCCACGTCGCCATTCAGGCCTGATCCCTACAATCAACGTTTTAAGCCGTCCCAATCCTCACAAGACGTTCGAATCCTTTCAGCAGATGATCGCCGCGAGCGCGCGCTCGATTGGGTCAACCCTCCGGAACTATGTGATCAAGACGGCTCCCGAGGAGCGAATGCTCTCTGGTCGGCGCGTCGCTTTCTTCGCCGCCGAGTACGACATCAGCACCGCTGACGGCATCAGCGAGCGTGTCTTGGGGATGACGTATGCCATACCCTTTGGAGAGATGTTTATTCAGGTTTCTACGAGCGAAACCCTGCCAGAGAAGGAAAAGGATGTGTTCGCGGGCTTCATTAACTCTTTCGCTTTTACAGAGCCGTAGCCTACCGATGAGATCTGCCGGAGGACGCTCGCGCTCGTCTTCGACAAACAGCCCGATGCGCTCTAAAGACCGGCCTTTTGTTTTGCCCGCGATTTGAATCCATCGCGCTGCCAGGAAAGCTCGAAGCGCTTCCCTTTCCAGAAGACGAGCGCGCTGGAACTCTCTGGCCGCACCATCATAATGGTGTCGCCTTTGAGCTTGGCCGGCTTTGCTTCGCCGTCCTCGCCGCCAACGCTGCGCATCTTTCCCTTTCGCTCTCCGAAACCACGACTCGCGGCTCTTAGCTAATCGCGCGCCGCAGTGTCCTTCCGTCTCGATCTGAGGCTCGACGGCGCCATCAGTGGCTGATTCTGCACATATGCACGGACCGCCCCTTTTCCCTTTCACGGGTTGAATCAACCGGGCCGCGTCGCCTCGTATTCGCTGAAGAGTCCGATCGAAACGCGGCGCTCCACTTTCGTGAAGCCCGCGGCGCGGAGCGCGTCCGTTACCGTTTCTGGCGGCACCACCGTTTCCATCGTGTCCCAATAGTAATACATCATCTGCGCAGCCTCCCGGCTTCCCGTGCAAACTCGGACCACGAAGGGCAGCGTGTATTTGAAGTAAGCTCGCAGAAACCAGCGTGCCGTAGCGCTGCGCGGGAGGGTGAGTTCTAAAATAAGCGTCTTCCCTCCCGGCCGCAGCACGCGCCGGTATTCGCGAAACGCCGCCTCCAGATCCTCCACATGGCGGAGCGCAAATCCCATCGTCAGAAAATCGTAGGACTCATCGGGCAACGGCATCGCCTCCGCCGTCGCCTGGATGTGTTCGCAGCCCAGCGTCTTCCTCGATTCCGCCAGCATCCCGGCGCTCGGCTCGAGACAAGTCATGAGCCGCTCGTCTCCGATCACGTCTCGAATCGCGCGGGCAGTCGGTCCCGTGCCGCTGGCCACATCCAGCACCCGCATCCCCGGCCGCAGCCCGGCCCGGCGCAAGGCGTCCCTTCGGTACCATTGCCCGGACCCGAAAAATCCGAGTCGCGCAATCGCTTCGTAATGCGGCGCGGAATCGTCGAAGATTCGGCGAAGAAAATTCTGTTTCTCCGCCGCATCAGAATAGTGGTGGAGGAGAGAGGCGTGCGGCTTGGGCATGGCGATGAAGACGAAACCCAGAGACGCACTTCGCGTCAATCTTTTCACGATCCGAATTCAGAAAGAGAGCGGCGGACTTTCTCGCGCCGCCGGGCTTTTTGTTCCCGCGATCGGCTGGCGAAGACTCGCACGAGGAAAGTCCGGTTTCCTCGATAAATTGGTCGGACACCTCGGCCGCGCCGGGCGTCCTGCTCGCTCCTAGAACTAGAGCGTGTCATTCACTTTGTTTACTGTCTTCTGATAAAGCGCGACGTAGCACCGGCGGGACGCCGGTGCTACCGTTCGCAAACGCACCGCAGGAAGTGCATGACACGCTCTCGTCCGCGCTTGACCTGGTTCCGCGCTGGCTAGTCGCCGCCTAGCCAGGAGAGCTCGAAGCGCTTCCCGTTCCAGAAGACGAGGGCGGTGGAACTTTCTGGCCTCACCATCATGATGGCGTCGCCCTTAAGCTTGGCCGACTTTTTCCCGCCTTCCTCGACGGCGGCACTGCGCATCTGCTGCTTTTCGGTCTCCGAAACCACATACCAGGCAGGACCGGGATAATCTTCCTTGATATCGTTCGAAATCAAACGCGGCTCGCCTTTGGCGAAGAACACCGCGTCTTCCGCAACGTCCTTATTTGTTTTCGCCCGGAGCTTGAGGGCGTAATCCATCTCGCCGTCGCCATCGAAATCGCCGGTCAGATAGAACGGGTTCACGGCGTCGTAGGCGATCACGTAAAGTGAGTTGAACTCACCCTGGCGGAACCGCTCGAGGAAGGAATACGGCAGTGAAGCCAGGGCGTTGATTTCCGCCTGCGGCGCCCTTTCTTCCGACTGCGCACGAGCCGGCTGCGCCCTCGCCACAAGGAGCACGGCAAAGCATGCCAGAGCTGTGGCGAACCGACAGAAGAGTGGCGCCATGATGTTTACTTTACCTTTGTGAGCTTCCACAACTGGCCGGAGACATCTTGCTTTGAATCCATGTACGCGGCGCCGCCTGCCCTAGGCAAGTCGGACCGATTACCTTCAAGACAATTGTCACCCATCAGATTCTGCAGCCTGACGTAACCATTGCCGGCCGGGGTGATTTTCCAGAGCTGACCGGTCACGTTCTGACATTTATCCATGAATGCCCCTCGGCCGCCGCTGTTGCCTTCAAGACACTCGCCATTTCCGCGAAACTCCGTTTTAAGACGGTAATTGCCATCCGGCTGTCGCTCCAGCTTCCAGATCTGGCCGGACACGTTTTGGCACTGATCCATATACGCGTTGCCGTTCTTTTCTGACCCGCCCTTTTGGTTGCCCTCAAGGCATTGTCCCGGGCCGGTGAATTGTGTTTTCAGCTGGTACCATTTTCCCGCGTACGGATCTTTGGACTGGGCGTCCGCGGAAGCTCCGAAAGCGAAGAGACTCAGGGCCGCGATAAACACGGTGGATTTCATTTTGTGGCAATTCATAATTCTCGTTTGTTCTTGGTGGCGCGACAATGCGTCGACGGGCACTCGGCTGAATGATTCTCCAAACTCAGATGCCGTCTGGATTGTCTTCGTTCTGTTGCTGCTGTTGCTGGCGTCGCTGTTCCTCTTGTTGCTGTTGCTGTTGCTGTTGTTGCTGCTGCTGACGTAATTGCTGTTGGAGCTGCTGCTGTTGTTGTTGCCGCTGCTCTTCTTGCGCCTGCCGGCGTACCTCGTCGATTCGGCGCGACCGCTCCTCGGCCGCCTGGTCATCGCGGTTTCGTTTCTCGATCGCTTTGGTTTCCGCCAGCGCCTTGGCTTTCCGCTTCTTCAGGTCCGCGATTTTCTTGTCCGCCGCTGCTTTGGCTTTCTGGTCAGCCAATTCCTTGGCTTTCTGAGCGGCTGTTTCCTTGGCCGCGACCTCCTGCTTCTGCACGTTTGCGACCAAGGCCACCCGTGCATCTTTGGCGGCAGCCCTGTACGTTTCGGCCAACTGTTTGTCGCGCGCCGCGGCGGCGGCAGCCTCCGCGTTAGTTTTGGCGATGACTTCGGCGTATGGCGGCGGCGGCTCCGGGACTTGTGCGGGCGGGGGCGACTGCGGCGTACCGGGAACAGGCTTGGTGAGAACCACGATGCAAAAGTGGTCCAAACGAGCCACTGCTTTTATTCCGCTGGGCAAGACCCACGCCATTTCCTTTCTTGGGACGTAGCTTGCTGTCCTCACATCCCATTCCTCGACTGCCAACCAAGTGCTTGGTGGCTCCGGCGAGGCCAAGTCTAGAAAGACCTCTACTGGCGGGATAAATATTTTCCCAGGGGGTAGGAGCTGCGCGATCGCGACGACTTGGTGACCGCTGGGCGTGATACCGCTCTGTAAAGCAAATCCCCCAGAGATCGGTGGCGAAAATATAGCAAAGGGGATCGGCCCCGCCACTGACGTCAGAGGGGGAACAATCATCGCGCCAGAACCGAAGAAAGGATAGACCGTCCCGCCCGTGGGAGCGAGAAGCGAGGTGGCAAGCGCAGAGAGGAAACTGGAAGTTGGACTGATTGGATGTCTTATCTTTGCGGCGGCGGCTGTGACCTTGGTCCGAGCCAGTTCTGCCCTTAAACGAGCCGCTTCTGCTTTGGCAACCTCGGCCGCAAGTTTATCGGCATCCGCTTCGGCCTTGGCGACATCCACTTCTGTGGCGGTGGGCGCAGCGGCCGCTTTCTGACTTTCGGCAGCCTCAGTCTTGACCTGCTCGACTACTTCCTTGGCCTTATCCGCTTCGCCTTTGGCATCGACGAAGCTCGTCTGCGCCGCCGCCGCCGACTTGGCGGCCTCGTCGGCCTCGGCCTGAGCTTTGGCCACTGCTGCCTCGGCTTGAGCGACATCCGCCGCCGTCTGCGCCTGGGCATCTGCCGCAGCCTTGGCATCGGCGGCGGCGTTCGCTGCCGCGGCGTCTGTTTTCGCGACGGCACCATCAACCTGAGCTTTCGTCTTCGCGTCGGCCTCCGCTTTTAGCCTCGCCACTTCTGCTTTCAGGTCTGCGGTATCATCTTTCGGAGCCGGGCATCCGGCCAAAGCCATTACCAAAATTGCCGCTGCCATCCAGCGCGCGGGCTTCAGCAAGCGGCTCGCTGCGGCAGGTCCTGCAAATGTTGTTTTTTTACTCAATCGAAATGTCTTCATGTTGAATTTTCTGTCCGGGAAGAACTGGTTTCGTCCCCGATTTCCCAAAGACTAAGAAAAATCAGCGCGGCGCGTCTATTAGCCAAAAGTGTTAAATCCACGTCGTCGAAAAAGCATCGCCAAAAAGGCCGCGCTCCCTCGCCACCGCCGAAATTTTTGGCTGTAAAAGCAATAGATGTTTCTTCACGATCAGTTTATTACGTGGAGACGAAGAAACAAAATCTGCGCCGTGCGGAGCCCCGGAAGGCGCGCCGTTCCGTTTTCGAAGCGAATCAAAAGGGGGCACTGAAACTGGGTGCCGCCATGAACGCGGGTCAATTTTGGACGGCAGCACAGGCATTGATCGGGCAGGCTGCGCCCAGTTCGAGACGCTGGCTCTGCATTTGGCCGATTCGAATGGCGACGGCGATGATGTTCTTGCGCGAAACGAAACCAGGGCTGGGCCGTTCCTTCTCCATGACGACCCAACCATCCGCAGGCAGCGCCGGAGACACCGCGCTCCTGAAGGAATTATTCGCCCGGCATCCCGCCTTTCTGCATTTCCGCCGCACCGCCGGGCTGCCGCTCGTCCACTTGGGCCCGGAGCACACCTTACCGGCGGGCGAGACGCGCCTCCCTTGGCCAGGCCCGGGCGAAACGAAATTCGGTGTCGCGCTCGCTTTCTGGAAGCGGAAGCAGATTCAGGGCGTGCTTTTCCTGCACCGAGCCGAGGAAGAAGGGGACTTTTCGGCCGCGGAGTTGAAGCTGCTGCGGGAGCTGCATCCCCATCTCGAGACCGCTTTCTGCCGGGTCATCTCGATGCGACGGCTGGAGGCCCAAAACCACCTCGTGGCTGGGATTCTCAAACCTCTGCCCTTGCCGATGGTGCTGTGTGATTGGCGACTAAAAATCATTTGCGAAAGTGCCGTGGGCCTGGAGGCACGGACGAACTGGGAGTTGGGGGATGAACATGCCCGCATTTACAGTCGAGCCGGACGCCGCGCGCTCCCGCCGGATCTAGCCGAGTTCTGTCGGGCGCGCGTCAAAGTGTGGGAGACAGCCGACCCGGCTGGCCGCTCGACCCTGGAGAAGCAGGAACACGAACTGGAACAGCCTCATGAGCGAGGGTCTCGAGTAGAGGTCAGCATGGTTCGACAAAAAAACTTTCCTCTCGTCGAACCATTCTTCTTGATTCGCTTCAAGCCGCGACCTGCTGCCGGAGCTTCTGCGAAGCATCGGCCCGCAGCCGATCATTTCGGATCGCTCGCCCGTCTCTCGGCCTGCGAGAGGAAAATCGCGCAGCTGGTGTGCGAGGGACACAGCAACGCCGGCATTTCCCGACAGCTCGGGAAGAGCGTCCACACGGTGAAGGCTCAGCTCCATTCCATCTTCAAGAAGTTGCAGGTGAAAAGCCGGAGCAAACTGTTCGCGCTCACCGCGCGCGCGTCCATCCAAGTGCTCGGCTTGTTGTCCTGCGATTTCGTTGCCCTCTGATTTAGACTCGCGCCAGCCTAAGATGGAGCGGCAAACGCGATTGCTTCAGTAGCCGCGAGATGTTCCTCCGCGATCCGGGTGAGGCCGGCTAACGACGCGACGTGCTGGAATTTCTCGCGCAGAGATTTGCTGGCGGGGAAGCCTTTCGAGTAAGCCATGAGACGCGAGCGCATGGAACGCATGGCGTTGTCTTCGTTTTGCCATTCTTCGACCGCGAGTTCGCAGTGACGCTGAATTAATGCCCAGCGCTCGGCTAGTTCTGGCGGCGGGAGGATTTCACCGGTGGCGAGTTCGTGTTTGATCTGGTCGAAAATCCATGGCGCACTCATGGCGGCTCGGCCAATCATCACTCCGGCGATGCCCGTTTCCGCGCGTCGCTTTGCCACGTCGGCGGCGTTCGCGATGTCGCCGTTTCCGATCACCGGCACACGCACGGCGGCCGCCACGTCTCCGATGACGCGCCAATCCGCCGCGCCAGAGTAACCCTGCGATCGTGTGCGTCCGTGGACGGCGATCGCCGCGATGCCCAAATCTTCCAGGAGGCGTGACACCTCGACTGCATTGATCGTCGCATCGTCCCAGCCGATGCGGATCTTTGCCGTCACCGGCAACGGAGCGACCGCGCGCACCACCGCCCCGGCGACAGCGGCGAGCGCCGGGCAATCCTTCAGCAAGGCGGAGCCGCCATTCTTCGCGACCACCTTGTTCACGGGGCAACCGAAGTTCAGATCAATGAAGTCCGGCCGCACCCAATCGACGACATGCCGCGCAGCTTCGGCCAAGTGTTCGGCGTTGCCCCCGAATAGCTGTACGCCGAGCGGGCGTTCGCATTCATCAAAGTCGAGATACTCACGCGTGCGTTCGTTGCGCCGGAAAACGCCTTCCGCCGAGACGAATTCCGTCACGAGCACATCCGCTCCGCGTTCTTTGCAGAGTTGCCGGAAAATTTTATCCGAAACGCCCGCCATCGGCGCGAGGTAAAGCGGAAAGTTCGTCGGTGAAAACCAGGGCAGACTCATCGGGATCGGAAAACTTCGTCGCAATGGCCGACGCAGACAAGGAGTGGCGGCTTTCCAGCCGCCAAGATTCAAACCTGGCGCCTCTCCGTGGGCCTAAGCCGCACCCGTCAACAATCCCGCCACCTCGTTCTGAATCCCCTCCAGCTCATCCAGGCGCAACTGCACGTTAGGCACAATAAAGACATCGCCACTCTTCGCGTGCTCATAAATCAGCACCGTCCCGGCATCCGTCTCCTCCGTCTTCACCTGCTTCAAAACGCGTTTCCGCTCCAGCATCACCGCCAGCACGAAGCACGCATTTGGCTGCGCGTTTTCCGCCAGCAGCCGGCGCAAAAGTTCCTCCGCATTCTCCTTCGCCAGTGGCTCGGGCGGCGCCGCCGGCGCGGGCTCGTAGCGCGATTTCCAGAACGAGAACGGCCGGATGTTTTCGTTCCGCGCCGCCCACGCTTCCTCGCTTAAATCCTCCCGCCGAAAACCGTTCGCCTCGCGAAAGAGAAGCGTGTAAAACTGCTCGCCCTCGGCGAAAGCGCGGCCCGTCACCGCACAGACATCCGCGCGGTGTTTGATCGGCCAGTCGTTGGCAAGTGGATTCATGAAGCGAGAGCGCGGCGCGCGGCAAACGGATTCAGGCTCCGCGCCTCCCGATTGCTGGACCGGAGATAGAGCAGAAGCAATCCCACCGCCGCGAAAAGAAGATTCGGTCCCCAGGCCGCCGCCCACGGCGGCAGACGGTTGCCCTCCCCCAGCGCGAGGAAAAAATGGGTCAGGAAGTTCATCGCAAAAACGAGCCCTATAGCCGCCGCCACGCTCGATAACACGCCCCCGCGCGAGAACCCGATCGCGAGCGGCGCGGCCAGAAACACCACCACCAGCGTGGTCCACGGGAGCGCAAATC
>JBBSLZ010000085.1:0-11046 GCA_038233435.1 Chthoniobacterales bacterium
AAATGCCGAAGAAGTGCCCCGAGTGCGGCAGCGCAGTCCAAAAGGATGAAGGCCAGGTCGCTATTCGCTGCGTCAACACCCAGTGCCCCGCACAACTCCGGCGCC
Source organism: Chthoniobacterales bacterium (assembly GCA_038233435.1). Classification (GTDB taxonomy): domain Bacteria; phylum Verrucomicrobiota; class Verrucomicrobiia; order Chthoniobacterales; family UBA10450; genus JACCTI01. The sequence goes on from JBBSLZ010000085.1 coordinate 106, forward strand.
GCCTGGAACACTTCGCCAGCCGTGGCGCGATGGACATCGAAGGTTTGGGCGAAAGGATGGTCGGCCAGCTCGTGGCGAACGGTCTCTTGCGGGACGTGAGTGATATTTATCACCTCGACGAAACCAAGCTCGCGACGCTGGAGAGGGTCGGGGAAAAGAGCATCCGGAATCTCCTCGAGGCCATCGAAACGAGCAAGACGCGGCCACTCTGGCGTTTGCTGTTCGCGCTCGGGATTCTGCACGTCGGCGTCACCTCGTCCCGCGCGCTGGCTCAGCACTTTCGCTCCGCGGAGGCGCTCATGGCAGGCACCGAAGAAGAGCTTCAGCGGATTCCGGACGTCGGCGAAATAGTGGGTCACAGTATCCACGGATTTTTTCAGGAACCGGCGAATCGCAAACTGGTGGCGCGTCTTCAGCAGGCGGGTCTGCGGATGGTGGATGATTCCCCGCCCGCCACCGCCGACGAGTCGTCGCCCTTTCACGGCACCTGGGTCATCACCGGCACGCTCTCGCAACCGCGAGATGAAATCGCAGAGGCGATCCTCGCGCATGGCGGAAAAGTGAGCGGGAGTATCAGCAAAAAGACGCGTTACCTGCTGGCGGGTGAGGAAGCCGGCAGCAAGCTGGAGAAGGCAAAAAAGCTGGGCGTGAAGATCCTGAGCGTAGCAGAATTTCGAGAGCTGTCGGCAGGGTAAGGGTCGCCGCGCGGCGGCGACCAGCCCGCGTGAAACACCTTAAAACGCGCGTTCGACCTAAAGCAATTCCAACTCCCTGGACAGCGCGCCGTTCCTATCTCTGCGCCAGCCGCGCTAAGGTGTGCGATCCAACCCCAACGGCATCGCCTGATTGGGCGAAAGAGGCGATGCGATCACCGGTGGACGTTGCGCCGCGGGATGGAAATCCGCTTCCAATTCGAAGGTCAGCTTCTCGTGGCCGCGCAGCACCGTGATCGGCACTCTGTCTCCCGCCGTGATGAAGAAGGAGGCGTCGATCACGTCTTCCGGTTCGTGCACAGGCGTGCGGCCCACTTGCAGCAATATATCGCCCGGCTTGGCGCCGGATTCGGCGGCCGGCGTTCCCGGCACGATTTCGGTAAACTCTGCCGACGACCCTTCTTCCGGCGTTGCCGAACGGGCGACATTGATCCCGACCCAACCGTGCCGCGCTTCCCCGAAGCGGACGTAATCGCTTCGGATTTTCTCCGCCGCGTCGATGGGCAAAGCGTAACAGGCCGCGCCATTCTCCACGCTGCTGACCAGGATGCCCACCACCTCTCCTTTGAAGTCCAATAAAGGCGCCCCGGCCTCCCCACGCTGCGTGGTCAAATTCACTCTCAGGTGAGTGGTGGAAAAATAGCGACCGAGAAATTTCCGATCAAAACCTGCGATCATCCCAAAGCTGGGGGTCTGCGGGAGATCGAGCGGAAAACCGACCGTGATCACGGGCGTGGCCACCTCCAGATCCTTTGAATGACCCAGCGGCAACGAAGGCGTGGGCACGTCGTTGTCCACCTTCAGGATTGCCAGCCCGCTGCGTCGATCGGTCAAGACGGGCCGCGCCGGATATTCCTTCTTGTCCATCTCCACGGTCAGATTCTGCGTGTCCGCGCCGACGGAAAAGGCCGTTAGCACCGTCCCGGCAGGATCGATAAAAAAGCCGGTGCCGGCCACGCGGCTGTGCTTATCGAAGCCTCGAATCTTCACCACCGCCCGGGAGGAGCGGTGAAAGATTTCCTTCACTTCCTGGCTGATCGTCGCCGCCGACTGCTCGCCCGGCGGGATACCGGCCGGCTCCGCAGCTTGCACGCCAGTCGCTCGCAGCCAGCAAGCTGCCAGCGCTAAGCCTAGCGCGACCCCAAGAGCAGAAAACGGGATGCGGAAAAAGCGCTGGGCCCTAAAACCGGAAAGACGCCTCATAACTCACAGGAGTGCTATCCAGCACGTAACGGGGAGGCGCGGCGGTTCGGTGAGTGGGGGCGCTTCCTACGGCGGTGCGGAAGACCGCGGCGTCTTCGATCGACCGTGTCTTGAACGATCGCGTATTGGCGAGGCTCCAGTCAGAGTCCCCGGTGGACCGGACCACGGGCAACTGCTCCGTGGCCGCCACATTCGCTACCGTTAAATTCGTATCAGGAGTCTGCGCCACCTTCAGCGATATCACCGCCGCCAACACCACCACCGCGGCTGCCGCGGCTTGGTAAGAGGACAACGAGGGAACGTTTAACTGCAGCATGAAATCCTGTGCGCGCCGCAGGCCGATCTGCCAGAGCGGTTCGCGCAAGAGTTCCGTGCGCTGCCGACGATGAAATTCATGCAGGAAATCCTCGAAATACGCGGGAGGCGGCTGCTCGTGCCGTTTCAACCGAAGCAGCGTGCCAATATCGTTTTCGTTCAATTCTTTCATGCGTTGGATTTAGGAGACTGGATTCTTCCGGAATTCTTCCAGATAATTTTGCAATTGGCGGTTCGCGTAAAAGAGCCGGGAACGTACCGTGCCCTCGGAGACATGCAAGATCTTGCTGATCTCGGCATGCGGCATCCCTTGAATGTGAAACATGGTAACCACGGCTCTGTGTTCATCAGACAGTTTCATCATGGCCTCGTTCAATCTTACCTGAAGTTCGGAAAGATCGGCCTCCCGCACCGGACTGCTCGATTGGGTCAGCTCCAGAAACTCTTTGTCGTTCTGGATGCCCGCATCCACATCGTCCAGGCTCAGATTGAAACGGCGACCCCGTTTCTTGAGGAAATTGAGCGTCATGTTGACCGCGATGGAATGGATCCAGGTGTAAAACGAAGATTTCCCGCGGAAACCACGGATCGCCTTGTAGGCCTTGGAGAAAACGTCCTGCAGCAGGTCGTTCGTGTCCTCGTGGTTCGAGGTCATGTTGTAGACCAAGCCGTAAAGCCGCGGGGTATATTTCACCACCAACTGATCGAACGCGGCCACATCGCCATCCTGCGTCCGGGCGACGAGCGTCGAGTCTTCGTCCGTTCTTGGTTGGTCCATCGCGTTGCGCTTAGGCTTAACACGCGACGGCAGCCCCGACGACAATAAATCAGAGAGACGCCGCGCGGGCGGCAAAGCGAGAGCCGGATTCACTTTCGAAGCGCTGGACAAGGTCAGTTCCGGTTCCGGATCGTCATCAAGTAGAGCAGGTTACCGAGGGTGGCGACAAAGGCCGCCACATACGTGAGCGCGGCCGCGTTCAGGACGCGATTCACACCCGTGACTTCCTGGCCTGCCTGCACCATCCCCATTTGCTGGAGGATAATTTTCGCCCGCCGCGAGGCGTCAAACTCCACCGGCAAGGTAATGAGCTGGAAAGCCAGCAAAACCAGATAGCAGTAAATCCCGATCGTGATCAGCCCGGTGACCCGGAAGAAAAGCCCGCCCAAAATCACAAACGGCAACATCCGCGAAGCGATCGAGGTCAGCGGCACGATTGCCATCCGCCACTTCAACGGCGCATAAGCCTTCGCGTGCTGAATGGCATGCCCGCTCTCGTGCGCGGCGATCCCCAAAGAAGCCACCGACGGCTCATGATAAACCTTCGAGGAGAGGCAGAGCCGCTTCTTCGACGGATCGTAGTGGTCGCCGAGATAATCATTCGTCTCCACCACTTCCACGTCGTTGATCTGCGCCGCTTGCAAAATTTGGCGAGCCGCCTCCGCTCCGCTCACGTTCGAAGTCGCGCGCACCTCGCCCCACTTCTTAAACGCGCTGCTCACGCGGAATTGCGCCCAGAGACCGATCAGAAGCGGTATCCCCACTAAAATCAGCCAGTTCCCTCCAAATCCAAAAGTATTCATTAGTTATTTAATAGTTTACGTGAATTAGACGCCTCGAGGCCCCATTCGTTCAGAATTGGAGACGCCCCCTTCCCCTTAAATTTCCAGCCGCTTCTCGAAACGGGAGAGCACACGATTCCCGCTCTCCGTCACCACCGCCACATCCTCCAGCCGCACGCCGCCGAGCCCCGGATAATACAGCCCCGGCTCCACCGTCAAAACCTGTCCCGGCTTAAACACCGTCTTCTGAAAACGCGGAAATTCGTGGATCTCGAGCCCCAGCCCATGTCCCGTCCCATGGAAGAATCCCACCTGCCGGCCCTCCCTGACCTCCGTGGGAAAACCGCGATCCGTAAAGAGCTGCTTCACTTCGTTATGCAACTTCAAGCCGTCCAGGCCCGGCTTCATCTTCTTCAAAGCCAACGCCTGCCCTTCCCGCACCGTTTCCCAGAGCCGGCGCTGCTCGTCGCTCGCCCGGCCGCGCACCACCGTCCGGGTCAGATCTCCGTAGTAACCGCTCGCCGCATCGCGCGGGAAGACATCCAGGATGATCAACGAATCCGCGAAGAGCGGCCCCGACCCGCGTTCATGCGGATCACACGCCTGATCGCCCCCCGCCACGATCGTGTTCGCCGGCAGCCCACCCGCGCGCAAAATCGCCGAATCGATTTCCGCCCGTAGAATCTCCGAAGTCAGCACCCGCCCAAACCAATCGAGCCGCTTGCCGCGCCGCGATTTGCAAGCCGCCAGCACCTCCATCGCGCGCGCCAGACCCTTCTCCGTGATCGATAACGCGCGGCGCATCAAACGCAGCTCGTCCTCCGTCTTCGCCTCCCGCTCCGGCCAGAAAAGATCCTTCGTCGTCTGCAAACGGATCTTGTGCGCCGCCAGCTCCTCAGCGTAGCCCAACCCGAAATTTGCCGGCACCAACGCGGAACGAACCCCGCGTTTTCGCAGGAAATGCGAGAGCACCTTCGCGTAAGGCGGGGCTTTTCTCGCCTTGCCCTGCACCTCGCGCTCCAATTGGCCGTAGGACACGATCTCGTCCACCTGCGCCTCCCGCTTCCCGCGGTCAATCTCGAGATCGCTCAGCACGATGGTGCGCTTCCCATTCTCTTCCAGAAAAATAAAAGGGTCCGGCACAAACATGCGGGTGGCGTAAAGCATGTCGGCATCGCGTTCGCTATCCGCGACAATGAGACGCGTCTGATTTTTGGCAGCGGTTTTTTTGCTCACGCTTACTCCCTACGCGCACCGCGCGCTCTTGTCATCCTGAGGCGCGCTGCATGCGGCGTTCCTCCGCTTACCTGCGCCGCACTTCCAATTGCCGCCGCAAGATGAAGAGCAGCAAGCCCAGCAGGACCAGCGTCGACCCCACCAAAACCCAGGTATCGAAAACAAACACCCCGATTTTCGTCCCCAAATAGCGCTTCTCCGACCCGAAGAACACGTTCGGTTTCCCGCCCCGGCGGTAATCGTGCTGCTCCATCTCCGCGTTCGAGATCAGGTCCGAAATCTTCTGGTTAATGTAAAGCTGTTCCGCCGTCACCGGCCCGACCGCATCCTTGAAGTCCGTTCGGTTGAACTTGCGCTTCCCGTCCACGATCCGATCGATCGCCTCCAGATATTTATCCACCGCCTTCGCCGTCTTCGCCTCCAGTCCGGAAAGGATGGCCAGCACCTCTTTTAAGTCATTTAAACGCGCGACCGCGTCCGGCGATTTCGCCTCTTTCGCCAATCGCTGGATCTCCCGATTCACGCGCTCCTGCCGGCGCGTCAATGGATTCAGCTTCGCCTGCGCCACCACCAATTCCTCATAGGACCAGCGCATCGCGATAAACTGGCAGATAAACGGCACCTCCAGTTTGCTGTTCATTTTCTTGTTCGTCTCCTCATCCGGGTGCTCCGAAAGCCAGCGGGAAAAAGTGTAAACGAAACCCAGATTCCGATTCATATCCTCGTACTTGATCAGAGCCCCGCCCATGATGATCTGCGGGATCAAGACCAGCGGCACGATGTTGGCCGCCGTCTTCGGCGCCGCCACCAAAGCCGAGATCACCAACCCCAGCGCCACCCCGCCCATCGCCGTCATCAACATGATCCCGAGGTAAATCCAGAACATCCCGCGGATCCCGAGAATCCAGTTCCCGATCAGCGTGAACAGTACGCATTGCACCAGCGCGAAAACGCCTAACGAGAGCACTTTCGCCACCACGTAATAGGACAGGCGCACATTCAGATTCCGCTCCCGCTGCAGCACCGGGCGATCGCCAATGATGTCATCCGCGCTGTTGGTCAGCCCGAGGAACATGGCCACGATCAGTCCGAGAAAGAGATAAGTCGGGATGTGATAAGCCGACGCGAAATCGTATTTCCCGCTGTCCGAATAACGCAGCAGAGTCGCGATCAAGACCGCCAGGATGGGCGAGACGCCGATCGTGATCACGAGGTTGCCGCGATTCCGCAGCTTGCTCATGAAAGCGCGCCGCAGCAGCGTCCGCAGCTGCGTCCACTCGTCGTGCCAGCGGATATGCGAACGCCGTTTCTTCGCCGGCGCCTTCGGCAGTGGCGGCACCTGCGGCCGTCGCAGCGAGACCTGCTTCACGTCCTGGATCAAGCGAAACGCTTCATATTTATCCCGCCAAAATTCCGGCGAGTAACGCCGCGCCGGCACCAGCTGTCCCTTGTTATTCTCCTCGTAGATCACGTCGCCGCTGATGTCGCGCAGCGGCGTTTCCAAAACGTCGAAAATAAATTCCGGCCGCGTTGTTCCGCATGAAGGGCACGCGCCCAAGTCCGCGCCAAATTGATGCTGATGCTCCGCCTCCGCGAAGTAGCGCAACATGTCCGTCGGCGTCCCGAAGAAGACCAGCCGCCCGCCTTTATCGAACAGGATCGCCTTGTGAAACATCTGGAAAAGCTTCGAGCTCGGCTGATGAATCGTGACGATGATGATCTTGTTATGCGCCATCCCGCGGATGATCTCGATCACGTGCTCGGAATCCTTCGAGGAGAGCCCGCTCGTCGGCTCGTCGAACAGATACACATCCGAATTTCCGATCATATCGAGGCCGATATTCAGCCGCTTCCGCTCGCCGCCGCTGAGCGTCTTCTTCACCGGACTCCCGACCACGCTGTCTTTCCTTTCGCTTAATCCCAACTCCACCAGTTTGCTCTCCAGCCGGCGCGTCCGGTCGCGCTGCGAAAGGTGCGGCGAACGGATCGCGGCCGCGAACTGGAGGTTCTCCGCGATGGTCAGATTCTCGTCAAACGCGTCCTCCTGCGGGATGTAGCTCACGTAGCGTTTCAGGTCGTCCAGATTTTCGTAGAGCGACTCGTCGTTCAGCAGAATCTGGCCGCGCGTCGGCTGGATTTGCCCGCCCAGCGCTTTCAGCAAGCTGCTTTTCCCCGAACCGCTCGCCCCCATCACGCAGACCAGTTCACCGCGATTGACCGCAAACGAGATCCCGTCCAGCGCCACCTCCGAATTGCTGAAGCGATGGTTTAAATCGGCCACCTCCAGACTGCGGATGATATTGCGCTCTTCCTCGATGATTCGTTCCGAGAAATTGCAACGCAGAAACTGCCCGGTATCGATCCGGATGGTATCGCCGTCCGCCAGCGGCGCGCTCCCCCGCACCGGCTGCTCCCGCACCATGATCGGCCGGTCGGCTTCGATCACCTCCAGCGTCCCAACCCGCGCATCGTAATCACAAAAAATCTTTAAGAGCACATCGCCACTCGTCCCCGGCGAGAGCAAAATATCATCCGCCTCCAGCAGGCTCGGATTGTTCGAGACTAGGTATTCCGACTTCGAAGCCTTCAGCTGAAAACGCCCGCCCATCGCCCGTGCGCGACGGCGCAGATCGATCAGGTCCATCTCGCTGTCGTTATGAAAAACGATCCGGTCGTCCAGGGTCGCCTCCACCTGCTGGCCCGCCTTGAGCGTCACCCCATTGATGACCGCGTCCACATCGCGCAGCGCCTTCACCCGCACCTTCAGGCCGAACGTCACCTCGAGCGAACTCTCCCGCGAACGCGAACGCTCTAGCTGCACCTGATCGGCATCCTTCGGCACCCGCACGAAGATCTGCGGGAGCGAGACGTTCTTCTTCGCATTAAAATAAGCGGCCAGCTCCTGATAGGTCAGCACCTGGTCACCGATCAAAATCCGTTGCCCCGGGTAAATCCGGCAAAAACCGCCGCGCAAGAGCGGCCGCCCACGCACCGAGACCGACTGCGAGCTGTAATTCTTGAGCAGAATCAGATCGTGATAGCGGAACGAAAGCAGCCGCTCGCCCTCTGCGATGCTCTTGACCAGGACGTCCGATTGCCCATCCGGCCCGAAAGAGAGCGACTCCAGCGGAGAGGCGCCGCGTTGATAGATCGACTGGTCGGAGTCCTCCGCCGCGTTCAACTGATAAACGATGTCGATCGCCTGCGCCGCCATCCCGAGCTGCGACATAAAGGAGTAGAAAGCCACCACCTGCTGCTGCTTCAGCCCGGCCTGCGAGATCAGATCATAGAGCTGCACCCCGAGCATGATCTTGCGATCCGCGCTCAACTGCGCCGAAAGCTTCTGCGCCATCCCCGCCAGATCCTGCTGCTCATACAGCGCTTGCCGGAAGAGCGCCCGCAGTTCCGAGTAAACCGCCTCCGGATAATCGTAGCGCAAAAACCCGAGGCTCGAATCGATCTCCTCCTCCAGCAGCACCCCGTCCGCCTTCGAGAAGCTGGCCAGCACCTGAATGAGCAGCGGAAGCAAACTCGGTCCCTCCGCCACGCTTCGCGGCTTCCGAAGCGCCCGTCGCACCCAGCGCCGGCTCGTCCGCTGCATCCGATACGCAAACGGCGTCACCCGCTGCACCGCCCGGTCGATTTTATCGGCTAGAGTAAGAGTAGGTTCGGCCATCGTTTGCTGGGCGAATGGTAAATCTGAGACCCGCTCCGCGCAACGCCGCCTCCTCCAGCAGGCGCGAAAGAAAGAGAAAAAAGCCTCCCGCGCCCGCAGAAGCCCAGCCCAGCCCAGCCGAACAGCCCTCACTCCCCCAACGCCTCCCCGCCTTTTGCAATCCATGCCCTTCATGGTAACCTGCCGCTGTCCGCCTTCCGCGGATATTTCTCGCTATGGCCCAATCCGATCGCAACTCTAAAAAGGACAACAAATCCGGCGGCAACGAACCCAGCTTTAACTGGCGTGGGATCGTGCTGATCGCGGTCGCCTTTGCCCTCATCCTCCTCGCCGTTGTTTTCCGCGGCAGCGCCTACCAAAACGTCGAAGACGTCCCCTACAATCGCTTCCTCGAGCTGCTCGAAAACAAGCAGATCGCCATCGATAAAAACTACCCGCTTCAGCTCGTGGTCGAGGAAGGCCGCCCCACCCAGACCCTCCGCGGGGCCTACACCAAGCCCGGCACCGGCCCCACCGGCGCGGAACAGATCCCCTTCCGCACCACCATCTTCCTGAGCTACAACACCAACCTTCAGGACAAACTCGCCGAAGCCGGCATCCAGCCCGCCATTAAGATGGAGTCGAACCTCTGGGCCCAGACGCTCGTCAGCTTCCTGCCCATCGCCTTTTTCCTCCTCATCCTCTACTTCCTCTTCCGCCAGCAAATCCGTATGGCCGGCAAAGGCGCGCTCAATTTCGGTAAGTCGAAGGCCCGCATGCTGGCCCGCGATAAAAACAAGATCACCTTCAAAGACGTGGCCGGCGTCGAAGAGGCCAAGGACGAAGTCACCGAGCTGGTCGAGTTCCTGCGTGATCCGAAGAAATTTCAAAAACTCGGCGGCCGCATCCCGAAAGGCGTCCTTCTCGTCGGCCCTCCGGGAACCGGCAAGACACTCCTCGCCCGCGCCATCGCTGGCGAAGCCGACGTGCCCTTCTTCTCCATCAGCGGCTCCGATTTCGTTGAGATGTTCGTCGGTGTCGGCGCCAGCCGCGTGCGCGACATGTTCGAGCAAGGCAAGAAATCGGCGCCCTGCATCATTTTCATCGATGAAATTGACGCCGTCGGCCGCCACCGCGGTCATGGCGTGGGCGGCGGACACGACGAGCGCGAGCAAACCCTCAACGCCCTCCTCGTCGAGATGGACGGCTTTGACACTCAGGAAGGCGTCATCATCATCGCCGCCACTAACCGCCCCGACGTCCTCGACCCCGCGCTCCTGCGTCCGGGTCGTTTCGATCGCCAGATCACCGTCAATCTGCCCGACGTAAAAGGCCGCGAAGAAATCCTCCGCGTGCATTGCAAGAAAGTGAAACTGGCCGAAGGCGTCGACCTCCAGGTGGTTGCGCGCGGCACCCCCGGCTACTCCGGCGCGGAACTCGCCAACGTCATCAACGAAGCCGCTCTCCTCGCCGCCCGCCGCGGACTCAAAGGAATCACGCTCAAAGAACTCGAAGAAGCCCGCGATAAAGTCCGCTGGGGCAAGGAACGCCGCAGCATGGCCTTGAGCGAAAAGGAAAAGACCAACACCGCCTACCACGAAGCCGGCCACGCTCTCCTGCTCGAGTTAATCGATCACACCGAGCCGCTGCACAAGGTCACCATCATCCCGCGCGGCCCCTCGCTCGGCTCCACCATGTGGCTGCCCGAAGAAGACAAACACACCAATCGCAAAAACGAATTGCTCGCCGCGCTCGTGGTCAGCATGGGCGGACGCGTCGCGGAGGAAATCGTCTTCGGCGACGTCACCAATGGCGCCCGCGGCGATATTAAAATGGCCACCGGCATGGCCCGGCGCATGGTGTGCGAATGGGGCATGAGCGAGAAAATGGGCATGGTCGAATACGGCGAACACGAAGACTACGTTTTCCTCGGCCGCGACATCTCCCGCGCCCGCGATTACAGCGAAGCCACCGCCGAGCAGATCGATCAGGAAGTGCGCAAGCTGATCGACGATGCCTACAACACCGCCAGGCAGGAGTTGACCACCCACCGCGACAAACTGGAGACGATCGCCAAAGCGTTGCTCGAATTCGAAACCCTCGATGGTGCGCAAATCCGCGACATCATCGAGCATGGCCGGATGATGAATCCGCCCCCCCGCCCCCCCCCCCCCGCCCCCCGCGGAAAAAATCAACCCCCAAAACCGCCCCCACCCGGCGGGGTCCCCCCCCACCGGGCCCCCCCCCCCCCCCCGGGCC
>JBBSLZ010000086.1:0-11006 GCA_038233435.1 Chthoniobacterales bacterium
AGGAAATCGAAGCCGAGCACATTATCATCGCCACCGGCAGCGTTCCCGTCGAGCTGCCGAGCATGAAATTCGACGGCGAAGTCATCGTCAGCAGCACGGAAGCGCTCTCCTTTTCGAAAGTGCCCGAAACGCTCCTCGTCATCGGCGGCGGCGCCATCGGTCTCGAGATGGGTTCGGTCTGGAGCCGGCTCGGTTCCGACGTTACCGTGCTCGAATTTCTCCCCCGCATCGCACTTGGCTTTGATCTCGAAGTGGCCAACGCGCTCCAAAAAGTCCTGACCGCGCAGGGGATGAAATTCCATCTCGAAACCAAAGTGAGCGAAGTAAAAGTCGAGAACGGCAAAGCCATCGCCAAAGCCACCAAAGGCGACGAGCAGCTCACCTTCGAAGCCGACAAAGTCCTCGTCTCCGTCGGCCGCCGCGCCTTCATCGAAGGCGTGGGCGCGGATAAAATCGGCGTCGAACTCGACGATCGGAAACGCATCAAAGTGGACGCCCATTTCCGCACCAACATCAAAGGCATCTACGCCATCGGCGACGTCATCGCCGGCCCCATGCTCGCGCACAAAGCCGAAGAAGAAGGCGTCGCCTGTGTCGAGATGATCGCCGGCAAAGCCGGACACGTGAACTACGATGTCATCCCCGGCATCATCTACACGAACCCGGAAGTCGCCGGCGTCGGCATCACCGAAGACTTCGCGAAAGAAAAGGGAATCGAAGTGCGGATCGGCAAATTCCCCTTCGCCGCCAATGGCCGCGCCCTCGCCGCCGACGACGCCGTCGGTTTCGTCAAATTCGTCGCCGACGCGAAAACTGATCGGATCATCGGCGCGCACATCATGTCGCACGTGGCCTCCGATCTAATGGCCGAATGCGTCGCGGTGATGGAATTTGGCGGCAGCGCCGAAGACCTCGGCCGCACCGTCCACTCGCATCCCACGCACAGCGAAGCCGTCAAAGAAGCCGCCCTCGCCGTGAACAAAGGCGCGATCCATATCGGGAATCGGTAGCACAGGCATCCTGCCTGTGAGGACACCGGGCATCTTGCCCGGTGACTAAAACTTCGCACACCGGGCGAGACGCCCGGTGGTCCCCACGGGCAGGATGCCCGTGCTACGTTCTCGTCTCCGCCTCGCGCCGCTTGATCGCCACCAGCGCGACTAGGCCCGCAATCGCGCAAACCGCGCCGCCGAACGCGAGCGCAAACGGCGCCCCCAACCACTCCGCCAGCCACCCGGCCTCCAGACTCCCGAGTGGAATCATCGCCCCAAAGACCAGCCCCCACACCCCCAGCACGCGTCCCCGCATCTCATCCGGCACGATCGTTTGCATGACCGTATTCGAAGTCGAAAAAAACAGCAGCATCCCGAATCCGCCTAACGAGAGCAGTACGAGCGCGAAGTAAAAATTCCGATTCACGGCGAACGCGATCAGCGCCGCCGCGAACAGCCAGTTACCCGCCAGGGCCACATTCCGCGCCGAGAAAACATGCCCCGCCGTCGCCACCGTCAGCGCGCCGACCAGCGCCCCGATTCCGCTCGCCGACATCAGGATGCCGTAGCCATCGGCCCCCAATCCGAAAACATCCCGCGCGAAGGCCGGCAACAGCACCGCATACGACCAGCCGAAGATCCCCACCATCCCGAGCAACCCCAGAATTGTGCGCACCCGCCGATGCTGCCAGACGTAGTGCAGCCCGCTCCAAGCGCTCGCCCGCGCCGCCGCCGCTTGCGGCACATAGGGCGGCAACCGCATCATCAGTACACTAATGATGACCGCGATATAGCTGACCCCATTGATCAGAAAACAAGCCGCCGTGCCGAGCGATCCGATGACCAATCCCGCCAGCGCCGGACCGACCACGCGGGCGCCATTGAAGATCGAACTGTTGAGCGAGATCGCGTTCAGCAGATCCTCGCGACTCGTCATATCGAGCGTGAACGCCTGCCGCGCCGGCATGTCGAATGCCATCGCGATTCCACTCACCACCGCGAGTGCGATGATCACCGCGGGTGTGGCCAGTCCTGCCCAAGCCAGCCCGGCAAGGAGAAACGCCGGGATCATCTGCGCCGTTTGCGTGCAGAGGATAATCGCGCGCCGCGGGTAACGATCGGCCAGGGCGCCGCCCCAGAGCGAAAAGAAGATCATCGGCGCCGAGCTGACCGCCGCCACCACCCCGAGGAGCAGCTTCGAGCCCGTGATTTGGTAAACCAGCCAGCTCATCGCCGTGGTCTGCATCCACGTCCCGATGAGCGAGACCAGTTGACCGTAAAAAAAGAGCCGGTAGTTCCGGTGCCGCAGCGCGCGGAAGGTATCGCGCAGCGAAATCTTCCCCACCGGCGTCCGACGCGACCTCCCGGTCATCTCCTCTGGAATTGGGGCGGTCTTGGTCGTCTCCATGGGTGCGTGAGCGGATAAGATACGCAGGTCAGCGGAGTCTGCGCATCCGGAAGGCGGGCTTCCAGCCGAACTCGGCAGACAGGCATCCTGCCTGTCGCTCCAAAGCGACTCGCAAAAATCTCTCAGCAGGCTGGAAGCCCGCTGGCCGAGACAGGCTGGAAGCCTATCCTCCTGAGATGGAAAGCACGCATGCTATTTTGCTCCGCAAACGCAAGCTGAGCGACACGAGCCTGATCATTTCGTGGTGCACCAACTCGCTCGGCTGCGTCCAAACCGTCGCCAAAGGCGCACGCGGCGCGAAAAGCCCATTCGCCGGCAAGCTCGATCTCTTTTACGAAGCCGAGATCACGCTCGTGCGTGGCCGCCGTTCCAGTCTCCACACCTTGCGCGAAGTCGTGCTCACCAATCCGTTCCCCGGCATCCGCGAGAGCTACCCGCGCATGCAGGCCGCATCGTATTTCGTCGAGCTCATCGAGCTTTGCACCGAGTCCGACCACGACGAGCCGGAACTCTTCGCGCTCCTGCAACGCGCCTTCAATTTTCTGAGCACGAAAGCACCGACGCTGAAAGCGATCACGCACTTCGAGACTGAACTGGCCCGCATCGCCGGCGTCCACGACGTGAAGGCGCGGAAACAAGATCCCGCGCTGGCGCTCGCCAGCCTCTTCGGCAAGCTACCGCGCTCCCGCGGGCCGCTCTTTAAGGCGCTCAGCCTCGCCCTTCAGCCGCCCGCTTCAGCCGAGGCGCTTCACGGCTAGTCCCGGCACGGCACGATGTAGGTGTAGTCCGGATCAGAGTCGGTCGTATAAAGCACCAAGCCCGCGATCGGCCGTTTCAGTTTGATCCAATATTCTCCGTCCGCTCCGTCCTGGATTTCCGGATAGACCGCGCCCGTTCCCCCTCGCTGTCCCCGCCACTCTGACGGATCGGACATGGCGACCCTGCGCGCTCGGGGAGATAAACCGGCGGCTACTCGGCGCCACGCAGTTCAGCGCCTTCAGGGGTGCGAGACCGGGTTAGCGGCCATCGGCGGCCAGATCGTCTCGGCCCACGGCTTCACGATCACGTTCGTCATCATGGGGGCGGTCTCGCTGCTGACGGTCCCGCTCGCCAGCGCCTGCGAGAAATGCCGCCGGATCAGCGTGCGCTCGAAATTGCACGTTTGCCGAAGGAATGAGGACTCCGGATTGTCCCGCAGATGGCAACACGATCTCTGCACCGCGAGCGATCACGACGAGCCGGAACATTCGTTCTCCAGAGACGCGCTTCAGTTTTCTAAGTACGACGGAACTGACCTTGAAGACGATCAGGCGATCGTAATTCCGTAGAGCTGGGATTTTGAATCGTAGCCTTTTTCGAGTGTCACGGGAGGTAACGGTGCGAAACGCAGATGACGACTTCGAGGTTCGATATCTGCCTTGAACGCCTCGGTACACCAAATCTGATTGCCGGCAATGTCGTGTTCGTTCAGATGAGCCTTCATGGGTTGATCGATACGGGCACACTCGATCACTGCGTCGCCCTCGAAGTCCTCCAAATCGCCGGCCGTCAAACAGTTCAATCGTCCACGATTGAGGACGCATCGAAAACTGCCCAGAGAGCTGGGATTCCTTAATTTGAATTGGTCGAGGCGACTCCCCAGTTGTTGGGCTATCTCGAAAAGCCACAGGGAATCCGGCGAAAAAATCAAGAATCCATCACCCTGACCCTTGGCGCGAGTGCACGCTGGCTGCGCTTCGATCGCTGATTGCATTTCGGCGAGGAAACTCTGCAACGCGGCTCGGGTCGCATCTTTCTCCTGCACAGCATCTGAGTAGTTCGCGAGGTCGGCATGAAGAATAGAAAGTTCGCTTTTATAAGGTCTGGCTTGGGCACGGATCTCCCAAGGTTCGAAAAGGAGGCGAGGAGACCTGCTTGCGTCAACGAGTCGCGCCAACAGGTCGCGGTTTTCTTCCGTCTTTGATAGCAGTGCCTGAGTGTAAGTGAGCTCGGTCCGCAAATGGTTGAGTTGCGTCTCCATTTTCATCAGAAACAGTTCCCGTTCCAGAGCGGTGGTCTCTTTTCGGAAAGCAATGTTTAGCTTCAATTCTTCGAAATTGCGTCCGGCGTTTCGCTGGTATTCGGCGAACGACTCTCGGATTGCCTCGAGGTCGTCTTCCGTATGAGCAAGGAACTCGACCCGCAACTTCGAGCCTTCTAAACGAGTCCGGAGTTCGACGGGAATTCCTTGGGTGACGTCGAGGAAGTCAGTGAAGAGTTGCAAATAGTTTGTGACGGCAGTTCGGAGCAGCGG
Organism: Chthoniobacterales bacterium; assembly: GCA_038233435.1. Taxonomy (GTDB): domain Bacteria; phylum Verrucomicrobiota; class Verrucomicrobiia; order Chthoniobacterales; family UBA10450; genus JACCTI01. The sequence continues at coordinate 4,694 of JBBSLZ010000086.1, forward strand.
AGGCACGCTCAACGCAATATTCATGCGAATCGGTTCTCGGAGATAGTCGGCGAAATCGAAGTTAACATGTTCGCCTTCTCCGAAGTTCCCCTCCGCCGGCACCCGGCTCTCTGGAACAGGCGAATAAATGCGCCGCTTACTCCCGTCGGCCATTTGAACTTCGCGGGAACGGTAATCGGTATAGATGAACTTCGTATTCAACCGGGTCTGGCGGTCGGGCTTCCATGCCACGGTGAGCACCGCCTTAAACACTGCGCCAGTGAAGTCGCAGTTGGTGATTTCTTTACCGGCCAAATTGACCGAAATCAGAAATGCCCCACGGAACGAATAATAACTGAGGCGCTCGTTCTCCCACATTTGTGCCGTGTGAAGAACCGCGCCATCCATGTTTGCATGGCGGCAGCTCAGTTTCTTCAAGAACTTGATGTGCGTCTCTGTAAATAGAACTTCGCCGTGAAAACGCGTTCCTTCGAAATTCACCCGCCCGCGAAAGAGAGTTTGAAAGAAGTCCACCCCGTGAAAAAAAGTCGCCTGTCTGAAGTCAGCATCTCTCGCAAACTCGTTCGACTGGAAGATGACGGGCCTATCAAACTTGCTCCCCTGCCACGCCGCGAAATCGGCGAATTTGCAGCCGTGAAATGCCGTGCTACCGCGAAACTTTGCGCCGTTGAAAATCGCGCGCCCGTCGAAGACCGTTCCGAGATACCGGAGACTTGAGGCAAAAGTGACCGCAAAGAAGCCAGCGTTCCCTTTGAACTTCGTCGTATGGAAATCAGCCTGCTGAAGAAACGTTGCTCCTCGGAAATCAACATCGTCGGTGAAGATGGCATCCCGAAAATCCGCAATGCCGCGAAAAACGTATTCTCGAAAATCGGTATGGGGAAATTTGAAGCCTTTGAAATCCAGGTCGACATGATCCGCTGATGCTTTCGCCAACGACAAAAGTTTCGCGAGAGCAATTGCAAACGATTTTGATTTTGCTTGGACGTCGGGCGAGTGAAAGATGCAGAGTTCTGTGGTGCCCAAAGCCGGATGGGCGCAGGCAGTTTTTCTTCCGCTTGTCTTATCTTTGAAGACGTATCTGCAGGTCATAAATCTACCGAGCTTAGACCAAGATAGGCCGGTCCCCGAGATTCCTTACGGTTTCTGTCTTGTCGAAGTTTGGACAGCGGCATTGGAATGTTCCTTCGAGCAGGAGGCATCGACAGAGCTTGGGCAAGCGGCTTCCTAAAAGCACGCGGGAAAAACCGCGAGTTGGCCTAGACAGACGAAAGCATGGCACACGGACACGTGCGCGACGAAGAAATTGCTTTCGCCTCTTCCGCGGTCGGGCACGCTCGCGAGGAGATTGAGGAGCGGCAGGGGAGGTGGTCTGTTTCCGTTTCAGTCTCCATTCATTCGTAGCGCGCGGAGTCGTTTCCTTCCCGGGTCAGCAGAGCGAGGAACTTGGGATGCAGGAAGAGCTTCTCCTTCCCCATCGTTTTTTCCTCCAGCACGCCGATCGCGACCAAATGTTTGAGGTAACGCGAGGCCGCCTGCCGTTGCGCAAGGCCAGCCTCGGTCACGTCGCCAATCCGGCAGTAGGGCCGCTCGAAAATGAGATTAACCAGTTCGTGGCTGTAAATCTTCGGCGAACGCGCGCGGACGAACTCCGTAGTGTCCGCAGCCAGTTGCCGAATGGCCGCGATCTTCGCGGTCGCGCCGCACCGCCATCTCCACTCCCGTGATCCGAGTGCAGACCTTTTCCGCCTTCGCCGTGCTCAACGGGCGGTCCCGCAACGCCAGCGACACGTCAAGGAAACGTGTCGCAATTTTCCGTTTTTGGCGACACGTTACGCTCTCGTGTCGTCGGGGAGCTGGTTGGTCGCCTACCCGCGAGCCCCGAATCACGAAGTTTGGGCACCCGGACACGTGCGAGGAAGAAATTGCTTTCGCCTCTTCCGCGGTCGGGCAGGTTGCGGGTCGTTGCCGGATTTTGATCGCATGGCTGCACGCACTTCTCATCCTTCCGCTTTGCACGATCTGTCGGCGCTCAGCTCCGAGATCCGCTTCCTCGGCAACGCTCTCGGCCAAGTCATCTCGCAGGTGGAAGGCCGCGCAACTTTCGAGACGGTGGAAAAGCTGCGCACTTTGGCCAAGGCGAGCCGCAACGGCGAACCGCGCGCTGCCGCCAGGCTGGCCGCGACGGCCGCCAAACTGGCGCCGGCGGCGGCCATCCAGCAGGCGATGGCGTTCACGCTCTACTTCGAGCTGGTTAACCTGGCGGAGGAAAATTTCCGCGTCATGCTGTTGCGCCGGCGACGGGCCGCGGAAGCCGACGAAGCCGCCGAACCGATGCGCGAATCGATCGCCGCCGCGATCGCGGAGCTCAAGCAAGCCGGTGTGACCGGCGCGCAGATGCAGGCGCTGACCGACCGCTTGAATATCGAGCTGGTCTTTACCGCGCATCCGACCGAATCGAAGCGCCGCACCCTGCTGGCGAAGTTGCAGCGGCTGGCGGAAATCCTGCGCCGCCGGCGTCTCCCCGAGCTGCAGGGCGAAGTCCCCGATCCGGCCGAGGTCGAACGGGAGATCGCTTCGCTTTGGTTGACTGATCGCAGCCGCGTCGCGCAACCCGAGGTGACCGATGAAGCGCGGACCGGCCTTTGGTATTTCGACACCACCCTTTTCGAGACGCTGCCGCGCCTGCAGATGGACATGGTGCGCGCGCTGGCGCGGCATTTCCCGGAGGTTCGGCCTCCAGAGCGCTGGCTCACTTTCGGCTCGTGGATCGGAGGCGATCGCGACGGCAATCCGAACGTCACCGCTGCGGTCACGGCCGAGGTGCTCCTGTTGCATCGGCAATTGGCCCTCACGAAATTGCGGCAGCAAGTGCGTGAGTTATCGCGCTCGATTACCGTCTCGGATCGGCGCGCCAAAGTCTCCGCGGAAGTGCGCAAGTTGGTGGAAACACATCGGGGTCTCAGCACGCGTCTGGAACAATTGAGCGCGCGCTATCCGCACGAGCCGTATCGGCTTCTCCTCGCGGTCGTGCGCGAGCAAATCGATCGCGGTCTTGGCCGCGGCAGCGACGAGAAGAGTCTCGCCAGCGAAGAAGTGGACGAGCGGCCTTTCCTGCGCGCGGACTCGATTCTCGAGACGTTCGAGGCGATTCGCCGCAGTCTCGCGGTCGGCCGCGGCGCGATGCTGGCGGAGGGGGAATTGCGCACCGCGATCCAGACCCTGGAGGTTTTCGGATTGCACACCGCGCGGCTCGATCTGCGGCAACATTCGGGCCAGCACGAAACAGCCGTCACCGAAATCATTGGGCTCCCGAACTACCCAAAGCTGGGCGAGGCGGAGAAACGCCGCGCCCTTTCGGAGGCCATCGCGGCCGCGCGCCCGCTGGCCTTGATGGCATTGGTGGAATTTTCGGCGGAGACCCGGCACGTGATCGAGCCGCTCCGGCTGGCGGCGCTCACGGCGCGCAAGTTCGGCCCGGAAGCGCTTGGGATTTACATCATCAGCATGACGACGGAGGTCTCCGACCTGCTCGAGGTGCTGTTGCTCATGCGTCTGGCCGGCGCGGCCATGCCGATCGCGCCGCTCTTTGAAACGCTCAACGATCTCAATCGTGCGCCCACGATTCTCGACGAACTCGCCGGGCAACGGGATTACGCCGCCTTCCTGGAAAATCAGGGCCGGCATCAGCACGTCATGCTCGGCTATTCCGATAGCAACAAGGACTGCGGTTATCTCGCCGCGAACTGGGCGCTCTATCGCGTGCAAGAGCACATCGCCGAAGTCGCGGCCGCGCAGAATTTTCGCGTCACGCTTTTCCACGGCCGCGGCGGGAGCATCGCCCGCGGAGGCGGGCCAGCCGCGAAGGCGATCCTGGCGCAACCCGTCGGACTGCGCGACGGCGGCATTCGCGTGACCGAGCAGGGCGAAGTGCTCTCCACGCGTTATCACGATCCCGATCTGGCCCATCGCATTCTCGAGCAGATGACCTATGGCGTGCTCCTCGGAGCCCATGCTGCGCAGGAGCCATCTGAAATCCCCGCGGCCTGGACCGAGGCAATGGAACGAATGAGCGCGGTCAGCGTCACCGTTTACCAGGCCGCGGTGAACGACGATCCGCAATTCCTCGAATTCTGGCGCCAGGCGACTCCAATCGACCAGATCGGCGACCTCCGTTTCGGCTCGCGTCCCACTTATCGCAAAGCCACCCGGGCCGTGGCCGATCTCCGCGCGATCCCATGGGTTTTTTCCTGGATGCAGAGCCGGTTTAATTTCCCCGGCTGGTATGGCCTCGGGACCGCGCTCGAGAGCATCCTCGCCGACGGCGCGAAGGGGAAACGGCTCCTGCGCGAGATGCACGGTGCCTGGCCATTTTTTGAAACGCTGATCGATAACGCTCAACTCACCATGCGCAAGGCCGACATGGGGATTGCGCGGCTTTACTCGTCGTTAGTCAAAGATGCCGCCGTGCGAAAGCGTATCTTCAACCTGCTGCTCGAAGAATTCGTCCGCACGGAGCGAGCCATCCTCTCCATCACCGGCCAGAAGCAACTGCTTGCCAGGGAACCGGTCCTGCAAAAATCAGTCGAGCTGCGGAATCCCTACATCGACCCGCTGAATTACCTCCAGGTCGATCTCTTGCGCCGGCTGCGCGGAGGCAAACTCAAGAAAGCTGAAGAAGAATCCGCCCGCGCCGCCATCGAGCTCACGATCAACGGCATCTCCGGCGGCCTCAAAAACACCGGTTAACCGACGACTGCGTGGACGCTGCCAACCGCGCAGATCGTCTATTGTGATGCAGCCTCCCGGTTTCGCAGCGCCATCGCGAAGGCATAGAAGGCGATGACGAGCCAGAGGAGGGAGTGATAACCGAAGAGCATGCTGAGGTATTCGAGCATGCCCCCGGCCATGATCCCGAGGAGGTTCGAGGCAAAGGCGATGTCGGCGATCTCGGTGTCGCGAAAGGAATGGGAGAAGATGACGTTCGCCAGGAAGACGGGGGCGAAGGCGAGCACGCTGGCGACCAGGTAGCGCGCGAAGACATTTCCGAAGAGCAGCATTTCCGGTCGGATGACGAGATTGAGCGCGAGCATGCCGAAGAGCAGGACGTAGAAAATCCAGATCCGCCGGACGCGGAAGCGCGCGTTCACCCGCACCGCGATGAGGACGCTGGTGAGGATGGCGAAGAAGACTAACGAGTTCACGATCCAGGTGCTGCCGAAGAGGAGCGCGAAAGTGATGAGCGCTTTCACTTCGAGCAGCGCGAAGGCGACGCCGAGGAAGAACATGTGCCAATCGAAGCGGCGCAGGGTGCTGCGGGGCGCGATCCACCAGATGCCGAAGAGTGAGATGGCGGCGACAACCGCGAGTCCGCGGAGGTAGAGGGCGGGGAAAGACTTGTGGGGAAGATAGACGAAGGGCCAGTCGTCGGTGGCGGGAGGGATCGAGCTGGTGCCCATGAGGCCTTCGCCGGTGACGCGGAGTCGTGTTTCCTCGGTGGCGCGAAATTCGCGATAGGGGCCGGCCTGGGCGGCGGGAGATTGGGCGAGGCGCGGGCCATTAATGATGACCGCGCCGCGGCCTTGCCCGCCGTAGGTGGAGACGAAGGAGTCGCGACCGAAGGTGTGACTGACCATACCGGCCAGTTTTTCGATCAGCCACGTTTCGCGGTAGTAATTGTAGAGCACGAGGACGCCATCGGGCGCGAGGGCGGCGCGCGCGGCGGCTAACGAGTCCTGGGTGAAGAGGAAACTTTCGAGACGCAAATTTGCGATGCTGGAAGTGAGCGTGAGCGAATCGGGCAGGGCGAAGATGATGAGGTCGAATTTCTCTTTTGTGTTCCGGAGGAAGACGCGGCCGTCGTTGTTCACCATCCGCACGCGAGGATCGGAATACGGCTGGTCTGGATGTAGTTCGGCGCCGAGTTGCTGGATGACGGGATCTATCTCAACGGCGGTGATGTTTTGCACGCCATGCGCGAGCGCGGTGGCAGTATCGGAGCCGGTGCCGGCGCCGAGGATGAGCGCGTGCTGAAAGGAGGCGCCGGGGAACATTTCGTAAACGCGGCGGTAGAAGGGCTCCTTGGCCTGCCACGGGATCATGCTTTGGTGGCCGATGCTGTTGACGTCGAGCTCATAGCCGATCGGCTGCGCGGGCGTGAGGGTGATTTTGTAGTAGGGCGACCAATAGGTGCCGCGCTGGAGGAAGAGCGCGATCGCGGTCGCCGCCCCCACGAAAAGTACGGTGCGCCAGACCGCGCGTCGCGAGCTAAGCGCGAGCAGAAGCAAGCCAAGCGCGCCGAACCAATAGATCG
>JBBSLZ010000087.1:0-10964 GCA_038233435.1 Chthoniobacterales bacterium
AATCAGGCACGAAACCATCGTAAAGTTCGCGCCAACCGGCATTCCGTGCGCCGTAAGTGCCGGTGGCGAGACGACGCTGCGCCAGCCTAACGAGTCTCCGATTGTAGAAGCTCATCAGCGCGGTCACGACCCGACCGGCTATCCCCTCGAAAGGCAGGCGGGCGAACTCGCGTTCCGGGTTTTTATAAGTTGGGATAACGAGACCGACGAAATAGGACCCGACATCGAGGAGGAGCGCGGCGGACATCAACTCGGCATCGCCCAGGTAATAATATTTGTCCTGATAAAGCGTTTCAAACCAGCGCCGGTAGGTGAGCGGATATTGCTCGTTATAATAGGCGATTCGCGTCGAGAACTCCTCGCCGGCGAGCTGGGCGGCGATCATCTCCGCGACGTAGTAACTGGTGTAGGAACAAAAATCGAGGCCCGGACTGTAGAGCGGATCGATGAAGCCCGCGGCGTCGCCCACCATCGCCCAGCCGTCGCCGCAGACCTGCGTATTCAGGTAGGGCAACGCGGAGAAAGCATGCACATCGCCTTCCACGACCTGAGCGCGGGAAAAGACTTCGCTTCCGACGGGATGCGAGAGCAAATGCTGGCGCAGGCGTTCGCCGAGATTTTCGCCTTCCGCTAGTTTGAAAAGGCGCGAGTCGTAAACCAAACCGGCGCTGACGTCGCCGCCTTTGAGCGGAATAATCCAGCACCACCAGCCGTGGCCCATGAGGTGATTGGTAGCCCAGGAGCGGCCGGTCCGGCAGGCGTTGGCGTAATCGGGGAAACGCTCGCGCCAATCGTAGCTATCCCAATCTTTCACACCGGAGAAGCGTGCCCAGACGGCATTGATGGGGTGGTCGGTATTCGGTTGGAAATAGCCGAGCTTTCGGCCGAGGAGCGCGGCGCGTCCGCTCGCGTCCACCACCCAGCGGGCGCGGATTGTTTCTTCGCCGGCCTCGGTGGTGAGGGTAACGGATTGCGTCCCGCCAGCGGCGAGCTCGAAGCTTTTTACCTTTGCCGGGCGGCGCAAATCGCAGCCGGCCTCGACCGCCAGGTCCAGCATGTGGCCATCGAGAGTCGCGCGGTCGACCTGGAAGGAGGGGAGCCGTGATTGGTAGCGCGCGCCCACTTCCACGCAGTCGTCGAAAGCTTGGTCGGCGCGGTTTGAAAACCACATTCGCAGGCCTTGTTTTACCAATTGATGATGGCCGAGGTAATTGGTCAGCCCGAGGATCCGGGTCATGTAGCAACTGCTGATCTCGGTGGTGGATTCGCCGACTTTGCGATCGAACTGAGCGGCTTTTTCGACCAGGAGGATGCGGGCGGCGGGATGCTTCCGTTGCAGGACCAAGGCGGTGGCCGCGCCGGAAAAGGCGCCGCCGATAATGACGACGTCGTAGTCGAGCTTCATCGCAACGGAAACGATGGACGCGCGGGGTGGGGAACGCAATGCGTTCCCGAGTTGCTGGTGTCGTTATAGCTTGTCGCATCCTGCCTGTTGCGCAGCGCGGCCCTGCTCGCCGCACCGCCCTCGCACGTCCCGCAGGGACGTGGCTACAGGGACGAAGCTATCGCTCTTGGTTGGATCTAATTGAGGCCGAACACTTCTACCAGGGCGACGCCCACGGTGTCGTTTTTCCCGCGCACGATGGCGGTGTGGGAGGTGCCGTTGACGCTGGCGGGCAGGGTGGCCACGATGGCGGCCTCCTGGTCGCTGCTGGGCGGGACGCCGGTGGCGATGATCTCGGCTTCCTGGGTGCTGCGCCAGTTGTCGTTCATCCCTTCAAGGGCGCCGTTGGCATCGCGGATTTCCAGGGTCGGATCCATCAGGCGGGTGGGTAGCGGCGAGCCGCCTACGCTGAGGGAGGGGCCGATGGCGCGGACGATGACTTTCCGCGGGGTGGGTCCGGTCAGGATGATGCCGCCGATGACGACGTTATCGCCGGTCTGGACGAGGCCGCGGGTGGAGATGTTGGCCAATTGCGAATCGGTGACCGCGTCGAGGTCGTATACTTCCACCTGGCCGACGCCGGTGGCTCCGTCTTTACCGCGGACGACGGCTGTGTAGGGAACGCCGTTGGCGGAGGCGGGCAGAGTGGCGACGATGGCGGATTCGAGGTCGTTGGTGGGTGGGACCAAGCTGGCGATGATCTCGGCCTGCTGGGTGGTGCGCCAGTTATCGTTGCTCATGATGGTGCCACCGGGTCCGACCAATTCCAGAGTGGTATCAGCGACGCGGCCGGCGACTGGGTTGCCGTTGACGGCGAGGGAAGGCCCGAGGGCGCGCACAATGACTTTCTTCGGCTGGGTGCCGGTGACGATGAAGCCGGCGATGGGGGTGTTATCTCCCTGCTCGACGCGCAGGCGGGTGGAGATGTTGACCAGTTTCGAAGGAGTTTTATCGATGGTGAAGTAATCGCGGGTGGCTCCGGCACTGTTAATGAATTTCGCATCGAGGCGACGGCCGGAGATGTCGAGGACGAGGGAGCCGAGCTCGTTCAGGGAGGTGAACATGACCGGGTGGTCGAGGGAGCCGCCGCTGATCTGGCCGGCGGAACCGGGGACGGCGTAGACGGTGCCGTTATGGGAGCCGGAGTTTTTGGTGTAAGCGTTCGCGTCCTGGCCGCTGCCGTTGTTCTTGAAGGTGCCACTATTGGCGAAGGTGGGAGTGGCGTAGAAGCCGTCGATAAATTTCGAGCGTTCGTAGCTGTGGCTGTGACCGCTCAGGACGAGATCGACTCCGGCGGATTCGAGTTTCGGAACGAGATTGGTGCGCGCCCAGATGAGCTGCTCTTCGGCGTCGGAATTATGGCTGCCCTTCGTGTAAGCAGGGTGATGCCAGACGGCGATGGTCCAGCGGCGGGTATTGGCGGCGAGATCGTTATCGAGCCAGGTGAGCATGTTGGTGCGCAGGTTGGCATCGGTGGTTTGGGTATCGAGGCTGATGAAGTGGATGTTGCCATACTCCCAGGAGAAGTAGCGCTCGGTGCCGGAGGGATAGCCGCCGACCTCGGCATTGGTGGGGAAGCTGAAGATATCGAAGTAGGCCACGCCAGCGTAGGTGCCGCTGGAGGCTTGCGCGGTTTCATGATTACCGAGGCAGGACCAGACAGGGCTTTGGCGCAGGATGGTGGGGTAGGTATTGAAGATGGCGTTCTGATATTCGGTATCGAGGCCGCTATCGTAGGCGTTATCTCCGAGGAGAAGGAAGATGTCGTTAAACCGGTAACTGGAACTGTTGAAGTAAGCGTCGCGGACGGATTGGGGGGCGGCGCCTGTCCGGCCGCAATCGCCGAGAACCCAGATGCGCGTGGGCCGGTCGGTGCCGGGCACGGGGGCGGTCAGGAAGAAGAAGGTGGGATCGTTGCCGGCGAGCATGCCGTCCGCAGTAGAGCCGACCGCGTAGAAATATTTGGTATCGGCGGGGAGCCCAGTGAGGGCGACTTCGTGCTCGGTGGTGGGGGTGGCGTTGGTGGCAGCGATGGCGAGGGTGCCCTGGGTGGTGCTGGTCCAGACGACGCTATCGGTGGGGAGATTGGTGCGCCAGCGGAGGGTGATGCCGGCGGCGTGGTTTTGCTGGAGATATGGGCCGCGACTGACGGCGGCCTGCGGGCTGGCCGTCAGCTCGAGATCGAAGCTGATGTCGCTACTGGTGGGGGCGGCTTGATGGATTTCGACCGCGAGCGTGTTTGTGCCCGCGACCAGGGAGGAGGAGGGGATGGTCCAGGTTTGAGTGGCGTTATCGACGCTGGTCGCAGTGGCGTAGGTATCGTAGGCAGCATTGGCGGGGAGATTGGCGGTGCGGGCTACTTCGGTGCCATTGAGGTAGACGGCGCCGGCGTCGTCGTAGAGGAGGGTGAGCCGGAGGGAGGGAAAGGCGGCGGGATTGGGCACGTTAAAACTGCTGCGGAAGTAGGTGGTGGCGTTGACCTGCGTGCCGGGCGTGGCGGGATCGATATCGATGAAACCCGTGACGGTAGCCTCGTCGCCGTCGCCATAGCCGAGCTGGGCGGGACCGGCGGCCCAGGCGGTGTCGACAAAGGCCGGGGCGCGCCAGGCGGTGCCTTGGTCGCTCCCGTTATCGCGGTAACGCCAGGTGGAGCCGAAGGGGACGAGGGTGACCTGTTGCGCAAAGAGGCTGGTGCCTAACGAGAGAGCGGCGAGCAGGAGAAGAAGGCGGGTTGTTTTCATGGGGGAGTTTGCTGGGGGAGGTGGGCGTCGATTTCGGCGGCCAGCGCGCGGTTGAGATCAAGGTTGCGTTTTTCGGGGGGAAGTTTTTCGAAGGCGAGGGCGGCCTGCCGCCAGGTGGTGGCGGCTTCTTCGGTGCGGCCAAGGGAGGCGAGCAGTTTCGCTTTCCGCGCCAGCCAGAGGTCGCTGCGCGGCTCCCGGGCGACCAGGTGATCGAGCCGACGCAGGGCGGACTCGGCGCTCCCGGCGCGTTCCTCGAGGTCGAGCGCCTGCTGCTCGAGGACGGGGACGCGGCCGTGGGCCTGGCTGGCTTCGTCCAGGCAACGGAGAGCGGTGTCGATCTGCCCGTGGCGGGCGAGTAACTGCGCGCGTTTGCTGGCGTAGTGGGGCTCCGGGGACGAGGCCACGGCGATGGCCAGGTCGGCGTCCGCTTTTTTCCAGTCGCCGTATTTCTCCAGGATTTCCGCGCGCAGGACGCGGCCGCCGGGGTGCTGGGGGAGGGTGGTGAGGAAATCATCCAGCAACGGCAAGGCGGCCTTGTCCTGGCCTTGCGCGAATCTTAAGTTGGCGAGTCCCAACTGGACGTCGGCCAGGTCGGGGGAGAGCTGATTCGCGGCCGCGTAGTCCGCTTCGGCCTCGGGGAAGTCTGCATGCAGGCGGTGCAGCTCGGCGCGGCGGAGGAACAGGGTGGCGTCGCCGGGAGTTTTGGCGATCTCTTGCGCGATACCGGTGATGGCATCATGGAGATCGCCATGGGCTCGAGCGATGGGGGCAAGGATCGAGAAAGACGCGACGGCGGAGATGACAAAGCGAAAGCGCATGGAGCAGAGGAGAAAGGGGGGAGCGCGCAAACATCCTGAGGAGATCGGGTCCGGGCGTCAATCATCGAGGTGAAGGTGTTGCCTAACGAGGAAAGCGGTGAAGATGAGCGAAAGGCAGAGATTTGGTGGCGCGAATTGAGTAGGCTGCTGGCCTAATGAAGATCGATCTGCACGTGCACATGGTCGGCAATGGCGTGGCTGGCTCGGGCGGCTGGCTGCGGCTGAATGGCGGGCACTACTGGCTGGCGGGTTTCATGGTGAAGCAGCTCGGGTTTCCGCTCGCGGTTTTGGAGCAGGATCTGGAAGCGATCTACGCCAGGCATTTGCTGGAGCTGGTGCGCGGTTCTTCGTTCGACGCGGTGGTGTTGCTGGCGCATGAGCGGGTTTACGATCCGGATGGGACGGTGCGGGAGGATCTGGGCTCGATGTATGTGCCGAATGAGGTGGTGCTCGGGCTGGCGGTAGCGCATCCGGAGTTCCTGGCCGGGGTGTCGATTCATCCAGCGCGCGGTGATGCGCTGGAGGAACTGGAGCGCTGCCTGGCGGGCGGTGCGGTCTTGCTGAAGTGCCTGCCGAATTGTCAGAACATCGACCCGTCGGAGCCGCGCTACCGGCCGTTTTGGGAACGGATGGCGGAGGCGGGGCTGCCGTTGCTGGCGCATACGGGGGGTGAAAATACGGTGCCGGTGGTGAACGCGGCCTTGGCTGACCCGAAGCGGTTGCGGCTGCCGTTGGAATGCGGGGTGACAGTGATCGCGGCGCACGGGGCGACGAAGAGCGGGCTGGGCGATCGGGATTATTTCGAGGATTGGGTGGCGTTGCTGGCGGAGTTTCCGAATCTTTACGGCGATAACAGCGCGATGGTTTCGTTGAACCGGTGCGGGCATTTGCGGGATTGTTTGCGGTCGGAAATTTTGCCGCGGATTTTACACGGGAGCGATTTTCCGGTGCCGGTGTTGGGGCATCGGCTGTGGATGAGCGGGGCGCTGAGCTGGGGGGAGTTTCGGCGTTGCCAAAAGATTGCGAATCCGTTGGAGCGGGATTGGCAATTCAAGCGGGCGCTTGGTTTTTCGGAGGAGACGCGCACTCGGGTGGGGCGGTTGTTGCGGATGGCGGCTACCTTGCGGTGAAATGGTTTTCAAAAACGCACGCGTTGTTTGTCCGGACGGGATTCGGGAAGGAATCGAGGTGGTCTGCGAGGAGGGGCGAATTGCCGAGTTACGAGCGGCCCGGATCTCCGACGCGATCGATCTGGAGGGGAATTTTCTGGCGCCGGGTTTTATCGATCTGCATGTCCACGGGGCGATGGGGCGCGATGCGATGGAGGGGTCGGCGGAGGCGTTTCGCGCCATCTGTGACTTTCACGCGAGCGGAGGGACGACCTCGCCGTTGCTGACGACAACGACGGCGCGGATTTCGGAAATCTTGCGCGTGGTGCAGGTCGTAGGGTCGAGTCGCGCGGAGCTGCCGCAGATCGCGGGCGTGCACGTGGAGGGACCGTTTCTTTCGCGGGAGCGCGCCGGGGCGCAGCGGGCGGAGTTTATTTTGGATCCAACGCCGGAGGCGGTGACGGAGTTATTGGAAGGCGGGGAAATGATCCGCCGGATGACGCTGGCGCCGGAATTGCCAGGAGCGCTGGCGGCGATCGAGCGCTTTCGCGCGGCGGGGATGGCGGTGAGCGGCGGACATAGCGATGCGAGCGATGAGGAGGCGGCGCGGGCCTTTGCGCGCGGGATGCGGCATACGACGCACACGTTTAATTGCATGTCGTCGATGCGGCGGCGGGGCGGGGAGCGGGTGGCGGGGTTGCTCGAATTCGCGCTGAGCGAGCCGGAGATTTTGTGCGAGTTGATCGCGGATGGGCGGCACGTATCGGCGACGTTGATGAGGATGCTTTATCGCGCAAAGGGTGCGGCGGGGATTTGTCTGGTGACGGATGCGACGGCGGGGGCGGGGTTGGCGGAGGGCTCGAAGTTCTCGCTGGGGGGGCGGGATTGCGTGGTGCGGGAGGGCGCTTGCTGGGTGGCGGACGGATCGGCGCTGGCGGGAAGCGCTGCGCGGATGGTGGACTTAGTCCGGACGATGGTGCAGACGGTGGGGGTGCCGTTATTCGAAGCGGTCAGGATGGCGAGCGCGAACCCGGCACGGACGCTGGGCTGGACGGATCGGGGCGAGGTGAAGGTGGGGATGGCGGCGGATTTCGCAATTCTTTCGGGTGGGCTGGAGGTGGTGGCGAGTTATCGGGCGGGGGAGCGCCTTTGGTCGCTGGACACGGAACGGCGAAGGGAACCCGGATAGGGGGGAGGATGGTGTGGAAGTTCGCGATGGCAGAATGCCATCGCCAGCACGCTGCAAGCGTGCGCTCCCCGGAGGGTGCGATCTGCGCTGTATCTGGGGGCGAGGTCGAGGAGGAAGCGCGCGCTCTCTAGCGCGGCGGCGGGGCGGCTGAGCTGCGCGATATTCGCCGACCATTGGTGCCATTGCGCTGCTTGATCGGCGAAGGCGTTTTGGACGTGCGCGATGATGTCGGCGTGGCGGATGGCGATGACGCCGGAATCAGTTTCGACGAGGAAACGTGCGTTGCCTTCTTCCTGGCCGGGGATGACGTGGTTAACGATCATGGGACAACCGGCGGCGATGGCTTCCTGGACGGTGGCGCCGCCGGCTTTGCTGATGAGGAGGTGGCTGGCGCGGAGGAGGCGCGGGAGTTCTTCGCTCCAACCGACGATCTCGAAGGGGCGGGGAGCGAGGCGGCGGATGTTTTCGATGGATTGGCGGAGGCGGCGATCGCGCCCGACGGCGACGGTGAGGGAGACGCCGGGAAGGGCGGCGAGGCGAAGGACGAGTTCGGGGGCGGCGCTTTTGCGGGCGTTAATGAGGTAGAGGACGCGGCTGGCGTGCTCGGTGGGGGGCGGCCGGATGGGGGCGGGCTCGGCGAACTCGGGGCTGACGGGGAAACCGAAGGTGCGGGTGTGCTCTGGAGCGATGCCGGCCTGGTGCAGGACGAGGGCGCTGAGGTCGTTTGGGAGGAGGAAATAATCGGCGCTGCAGCGGAACCAGATAGCGTTGACGGAGAGGGAATCGGTGATGACGACGACTCGCCGGGCGCTGTGGCCGTCGACGGGGCCGAGCATCTCGTCGAGCATGTGGGAGTAGGCAGGATAGACGGTGACGATGATATCGGGCTGGAAGGTATCGAGGAGGCGGCGGAAGTGTTTTTTAAGGGTAAAGAAAACACGGAGGGCGCCGGCGAATTTTTGCTGGCGATCGAGCCAGCGATAGACGTAGCCCCAGGTCTGGGGCCATTGGTTGATGAGGCCGAGATACATCTCGCGCGCCCAGGTATTGGCGGGGCCGTAGGTCTCGGCGAAGAGGTCGTGCACTTCCACGCGCACGTCGCGGCCGGCGAGCTGGAGGAGGCCTTGCCGGAGACCGCGGGCGGCGCTGTTATGGCCTTCGCCGAAGGCGGCGGTCAGGATGAGGATTTTTTTCAAAACTCGTTAGGAGAGGGGGGAATGACGAAGCCCGAATCCCGAAGTCCGAAATAATGCCGAAGTCCGAATGACGAAGGAGAGATGCCGGAGCGTTCGGGCTTCGTCATTCGTGATTGTTTCGAGCTTCGTCATTCGGATTTCGTCATTCCGAGCGCGCGCGGCGCGGCTCGGAATGAGTTCTAATGGATATTTCGGTGAGGCAAAGTAAACTCTCGACCGCGATGAGACGCCTCAAATTTGCGGGCCGGGTAACGCGGCGTCTGATCTGGGAGACGGCGATGGATAATACCACCGGCCTGGCCGCGCAGATGGCGTATCAGTTTCTCTTCACGCTGGCGCCGGGGCTGCTTTTTCTCTGGCATCTGCTCGGACTTTTCGGCACGGACCCGGCGAAGCTGCACCAGATGTTTTCGATCTTGAAGAGCTTCCTGCCGCCCGATCCGAAGGTGCAGGATATCCTGGATGGGGCGGTGGCGAACGTGGTCACGACGGGTGCGACCGGCTTCCTCGGAAATGTGGGGATCGTGCTCGGAGTGTGGCTGGGGACGCTGTTTATCTCGACCATTTCGCACGCGCTCAGCCGCACGCATGGAGTGGCGGAAGATAGGAATTGGTGGTCGAAATACGTGATCTCGTTTTTCCTTCTCTTCTGGTTCGGGATCACGATCTTCATCTGTTTTAACGCGATGGTCTTCGGCGAACTGCTGGCGGGAATCGCGGAGGTGAATTTCCAACTGACGATTCCGCTGCAGGCGTGGGTGGCGTTTTTGAATTTGCCGCTGACGGGGGTGGCGCTGGTGATTCTGGCATTGGGGCTGTATCTGCTCACGCCCGAGAATTATTTCACGGTGCGCCAGGCGATTCCGGGGGCGGTGTTTTTCGCGATCGGCTGGATCGTAGTGACGAAGCTTTTCCAGTATTACGTGACGAAATATGACCGCTATAATCCGACTTACCTGGCGCTCGCTTCCATTATCGTGCTCCTGACCTGGATGTATTTGACCTGTCTGTTTCTTTTGCTGGGCGGAAAACTGAACGCCATTCTGGGCCGCGAACGCGAGAAGGCGGCGGTGCGCGCGGAGGCGGAAGCCGCGGCGGCGAGCGCGGAGCCCGAGCCGGCTTGAAACGGCTGCTCTCGCTTTCGCGGCGGAAGGGACGGACCCGGCTGGTGGTCTGGCTTTGTTTGCTGACGGCGTGGGGCAGCGCGGTGGTCGGGACTCTCTTGCACGCGCAGATCAGCGAGGCGGATAAGAAGAAGCGGGATGCGTTTTTGAAGGCGCGGGAGGAGATGCGGGCGGTCGGTTCGCCGACGCCGAGCAAGTCTTCGAAGTCGACCGGGAAACCGAAGGCGGCTTCGAAGAAGAAGAAGAAAGGGAGCGCAGCGGAGAAATCGGCCACGCCGGCGAAAAAGAAATCGACGAAGGGCGAGGACGACGACGACGACGACGAGGACGGGAAGAGAGCGGAGCGGAAGAAGGGCTCTGGTTCTGGGAAATCGAAGTCCGAGGAGGAGACGCCGCGCCGCGTCTCGACTCCGCGAGCGACGCCCGATCTGAGGCCGCCGCTGCCGGAGGCGGAACCTTCGCAGCCGCGCAATCTGCCGCCAGCCGATATCACGATTCAGAAATCGGGGATCGAGGAGGAGAAGGGTTTCGAGCCGCCACCGGCTCCGCCGCCCCGGCGTAGTTTTTGGTCGCGGCTCTTCGGCGGGGGAGGGGAGAAGAATTATCGTTACCTGAGCCGGAGCGTAATCGATGCGATTCGGCGTGCGCCGGTGCAGCGGTCGCGCTGGAAATTCATGATCGTGCACAACAGCGGGACGCGGCAGGGGAATGCGAAGGCGTTCGATTATTACCATCGGAATGTGCGGCGGATGCAGAACGGGATGGCCTACCATTTTGTGGTCGGGAACGGGCGTTCCTCGGGGGATGGTGAAGTGGAGGTGGGCGATCGCTGGCGGCGCCAAATCAATGGCGGCCATGTGCATAGCGATTACCTGAACAATATTTCGCTCGGGATTTGTCTGGTGGGGGATTTTAACCGGGATCAGCCGACGGCGGCGCAGTTGGCGGCGACGGAGGAGCTGATCAAATATTTGCGGGAGCGCTGCGGGAAGGCGGACGGGAAGGCCATCCCGGTGCGGCCGCATCGAGAGATGAATCCGCCGCGCTGGGCGACGGATTGCCCGGGTGACGCTTTTCCTTACAGCTGGTTCCGGCGGTTTTAGTGGGTGTCACGCACGACCTAGCCGAGGGGGGCGAAACGCCCTTTTGGGGGCTTGGGACCTTGGTGGGATAGTTCTTCCAGGGCGTTGCCTGGGCCGACATGAATTCGCACCTTAGCAGCCTGTTGAAAAACCTCGTGGTCTGGGATTGGAGTTTGCTAAAGGAGGGGAATGTTCGAGCGACGTGCGGAGCGAGTGGAGCAAAAGGAACTCTGGATCGAAGCGCGGGAGTTGCCGGCGGCG
>JBBSLZ010000088.1:0-10949 GCA_038233435.1 Chthoniobacterales bacterium
AGTCCGGAGAGCATTTTCAAGACAGTCGTCTTGCCGGCGCCGTTCGGTCCCAGGAAACCGACCAGCTCGCCCTCCTCGATCCGAAACGAGATATCGTCCGCCGCGCGCGTCTCGTCGTACTTACGGCGAAGCAATCCCTTCAGCGAGCCACGCAGCCCGCTCTCTTTCCGGTAGGTGCGGTAGACCTTGGTTAGCCCGGAAGCTTCAATCGCACTCATGCGCTATGGTAGAGTCTTTGCCAGACAATGAAAATCGGCCACGTGTCATGGAGCCGCATGGAAGAGGGAATCATACAGGTGCGCCAACGCCTCCTGCGCGCGGCCGAAGCGCTCCGTCAGGCTGGAGTGCCCTACGCCGTAGTTGGCGGCAACGCTGTGGCGGCCTGGGTTTCGCGTGTGGATGAAACCGCCGTCCGCAATACCCGCGCCGTCGACCTTCTGGTGCGACGGGAAGACTTCGCGCGCATTCGGACTTCGCTCGAGAGGGCGGGGTTCATTCATCGGCAACTAAGCGGCCTCGGGCGGGCTGGGAAAATAGACGTTTTTCTGGACGAACGCAGCGCCAAGGTCCGGGATGCGTTTCACATCATCTGGGCCAGCGAAAAGGTCACGCCCACCAGTCCGGAAGCCGCCCCCGATCCCGGCGGTGCGGAGGAGAGCGCTGGGTTTGCGTTGATCCCGCTGGAGGCTCTCGTCCGCATGAAACTCTCGGCCTTCCGCGATAAGGATCGGATGCACCTGCGCGATTTGCTCGAGGTGCATTTGATCGATGAAAGCTGGGTGGAAAAACTCCCATCTCCCCTCGCCCGACGTCTCCAACGGATCCTCGAAGATCCGTTCGGATAATTAGGCCGCGCTGTGCGTGGGACGCGCTTTCTTGTCCAGGAGCGGAAGCACTTTCTCGACCAGCGCCTCGGCGGTGAGACCATGTTTCTGCCGCAGGATCGGGATCGTGCCGTGCTCGACGAATTGGTCGGGCCAGCCGATCCGCACTATCGGAGTGTGAATGCCTTGCGAGTAGAGATGCTCCATCACGCCGCAGCCGAAACCGTTGTGCAGGACGTGATCTTCCAGCGTGCAGAGCACCTGCGTCCCACGGGCGAAAAACTCCAGCGTGCCGGTATCGAGCGGTTTGATCCAGCGCGGGTTGATCAGCGCCACCGAATAGCCTTTCTCCTCCAGCAGGCGCGCCGCTTCCTGGCCTACTTCGAACATGTTGCCCAGCCCGAAGATCGCGACATCACGGCCGTGTTGCACCACTTCCGCCTTGCCGATCTCGAGCAACTTCGGCGCCGCCTTCGGTTGCGCCCCCGTGCCGGCACCACGCGGATAACGCACCGCAATCGGCCCGCTGGTATGATTGGCCATCGTCCAGAGCATGTCGACGAATTCGTCTTCATCCTTCGGCTGCATGTGGACCATGTTCGGCACGTGCCGGAGATAGCCGATATCGAATAGGCCGTGATGGGTCGGACCATCGTCGCCGCTCAAACCGGCGCGATCCATGCAGAGCGCCACGTTCAGATTCTGCAGCGCCATATCGTGAATGATCATGTCGTAAGCGCGCTGCATGAAGGTCGAGTAAATGGTCAGAAACGGTTTCAATCCCTGCGTCGCCATCCCGCAGGCGAAGAGAGCCGCGTGTTCCTCTGCAATCCCGACGTCGAAGTAACGATCCGGGTGCGCCGCCTGGAATATTCCGAGCCCCGTGCCGCTCGGCATCGCGGCCGTGATCGCCACGATGTTCTTATTGGAATCGGCAAATTGGCCCAGCGTCTTGCCCAGGATTTCCGAATACGTCGGGGTGGGACTCGCGGCCGTCTCGCCGCTTTCCACCTTGTATTTGCCGAGACCGTGAAACTTGTCGGGCTTGGCCAACGCCGGATCGTAACCCTTTCCTTTCTTGGTCAGGATGTGCAGCAGGACGGGCTCGTCCTGCGTTTTCAAAAACTCGAACGTCTTGATCAAAGTCGGAATGTCGTGGCCATCAATCGGCCCGTAGTAACGCATCCCCAGCTCTTCAAAAATCACGCTCGGCACCAGCAACCCCTTCACGCCTTCCTCCACTTTGTGCGCCAGATTCACCACGCTCCGGCCCGCAATCGCCTCGATGAAACGCCGCGCCTTATCGTGCAAGCCGGCATAGGTCGGATTGGCCACGATGTTGTTCAGATAGGAGGCAATCGCGCCCACATTTTTCGCGATCGACCACTCGTTATCGTTCAAGACCACGATGAACCTTTTCGTCTGCGATTTGGCGTTGTTCAGCGCCTCGTAACTGATCCCGCAGGTCAACGCCGCGTCGCCCGCCACTGCTACCACGTGTTCGTTTGTCCCTCGCAAATCCCGGCCCACCGCCATCCCGAGCGCCGCCGAAAGCGCCGTCCCGGCATGCCCCGCGCCGTAGCAATCATGCTCGCTCTCCGTCCGGAGCAGGAAGCCGTTCAGGCCTTCGTATTGCCGCATCGTCCCGATCCGATCGAGCCGCCCGGTGAACATCTTGTGCACGTAGCCCTGATGGCTGACGTCAAAAACGAACTTGTCCTTCGGCGTCTCGAAAACCCGATGCAGCGCGATCGTTAACTCCACCACGCCCAGGTTCGGCCCGAGGTGGCCGCCCGTTTTCGAAAGCACGCTGATCAATGCCTCACGCACCTCCTGCGCCAGTTGCGGCAGATCCGCTTCCTTCAGCGCTTTGACGTCGGCAGGCGATCGGATGCCGGGCAGGAATTGTGCGGCTGGGCTGGCCTTAGAAGAGTCTGACTTCGTCATGTTCGCTTTCTGTCTCCGCCGGGGTCGTAGCCGCCGACCGCCCCGTCGCAGCGGCGGGATCGAACGGCTGCACGACCGGTTTCCCGGCGTGATTTCGGGTGATGATTTCTATTTTTTGCTCCGCACTGGCCAGGCGCTCCTGGCAGGTCTTGACCAACTTCATTCCTTCTTCGTAGCGCACGATCAATTCTTCCAACGGCATCTGGCCCGATTCCATTTGCGCCACGATCGTCTCGAGCCGGTCCATCGCCGCTTCGAAATTCAGCTCAGGGCTGAGCTTCTTGGCAGGGGAGGACATGAAGAATCAATTAAGCATAGCGAGAGGGGCACAGAAAGGACGACTTCCGGGCAGCGCCTCCCGTCGAGAGACGCGGTGCCCTCGAAAAACATGAGACGCAGAGCTGGTTTAAATCTTGCTCCGAATTGCATTGGAAAATCCGGCGGCCCCAGCTTGACTGGTTCCGCTGCGGCCAGCCCACCGTCGTATGACCAATCCATCCCAGCGCGCTCGGGCGAAACATCTTCTCCTGCTGACTCTTTGCTGCGGCAGCCTAGCGCTGGACGCCTCCGCGCAAACGACCTCCTCAGCGGTCAATATTTCCACCCGGATGCGAGTCGAGACGGGCGACAATGTCCTCATCGGTGGCTTTATCGTCGTCGGCACCGGACAGAAAAAAGTCGCGATCCGCGCTCTTGGCCCCTCCCTTCCGGTCGCGGGCAAATTGGCGAATCCCATCCTGGAATTACACGACGCGACCGGCGCGATCGTCGCGGCCAACGACGATTGGCGCAGTGGGCAGCAAAGCGCCCTCGTCGCCGCGGGCCTGGCGCCGGGGAACGATCTCGATTCCGCACTCATCGCGAGCCTGAATGTAGGCAGCTACACCGCCGTCGTCCGCGGCGTCAGCGACGGCGCCGGCGTGGCCTTGGTGGAAATCTACGATCTGGACGCCGACCAGGCGCCCGCGCGTCTGGTCAACCTTTCCACCCGCGGCAAAGTCCAGACAGGTGACGACGTCATGATCGGCGGATTCATTCTCCGCGGTGCACAACCCAAACGCATGATCATGCGGGTGCGCGGGCCGAGTTTGAGTTTGAACGGCAGCGCCATCGCTGGCCGTCTCGACGATCCGACCCTCGAACTTTTCGACGGCAACGGCGCCCGCTTCGCGGAAAACGATGACTGGCGCAGCACTCAGGAAGCCGAGGTCGCCGCCAGCGCGCTCGCGCCTACCGACGATCGTGAGCCCGCTCTCATCGCCTCGCTCGTCCCCGGAAATTACAGCGCCGTCGTGCGCGGAAAAAACGGCAGCACCGGCGTGGCCTTGATCGAGATATACGATCTCGATCAGCCGCCCCAGGCCGATGGCTCCACCCTCTACCTCGCGCAACTGCGCGCCCAAGGCAGCACCGTCTCGAACGGCTCCGGCAGCGCCACTCTCCGCCTGGCTGGCGACGGGCTTTCGGCCATTCTCTCCTTTAATTTCACTAACCTCTCCTCGCCCGTTACCGGCATGCACATCCACGGGCCAGGTGGGACCATTCTCTTCGATCTCGACGATGCGGTCGCACAACCCGACGGCACTTTCATCTGGGTCTTCCGACCCGTCGGCACCATGACCGTGGCCGACATCCAGGCGGCGCTGCGTTCGGGGCAGACCTATCTCAACATCCACACTTCGAACAATCCGAGCGGCGAAATCAAAGGCTATTTTAACTTCTCCACCGGCGGGCAAGCCGCGCCCGTCCCGACCCCGCCGCCCGCGCTCCCCGGCGGTTCCCCCACGGCCACCGACGCCGCGCGTCTACTAGAGCAATCCACCTTTGGCCCGATCCGCGCGCAGGTCGCGCAGGTGCAGACGCAAGGCCTCGACCCCTTTCTTGCCGAGCAACTCAATCTGCCGCCCACTTACCTCCTTCCGTTCGTCGATGCCGCCGGCGTCACCCCGCCCGGTTTCGCCCAGGTGCAGGATGCATTTTGGAATCGCGCCATCGCCGCGCCCGATCAACTCCGCCAGCGCGTGGCCTTCGCCCTCAGCGAAATCCTGGTCGTCTCCGCCGATAGCGCCGGCCTGGGGAATGAAGGCGGTGGCCTCGCCACCTATTACGATGTGCTCCTGCGCGACGCTTTCGGAAATTTCCGCGACCTCCTCGAAGACGTCACCCTCAACCCCACCATGGGCGCGTTTCTCGACATGCTCAAAAACGCCAAAGCCAACCCCGCGCGCGGCACTCTCCCGAACGAAAACTTCGCGCGCGAAGTCCTGCAGCTCTTTTCGGTCGGCCTCTACCGCTTGCACCAGGACGGCACGCTTGCCTTCAGTTCGCTTAATCTTCCGATCGAAACCTACGGCCAGGAGACGATCCTCGGCTTCGCGCAAGTCTTCACCGGCTGGACCTACGCGCAATCCGGCACGCCCACCTTCAACGCACCGGCGAATTTCCGCGCCCCCATGATCAGCGTGGCGAGTCAACACGAGACCGCCGCCAAAAGCATCCTCGATGGCGTCGCCCTGCCGGCCAATCAGACCGCGCCCAAGGATCTGGACGACGCGCTTGACACGATTTTTAACCATCCCAACGTCGGCCCCTTCGTCTGCCAGCAACTCATCCAGCGCCTCGTCACCAGTAATCCGAGCCCCGGATACGTTTACCGCGTCGCCGCAATTTTTAATAACAACGGGCAAGGCGTGCGCGGCGACATGCGCGCCGTGGTCCGCGCCATTCTCCTCGATTACGATGCGCGCGGCGCGCTCCGCACCGGCCAGGGCTACGGCCACCTGCGCGAGCCCGCGCTCCGCCTCACGAGTCTCCTGCGCGCCTTTGGCGCCTCCGCCCCCAGCGGTACCCTGAACATCACCGGTTACTCCGCGCTCGGGCAGACACCTCTCCGCGCTCCTAGCGTCTTCAATTTCTTCGCGCCCGATTACCAGGCGCCCGGCGCCATCGCCGAGGCGCACTTGAAGAGCCCGGAGTTCCAGATCACCACCGAGACGACTGTGGTCACGATCGCCAACTATTTGCGCACCGCCATCTACACCGGCCTCGGCCCCTCCAGCAATCGGACCACCCTCAATCTCACCACCGAGCTCTCCCTCGCCGCCGATTCCGCCCAGCTCGTCGACCACCTGAACACCGTCCTGATGGCCAGCCAGATGTCCCCCGAAATGCGTGCCATCCTGATTAACACGCTCGACCAGATCCCCCCCAGCAATCCGACCGAGCGCGTCCGGACCGCGCTCTACCTCATCGTCACCGCGCCCGAATACGTCGTCCAAAAATAGCCGACCCATGTACTCTCCGACTCGCCGCACCTTCCTCCGCCAGGCCGCCTGCGCCGCCCTCGGGACCTCCGGACTGTTCAACACCCTGTTCGATCTCCGAAAAATCAGCGCCGCCTCCGCCGTCAGCGGCGACTACAAAGCCCTCGTCTGCCTTTTCCTCTACGGCGGGAACGACGCCAATAACGTCATCGTCCCGCACGACCCCAGCGGCTACACCTCCTACACCGCCGCCCGCGGAGTCCTGTCCCTCACGCGCGAAAGCCTGCTTCCTCTCACGCTCGCCGCGGGCGACGGGCGGGACTTCGGTTTCCACCCCAATCTCCCCGAGCTGCAAACGCTCTTTAATACCGGCCGCCTCGCCATGGTGGCCAACGTCGGTACCCTCGTCGCCCCCGTCACCCGCGCCCAATACCTCGCCGGCGGCGCCGCCGTCCCCGAACACCTCTTCTCCCACTCCGATCAATCGGTGCAGTGGCAAACCTCCGTGCCCGATCAGCCGCTCCGCACCGGCTGGGGCGGACGCACCGCCGATCTCCTCCGCTCGCTCAACGGCAACTCGAACATCTCCCTCGCCATCTCGCTCGCCGGCACCAACACCTTCCAGGTCGGCAACCAGGTCATTCCCTACCAGGTCTCACCCAGCGGCAGCATCGCCTTCACTGGTTTAAGCGGGAGCGCGATCGCGGATGCCCGTTATCAAGGCTTCCAGCAGTTGCTCGCCCTACCGCGGAATAATCTCTTCGCCCAGACCTACTCCGACACCGTCACCCGCTCGATCGGCAATAACCAGATCCTCACCGCCGCCCTCGCCAGCGCCCCGCCGCTCACCACCGTTTTTCCTGCCAGCTCGCTCGCCAGCCAGCTCAACATGGTGGCCAAAATAATCTCCGCGCGGAACACCCTCGGCCTGCAACGCCAGATCTTCTTCTGCGCCGTGAGCGGCTACGACACCCACGGCGCTCAACTCACCGCCCACGGCAATCTCCTCACCGAGCTCAGCCAGGCGATGAACGCCTTCCATAACGCCACCGCCGAACTCGGCGTCGCCTCGAACGTCACCACCTTCACCGCCTCCGATTTCGGCCGCACCTTTCCCACCAATGGCAGCGGCTCCGATCACGGTTGGGGCAGCCACCAGTTCGTCATGGGCGGCGCCGTCCGCGGCGGCCGGCTCTTCGGCACCTTCCCCACTCTCGCAGTCAATGGCCCCGACGATACCGGCCAAGGCCGCTGGATTCCCACCACCTCAGTGGACGAATTCTCCGCCACACTCGCCACTTGGTTCGGAGTCAGCGCCACCGACCTGCCGATGGTGCTGCCCAACATCGGCCGCTTCGCCAATCCGAATCTAGGCTTCCTCGGGTAGGGTCGCCCGCGCTGCGGCGACCAAGAAGGCCGGACCGCTCACCCGCTCCCCAAACCAGAGCAAGCGCTCGGCTAAAACCTCCCACGCCAGCCACTCCCGGCGCACTGCTCCCGAGTCCGCGTTCCGACAATCCATGGCACGCCCAGTGCTTATAATTACTGGAACGGCGGTGCCTCATGATCTTCCTCAAAAAAATTCTACTCCTCGATTACGAACCTTGCGTTGTCGCGCTCGTTAGGCAGGCCTTCGAAGCCACCGGCGGCTACGAGATCAAAGAAGAAACCAGCCGGAGCCGTTCGCTCCACACCGCGCGCTGGTTTCAGCCCGATTTGATCCTCTCCGACCTGTCCTCCACCCCCTCGCATACCGACGAACTGACCCGCCAGCTCGAAGCCGATCCCGCCTTGCGCGATACCCCGATGCTTTTCTTGCGCGTGGAATCGGCCGCCGCCGGAGGCGTCATTTCCGCCGGCGTCCTGAGCGGCTACAGTTTCCTCGCTCACCCCATCCGGCTCGAAGACTTGGTCCACTACGTAGCCGATTTGCTTCACCTCGATCCCGTCCGGCAGGCATCCGACGCGCTCGCCGGCTAAAGCAAGTCCAGAGCGCGCCTAACCCAAGCGCCGCCACCCGTGGGCTTCTGTTGGAGTAAACACGCGTCCGATTGCAGGTCACGCGCAGTACGCCGACAGAGCGGCGCGAATAACACGATAGGAAATCGCTCGCGTGGAAGCTTACCGCCTGCCGTGAAGCCTTCCTGCGCCCTTTTAGTTAGCGCGCGGCCGATCCGGCGACGGCGGCGATCCCGGCCAGCAATCCTTGCGCGAATAGCTTTTGGTTCGCCGGCTCCTGGATCCATTTCGCGTCGGCCGGTTTCGCCAGGTTGACCATCTCAACGAGGAGGGCGGGCACCTTGCTATAGATGGAACCGGTCAGTGCTCCCTGCTTGCCGCCGATGACGGTTTGCTCATCGCCTCGGATGCCGTGGTCTTTCAATCGCTCGCCCAACTCCTCTTTCAGGCCGCGATGAAACGCGGTCGCCGCGCGCTCGGATGCTTCGATCATTGTCCGCGACGGCCCCTTGAATCCTTCCACGGTTCCCTGGCGGCGCGGGAAGTAGATGGTGTATCCGCTCGGGCCTTCCGAGCATGCAGTCGCAGCATCAAATCGGCGGACGCTTCGTTGGCGATCTCCGCCCGCCTTTTGTTGGTCACCATTTCCGGCAACGAAGTTTTCGTGAGGACGACGACGTAGCCTTTTTCCTCCAGCAAAACGCGCAGCGCCTGCGCGACGGCCCAGTTCACATCCACCTCGCGCAAGCCATTGAGACGCTCGGGGGCCGGAGAATAGGGGTCAGGGGCGGGAGAATAGGGGTCAGGCTAAGAATCATGACTGTTTGATCCAGCAGGCCAAGGCCGGTGGAAGCCTTGGCGTCGCCGGCCGCCCGCGGCGCAACTGCTGGCTCACGTTCGCCGCGCTCTTCATTGAGAGTTCGTCCGCAATCCAGTTCATTTTCACCGTCGTGTTCTCCCAAATCACCCGCGCCAGGGCAACCTTCCTCGGATCGCTTCCTTTCAGGCGGCGCAACTCCGCCGCGGTCAACCCTGCCGCCCGCAACCCTGCCGCCAACAATCGCCGTGCCTCGGCCTCGCCCTGGGCTTTGCTTTCCCCTCCCGCGCGGCCGCTGGGATGCCTTCGTTTTCTCAGCACCGCCTCGGCGCCCTTCAGCACCCTTTCTGCGAAGGCTTGACTGCCCCAATACCAGCCCCGGCGTAGGTCGCTCAGACGCCGGTCCACTTCCGGCCCGGCGACGGGAATTCCAGCCCGCTCCAGCCCCTCTTCGATGGCGCGCCGGTTGAGCGATTCGATCATGCCGCGGCGTCCTGAGGCATTGTCCGGCCACCCGAGAATTTCCAGGCCCGCCGCCGCTGCCAGCCACTTCGGCCGCTGCCGCGGGGCCACGGCATAGCCGCGCGCCACACTGCTCCAGGCGTAATCGGCCACGCTCTGCCCCCGCTCCGGATTGACCAACCCCGCCCGCACCGGATTGAGATGAATGTAATTGAGCAGCGTCTCATAATAGTAGGCCTCGCCCTCGAGCAGCACCGCCTTGTAGCGATCGCCAAACAATCGACCCCAGGCCCGGTGCCGCGTGTTGAAGCGCCGCGTATAAGTATTCTGCAACCACTGCATCCCACTTACCAGGTTGGCTGCCGGCGTTTCCACCAAGAGATGATAGTGATTTCCCATCAACACCCAGCCGTGAATTCGCCAGCCGGTCATCGCGCACGCCTCCCCGAGCGTTTGCAAGAACAACTCCCGATCCTCGTCTCCGCCAAAGATCGCCTCCCGGCGATTCCCCCGCGCCATCACGTGATAGAACGCTCCCTCATATTCGATCCGGATGCTTCGCGCCAAGACCTAGCAATCCCATCCTGACTGGATTTGTCAAGAATCTTAGCCTGACCCCCAATTTGACTTGACCCCCAATTTGACTCCCGTGCCTCTTTCGGAGGGCGCTGCGCAAGCAGCGTCCTTCTTGTGACGGACGCGGAGGTTGACCAATTCGGCGTCTCCGCAGTACACTCGGACCATGACCGCAAAGGCGTTTGTCCTCGATGCGATTCAAAAATTGCCTGATGAATCCACGTTCGCGGATATCCGCGAGCGGATTGAATTTATCGCGGGTGTCCGTGAAGGCCTCGACGCAATTGCCCGCGGAGATGTTGTTCCGCTCGACGAAGTGGAGAAGGAAATCGACGTGTGGGCTTCACGGTAGTCCTGTCGCGGATCGCGATTCGCGATCTGGCCGAAATCGTCGAATACATCGCGCGAGACAACCCACCGGCCAAGCGGGTTGGGCATTCTCTCGTCGCCCAACTGCGAAGGCTGGAGGAGTTTCCGCGCATCGGTCGAATGGTGCCAGAGTTCCAGATAGAAACGCTGCGCGAAATCATTCAGGCGCCGTATCGCATCGTGTATCAAATCAACGATCCCGCAGTGTCGATCGAAGTGGCAAGATTTTGGCACTCCGCCAGAGGAACGCCGGAGATCAGCGATTAAGAGAAAGTTCCCGCCTCCCGATCGTGGGAAAGTGTTCTCTTCCTCAGGACTGACCCCGAGCCTCCCATTCGAGCGTTTTCAAGAACAACTCCCGATCCTCGTCTCCGCCAAAGATCGCCTCCCTGCGATTCCCCCGCGCCTCACATGATAGAACGCTCCCTCATATTCGATCCGGATGCTTCGCGTCAACCCAGCAACCCCATCCTGACTGAATTTGTCAAGAATCTTAGACTGACCCCCAATTTCTGACTGATAGAAACGCTGCGCGAAATCATTCAGGCGCCGTATCGCATCGTGTATCAAATCAACGATCCCGCAGTGTCGGTCGAAATGGCAAGATTTTGGCACTCCGCCAGAGGAACGCCCGAGATCAGCGATTAAGAGAAAGTTCCCGCCTCCCGATCGTGGGAAAGTGTTCTCTTCCTCAGGACTGACCCCGAGCCTCCCATTCGAGCGTTTTCAAGA
>JBBSLZ010000089.1:0-10811 GCA_038233435.1 Chthoniobacterales bacterium
GAGACGCTCGATTGGGACAAAACTGCGCCCGCGCCGTCGCTCCCCGCCGAAGTGATCGAGAAAACATCCGCGAAGTATCGCGAGGCGTTTCAACGGCTCACCGGCGCAGAATTATCCGTTTAATTCATCCAGAAACGGGTCGCCGCCCGTAGACTGGGCATGAGCGGAAATAACCAGGACGGAATGGCGGCGCGTTTCAAGCAGGCTTTGCAGAAAACGGAATCGACTCGCGACGCCGAGCACATCGTGAGTCTCTTCGCGAAAGACGCACAGTTGACCAATCTCGGCGGCGAACATGAAGCGGACGCGAAAACGTTCTGGCAGGCTTATCTGGCGCAGTTCCGCGAGATCGCGTCGGAGTTCACCGGCGAAGTCGTGAGTGATAAACAGGCGGCGCTGGAATGGAAATCGCGCGGCACCACGGCCGAAGGCCACGAGATCGAGTATCGCGGCGTGAGCGTGATCGAATTCGGAGCCGAAGCCGTGACCAGCTTCCGCACCTACTACGACAGCGCCATGTTCGTGCACGGGCAAAAGGCGTAACCGCCGTTCGCGTCGAAACCGCGGCCGCCGTTCACGACCTTGGAAGCAGCTCGCTCACGAGCGCTTTCTCTTCCTTCAACTCGGCCACGGAAGCGTCCACTTTGCCGCGGCTGAATTCATTCAGCTCCACGCCTTGCACGATCTCCCACTGGTCGCCTTCGCTGCGCACCGGGAAGGACGCGATCAAGCCTTTCTCCACGCCGTAGCTGCCATCGGAGCAAACCGCCACGCTGTGCCAATCGTCCGCCTTCGTCTCCGTCGTCAGCGAGCGCACCGAGTCCACGATCGCATTCGCCGCCGACGCCGCCGATGAAGAACCACGAGCCTTGATAATGGCCGCGCCGCGCTGCTGCACCGCGGGAATGAACGTCTCCTTCAGCCAGCTCTCGTCGCCGATCACTTCGGCGGCCGACGTGCCGTCGATCTTCGCATTATAAAAATCCGGATACTGCGTCGCGGAATGATTGCCCCAGATGGTCATGTTCGTCACCTTGGTCACGTCCACGCCCGCCTTCTGCGCCAGCTGCGCTTTGGCGCGGTTTTCGTCCAGCCGCGTCATCGCAAACCAGCGCTCGCTCGGGATCGACTTCGCGTTGTTCATCGCGATCATGCAATTGGTGTTGCACGGATTCCCGATCACGAGCACGCGCACATCGGAGGCAGCGTTCTTCTCGATCGCCTGTCCCTGGCCGATGAAAATCTTCCCGTTAATCCCGAGCAAATCGCCGCGTTCCATCCCCGCCTTCCGCGGCACGCTGCCGACCAGGCAGGCCCAATTCACGTCGCGGAATCCCTCGTCCAGATCGGCCGTCGCCACCACGCCCTTCAAGAGCGGGAACGCGCAATCGTCCAGCTCCATGACCACGCCTTTGAGCGCATCGAGCGCGGGCGCGATCTCGACCAAGTTCAGCTCGACCGGCTGATTCGGCCCGAACATCGCCCCGGAGGCGACGCGAAAGAGAAGGGAGTAACCAATTTGTCCGGCCGCGCCGGTGATCGCCACTTTGATCGGGGAATTCATGCCTCTTCTTTAGCCACGGATGCGCACGGATGAAACACGGATTTTTTGGTGAAGCGGGGGAAAGGCGTTTTGCCACAGATGAACACGGATGAAACACAGATGGGGAAGCGGAAGCATCAGTGCCCCCATCCCTCCCATTCCCTATCTGTGAAAATCTGTGTTCATCTGTGGCTAAATCCTCCCCGTCTTCTCCAAAAGCGAACGAACCACCTTCATCCGATGCTTCACCGTGCGGCTCGCGCCCAGCCGCGCCACCGTCAACTGTAACCGCCGACTCCAGTTCGAATCCGCCGCCGTCCCCGGCACATTAAACCGATCCTTCCGCGCCAGCAGATCGGTGATCATTACAATCGCCATCCAGGCATTGCTCTGGAAAAGCGCCGCCAGCGCCGCCAGATAAAAATCCCGCTCGTAATCCGACTCCGCATCCAAGCCTTCGATCCCGGCAAACATGGCGATGCGATCCAAATCCTCACGAGCCTGTGCACGGATCTCGTCGTCCCCGTGGAAGGCATCGTCCCAGGTCGCGCGGAGCGGCTTGTGATCGTGCGTCGCGTAAGTCGCCACCGAGAGCCGCTGATAGCGTTCCCCTGGCACCGGCCCCTGATCCGCCGTCGTCTCCCACTGTGGGATTTTAAAACCCGCGATGCCTAACGAGAGCAAACTCGGCCGAACATAATCCGGCACCGTGCCCAAGTCTTCGCCCACCAAACGCGTATCGCCCGCCGCCTCCAGCATCACTCGCAGGTAATCCTCCCCCTCCCGCCGATTCGCCTCCCCGTTCTCCGGCGATTCATCATCGCGCGGCGTGAATCGCGGCCTGCGGCCGCCCGTCTCGCGCAGCATTTCCTCCCAGCTCAAAGGCAAAAACTCCGCGTTCCGCTGCGGCCGCCACGGGAAAGCGTAGATGCGATAAAACCCGAGCACATGATCGATCCGAAAGACGTGGAAGATGTGATGCACGCCGGTGATCCGCTGTCGCCACCAGGAAAAATCATTCGCCCGCATCGCGGCCCAATCGTAAAGCGGGATGCCCCAGTTCTGCCCCCACTTTTGCGTGAACTCATCCTCCTTAAAGTACGGCTCCGGCGGCGCCCCGCCCGACCACTCCAGCGCAAATTGATCGCGCCGCGCGAAGACATCCGCGCTGTAATAGCTGACGCCGAACGGAATGTCGCCCATCAGCGCCACGCCGCGCGCCTCCGCATACTCCTTCGCCGCACCCCACTGCTCATACGCGAGCCATTGCACATAGCGGAAAAAGGCCTGCCGCTGTGCGAAACGCGCGCTCGCTTCCGGCGTCTCCAACTCAAACCAGCGCCGCGCCGTCGCGATGGATTGGTGCTCCAGCGGCCATTGATCCCAGGCTTCCCGCCCGTCGTTCTCCTCCATCAACGCGCGAAAGAAAACATACTCCTCCAGCCAGCCGCCTTCCCTCTCGATAAACGCCTGAAACCCCACCAACGCGCCCTCGCCCACCAGCCGGCGCGCCTCGAACCGCACAAACGCCCGCTCCAGCAGCGCGCGCTTCAAAGCGCGCACCTTGGCGTATTTCACACTCCCCGCGCGCAGTTTCGGCAGATTGAATTGCGCCACCACCTCATCGTAATCAGCCCGCGTCAGATCCTCGGGCGAGCCGGGCGCGAGATGCAGCGTCATCGGTTCCAGCGCCATCGCGCTGATCGCGTTATACGGGCTATTGTCACCGCCCGTTTCATTGATCGGCAGAAGCTGGACGACCTTAAACCCCACCCCCGCCGCCCAATCGACGAACTGCCGCAACCCCTCCAGGTCGCCGATCCCGAGATCGTCGTCCGTCCGCAGCGCAAAGAGCGGCGTCAACACGCCGGCGAGTTTTTGGTCAGGAGAAAGAGTCATTTAGCCACGGATTAACACGGATGAAACACGGATTCAGAAGATGAGACGCTTGTGCACGACTTTCGTTCTGCCGAAGTTCAAAAGGAGTCCAACTTTTTGCCCAGTCGCTTTCAGTTCGTTGAGGAGCTGGGCCTCGTCTCGCTTGTCATATTCCGGCGAAATCTTGATCTCCACGATCACGCAGTCATCGACCAGCAGATCCGCATCGTAATCTCCAACGACCACGTTCTTGTACAGAACCTGAATCCGCTTCTCGATCTCCGCCTGGCATCCGCGGCGCAGCAACTCCACCTGCATCGCGCGCTGATAAACTCGCTCGAGAAATCCGTAACCAAGCTGCTGATGCACCTCTAACGCAGCGCCAATGATCTTTTCCGTCACCTCGCGATGCAGAAGGTGGACAGGATGTTCTTGTTCAGGCTCCAGCATCTCCCAATCCGTGTTAATCCGTGGCGAAAAAATCAGCTCCGCCCGACCTGCCAATCCTCCACCAGCTCCGTCGGAATCTCCTTCAGGAAACGCGAGGGACGCTGAAACATGTCGCCGTAGCCCGCATTGAAACGCATCTGCGGCCAGGTCAGATAAAGCTCATCCCGCGCCCGCGTGATCGCGACGTAAAACAACCGTCGCTCCTCCTCGATCGCTTCCCGCGTCTCGAGCGAACGCGCGCTCGGGAACATCCCATCCGTCAGCCAGATGACGAAGACAGTGTGATACTCCAGTCCCTTCGCCTGGTGCACGGAGGAGAGATTCACCGCCTCCGTTTCCGCGTCCTGGTTCGGCTTCGCCTCCGCGTCCACATTGCTGATCAAGGCTAGTTGCGAAAGAAACTCGTTCACATCCTTGAACTGCCGCGCGAAAGCCGCCAGCTGATTCAAGTCCTCCCGCCGCAGCTCGTAGTTGGTGAAATTCGCCTTCGCGTAATCGTCGTAAACCGCTTCCACGACTGACGTGATCATCTCCGACGGCGCCGCCGGCACGCCGCCCGGAGCCATTTCGTCGAGTGTGTAAGCGAGCTGTTCCCACGATTTCTTCGAACGTGCCCCGACCGAGAGCGCGCGCAGCCGTTCGCCCCATTGCGTGATCTCGGCCTGTCTCTCCAAGCCCGCCTCCCAATCCCGCCAAAGTCCATCCGCGCTCTTGTTTCCGATCCCGGGCAAAAGTTTTACCATCCGTTTAAACGCCACCTCATCGAGCGGATTCGCCACGAAGCGGATGAACGCCGCCACATCCTTGATGTGCGCCTGTTCGAAGAACCGCACCCCGCTCGTGATCTGATACGGAATCCCCCGCCGCGAGAGCTCGAGCTGCAACTCGACCGCATGATAATGCGCGCGATAAAGCACCGCGATCTCGTCCAGCTCGATCCCCTCATCGCGCAGCTCCAGAATCCGTTGCGCGATGAACTGCGCCTGCTCCCCGCCATGCTGCAACTCCACCAGCGCCGGCTTGATCGCCTTCGTCTCCCGCGTCGCGCTCAGCTCCTTCTTGAACTGCTCCACATTGGCCGCGATAGCCGCGTTCGCGAGCGAGAGGATTTCGGGAACGCTCCGGTAGTTCAGCTCGATCTTGAAGACCTGCGCATCGGGATAACGCTCCGGAAACGCGAGGATGTTTTTAAAATTTGCCCCGCGCCACGAGTAGATCGATTGGGCGTCGTCGCCCACCACCATCACATTGCGATGCTCCGCCGCGAGCGTGTCGATGAAGTCCGCCTGGATCTTGTTCGTGTCCTGATACTCGTCCACGAGGATGAACTGAAACTGCCGCCGATAGAACGCCGCGATCTCCGGATGTTCCTTCAGCATCCGCAGCGTCTTCTCGAGCAGATCGTCGAAATCCATCGAGTTCGTCGCCTTCTTCTTCTTCTCGTAGCGCACGTGGACGTCCTTGATCTGCTCGATCAGGGGGAGGAAATACGGAAACTTCTCGGCCAGGATTTCCTCCATCGTCCGCTCGGTGTTGACCGTGAAGCTGAAAAGATCGCCGAGCACATCGCTCTTCGGAAACCGGATTTCCTTCGGATTAATCCCCGCCGCCGAGACCACGGTATCGATCAAATCCTTCTGATCCTCGCGATCCAGAATCGTAAACCCGCTCGAAAACCCGAGCGCGCTTCCATGCCGCCGCAGCATCCGATTGCCGATCGAGTGGAACGTCCCGCCCCACAGCCCGCTCGCGTCCACCGGCAATAAATTCGCCACCCGGTCCAGCATTTGCCGCGCGGCCTTGTTCGTAAAAGTGAGCAGCAAAATATTCCGCGGATCGACTCCGTTCTCGAGCAGGTAGGCCACGCGATAAGTCAACGTCCGCGTCTCCCCCGAGCCCGCACCGGCGATGACCAGAAGCGGCCCCGGCGACGCCGTCACCGCCGCGTGCTGCTGCGGATTCAGCTCCGCCGCGTAATCAATCTGGATCCCCGCCGCGGCCGGCGCGCGGTTGAGAATGTACTGGCGGGCCATGCGAGCCGTATCTGTAACGGTGGTCTACGACTGTCGCAATTTTCCACGCCGTGCGTGAATGATTTGGCATTTCCCGAATCTTGGGCTTTGAGAAAATCTGGTAGCTTGCGATGTCGAACGCGTCGTTCCCTCCGCTGCTCGTAAAGCCACCGGCTTGGAAGATTCGAAAGAGTTTCGATTTATCTTTCACAGCGATCCAGCGGAGCAGGATCAGTCCGAAGATAATCCTGAATCTCCGAGCGGTCAGCGCGGTAGGGATGCCGCGCGGCGACGGGCGGCGGCGTCCGAGGCGCGTGGTCCTGCGCTGGATCGTCCGCGCGTCTACCGACAGGCCACCCCTCTCATGCAAGAAGCGCGCCGTCCCTTCCGGCACGATCTCGCGCGAGATCGCAAAAATGCACGAAACCGGCTAAGCTTCCGGCCATGCGTGTCCTCGCGATCGATGCCTCTTTGCGGAACAGCGGCGTGGCCGTGGTGGAGGTGTTGGGCGGCAAGCAACGAGCGCTTTATTGGGGCGTCATCCATAATCCGGCGGCGCGGCGGCCCTCCGCCTGCCTGGTGGCGATCCGGGAGCACCTGGCGGATTTGATTCAGGCGCATGAGCCGGATTGTTGCGCGCTGGAGGCGGTCATTTATGTGCAGAGCTACAAGACGGCGATCGCGCTGGGCGCCGCGCGTGGGGCGGCCATCCTGGCGGCGGCGGAACGCGGGTTGCCGGTCTTCGAGTACGCGCCGAAGCGGATCAAGCAAGCCACGGTGGGCCGTGGGAACGCGGACAAAGGTCAGGTCGCCTTTATGATTCGCGCGCTGCTTGGGTTAACCGAGACGCCGGGGCCGGATGCGGCGGATGCGCTGGCCATCGGGCTGACACATCTCCGGGCGCAGGAGGCGGCGCGGCTCGGGGTGCCGACCGGGGCGCAGATTTAGGGAAATTTTTCTGGCCACAGAATGGACACAGATTTTCACAGATGTGGGAAAAGGATCGGAACGGTGACTTTCCTCCTCATCTGTGTTCCATCTGTGCTCATCTGTGGCCCAGGGACTTTTGCTTCCGTCTCTCATGGCCGGTGAACTTCAGACCCGATGGCTCGGACGGATGGCCTTTGGTGATGCGCTCACGCTTCAGGAGGAAATCGTGGCGCGGAAGCGGGCCGATCAGTCGTTAGACGACGAGCTGCTTTTGCTGGAGCATGAGCCGGTTTACACGATCGGGCGGACGCCGGATCAATCCAGCCTACGCGGCACCGGGCATCTCCCGCATCCGCTCTTCCCGATCAATCGCGGCGGCCAGGCCACCTATCATGGTCCGGGCCAGTTGGTCGGTTATCCGATCATCGATCTGCGCCGCGCGGGCGCACAGGATTTGCATCGTTACCTGCGCTGGATCGAGGAGATTCTGATCGCGCTTCTCGCCGGCTACGGCATCGCCGCGCAAACGCGTGCCGGACTGACGGGCGTTTGGGTGCAAGACCGCAAGATCGCCTCGATCGGCGTGGGCGTGCGGCAATGGATCACGATGCACGGCTTTGCGTTGAACGTGAGCGGCGATCTTTCTCCGTTCGATCAAATCGTCCCGTGCGGCCTCGCGAACGTGGCCATGACCTCGATCGAGCGGGAAGCTGGAGGCTGTTTTGCGGCGGAAGAAGTGGGCTGCCGCGCTGGCACGATCATGCAGGGCAGCTTGACGAGACTGGGAGCGCCAGCGCCGCGGTGGCCCGATAAGATACGCTCAGAAGA
This sequence comes from Chthoniobacterales bacterium, assembly GCA_038233435.1. GTDB lineage: Bacteria > Verrucomicrobiota > Verrucomicrobiia > Chthoniobacterales > UBA10450 > JACCTI01. Next base: position 7,642 of record JBBSLZ010000089.1, read on the forward strand.
TGGATGAATTTAGCTATCTCTCGGTTTCGCTCTCCGCGCATTTGCGCTAGAGCGATGGAGCCGGTCCGCCCCCGGGCCGAAAGTTCATTCATAGCTGGTGAACGACACTCCGGCGCGAGGGCGCGCCGGCTCCAACTTTCTCGCGGAAGTCGCGCGGTCGGGCCTTCCCAACTTTTGCCGCAGCTGCGGCAAAAGTTGGGAGAGCGGAATAAACGGCTGAGCGTGTGAGCCGGGAGCAGTGCAGTCGCCCAGACGCTAGCCGCGATGCGGCTGGACCCGTTTGAGGAAGCCATCGGGCGCGTAGGTGAGGAGGAATTTTTCGCGGGTGTGATCGATGATAAACTCGTCTGACCCGGCCGCGAATTGCCGCGCGGCGACGAGCGGGCCGGGGGTGTGCTCTTCCCAATCCATCACGTCGACGATGCCGTCTTCGGCGATAAAGTAGGAACCTTCGGATACCATCGGCGTGTAGAGGCGTAACTCTTCCAGGACGTGGGCGGCGGCGTGGTCGCCATCGGCCATGACAAGGGTGCGGCGGCCGGCGCAGAGGGCGCGGACTTGTTGCACGATTTCTGGCGCGGTGCTGTTACCTTGGAGAAAGGTGACGTTGGCGGGCAAGTCGTGGGCGGGGGGTTCCAGATCGATGGCGATGACGTGGGCGCGCTCGCCGACGAAGGAACGCAGGGTATCGGATAACCAAAGGGTGGTGCCGCCGTGGCGGACGCCGATTTCCACCACCACTTCGATGTCGGCTTCCCAGAGGATCTCCTGGTAAACCCAAAGATCGAGGACGTTTTTCCAGGTCAGGACTCCGCGGTAATGCACCTGCTCGAAGACGACCTCGCGCTGGTAACGCTCGACCCACGCGCGCAGGGAAGTGTCGAGCTGGAGGCGAAGCGGGTTCTCGGCCGATGCGGAGGGAGGCATGCTCTTGCTGTAGGCGATTTCGGCGAGCTTGTCAGCGCCCGCGAGTCGCGCCAAGCTGCCCCTCGTTATGCCACGCCTGCCCCGCCAGAAGTACCACGACATCGAGCGCATCATCGAATTTGATTTTGTCCGCGCGACGGAGGCGGCGGCGCTGAATTCGCTCCAATGGCTCGGGCGCGGGGAGAAGGAATTGGCGGACGCGGCGGCATGTGATGCGATCCGGGGAATGTTCGACCTGATGAATATCTGCGGCGAGGTGGTGATCGGAGAGGGGATCAAGGATGACGCGCCCGGTATTTTTAAAGGAGAACAACTGGGCACATGGATGCCGGGTTCGCCGCCGTTCGACATCGCGCTGGATCCGATCGACGGCACGACCAATATCTCGAAGGGGATGCCGAACTCGATCGCCTGCATCGCGGCGGCCAGCCCGGAGGAGGGAGTGAAGGTGGCGCTGCGCGATATCCCTTCTTTCTACATGATGAAGCTCTCCTACGGGGAGGCGGTGGTGCGGGCGCTGGGGAGCGCGGGGCTGGCGGGGTTGAAGCTGGAGAATTCGATCGAGGAGACGCTTCTGACGGTGGCGGGCGCGCTCGAGAAGCGGGTGCAGGATGTGGTGGTGATGATGCTGGACCGTCCCCGGCATAAGGAAATCGTGGCGGACATCCGGCGGGTGGGAGCTTCGCTCCGGATGATCAGCGATGGCGACATCGCGGCGGCGATCGGGCCGGCGATCGCGGAGAGCGGGATTGATCTCTATCTCGGGATCGGTGGTTCGCCGGAGGCGGTTTTGGCGGCGGCGGCGCTCAAGTGCCTGGGCGGCGATATGCAGTGCCGGATGTGGCCGCGGGATGCGAAGGAGCGGGAGCAACTGGTGGCGGATGGCTATGGGGAGGAGATCGACCGGGTGTATTTCGCGGACGACCTGGCGCACGGGGAGAATATTATTTTTTGCGCGACGGGGATCAGCGACAGCGCGTTGCTCGGCGGCATTCGCACGCAGGGACCGCACACGATTACGCATTCCATCTTGATGCGGGCGAAGAGCAAGACGGTGCGCTTCATCCGGGCCTCGCATGATTTGCAGAACAAGACAATTCGGCTTCGCTCGGATCAACGCGAGCATCGGCTCTGACGGTTTACTCGACCCGCGGTTTCTGGATTCACAAAAAATCAATCGAATCGAATCCTCGACATCTGGCGCCGCCTTTGTTGGAATCCTGCCACAACAAGCCCCTATGAGAGAAATATCCAAAACCGAGCTGTCGCCAAATAATGGCTGTGTCATCGATACGAAGTGGAACGTCGCGCCCTTGAAGTATCACGCCTGCGCTGCGGCGCTGGAGAAGGAACCTGTCCTCACCGAGGCGCCGCCGATGCCGGAGATCATCATCTATGATCATGCTGGTTTTAAGGGCGCGTATGCGCGGACGAACTTGAGCTTTCTCTTTCTGGGCGATTTCTGGAACGACCGGATCAGCTCGCTCATCGTCGTCAGCGGGGTCTGGCAATTCTATCGCGATGATTACTACAAGGGCGACATGTGGGAGCTCGGGCCTGGTTTCTACGAGTGCTTTTTCGCGGACAAGGGACCGGACGATGTGGTCAGCTCTTTCAAGGCGGTCGCGCTGACGTGGAGCCGTTCCGGGGCGACCCATCACGAGTAGCTGGCGATGATGGAGGCGGCGCGCCTCTGCGCCGGGGGATCGTATCTTCGGCCCGGGGGCGGGCCGGCTCCAACGCCAGCAGCGCGCGCGCGCGGTGGCTTTCGCTGGCGGTGTTTTTGCTGGCGGCGACGGTGGCGTTGCTGAGCGCGCGGCCGTTTGCAGGCGGGTGGTACGATGGGAGCCGGCTGGCGACGGTGGAATCGCTGGTGGATCACCATACCTGGGCGATTGATGAATCGATTTTTGTCCAGCCGGCGCGTGCGGCCGGCGGATTGCCATATCCGGCGGACGAGGCGGCGCTCCTGGCGCGCGGCACGCAGGACAAGCTCCTGATCGGCGGGCGTTACTATTCTGATAAGTCGCCAGTGCCGGCGCTCGTCATGGCGGGCGTGTATCAGTCGCTGCAACGGAGCACCGGGCTGGTGGCGCGCGTGGAACCGGGGCGCTTTTTTTAACTGCTCACGCTTTTATCGAGCGGCCAGGCGTAAGGTGTCGCGGTCGTTTTGCGCGATGGCATCGCCCCCACTTTTGGCAACGGGGCGCGTGTCGTGGTGACGGGCCCATTTGCGTTGGGCA
>JBBSLZ010000090.1:0-10729 GCA_038233435.1 Chthoniobacterales bacterium
CGGTGGCCATAAATCGGAAAACGCCCGCGCCCGGCGTGCGCGTCATCCCGAACTCATGGTCGAGCGCGCCATCCGCGGCATGATCCCGCACAACAAATTGGGCCGCGCCGTTTACCGCACACTAAAAGTCTACAAAGGCGACCTCCACCCCCACGCCGCGCAACAGCCGGACGCCGTTACCCTAGCTTAACGCTTTCCTTTTTTTTCCAAATGGCCACGACCGAAGAATTCATCGCCACCGGACGCCGCAAGACCTCGGTCGCGCGCATCCGCATGACCGCCGGTAACGGCAAAATCGACGTCAACGGCAAGACGTTCGAAGAATATTTTCCCACCATCCCGCTGCAAAACACGGTTCTGCAGCCGTTGCAGACGGTGAAGCTGATCAACTCTTACGATCTCTCGATCAATGCGACTGGCGGTGGGGCCACCGGCCAGGCCGGTGCCGCGCGTCTCGCAATCGCCCGTGCCCTCCTCCAGGTGGACGCAAATCTCCGTGGCTCGCTCAAGGCCGAAGGCCTTCTCCGCCGCGATCCGCGGATGAAAGAGCGGAAAAAATCCGGTCAGCCCGGCGCGCGCAAGCGCTTCCAGTTCTCGAAGCGCTAACCGCCGCTCCGAGGTCTCAGGGACGTCAAGGAGTGGCGTTCTCCAGGCCGCCACGTTTTGTCCCCGCTGTGCGGATCCGCTACTCGGGCGATCCGCTGAGTAAAGTCCGCCTCTACGGCGTAGCCGCCACAGAAGCTGCCGGACTAGCCGCTGCCGCGGAAGCCATTGGCGCAGCCGGGGACGAGACCGCCGCTGGGGCTGCCTGCAGCGGCACCGGTGTCTCCACCCCCGCCGTCTTCAAAGTCTTCAACATCTGCGTCGCCTCCAGCGTCGCATAGCTGTCGCGATATTGCGTCATCACCGTCTCGCAAACCTGCCGCGCCTCATCCAGTTTCCCCATCCCTTTGAGCAGCTGAGCCTGCGCGATCATCGCCAGCGGCGCATTATAGCTCTGCGCATCATTAGCCGCGATCTTCCGATACATCTCCAGCGCCTGATCCGTCTTCCCCATCGCATCCAGATTTCCAGCCATCGCCATCCTCGCCGTGCTCACAAACTCATGCTTCGGATGTGCCTTGATGAACTTTTCCAGCGTCCCGTTCGCCTCCGCGTATTGCTGTTTCTCCCGCTGTTGCCCCGCCAGGAGAAGCGCCGCCGACGCCCCCGCGCCCGTGCTTGGATAATTGGCGATCACCTTTTGGAAATCCTCCGGCCCGTTCGCCTGCGCGAGCGCCGTCGCCGCCGCGTTGCCGCGATGCGTCACATAAAGCTGATACGCTCCGTAAGCTGCCCCCACGCAAAGCACCACCACCAGCCCGATCAAAATCGGCATCTTGTGGCGATTCCAAAAAACCTGCGTCTCAAGGATCGGATCCGTCGAAGTAGTCGGGGCGGTCTGCATAAGAAAAAAGCCTCCTGCCGGACCGGCGAAGGGACCCGTCTTATGCCATGCGAAACTTTCCCGCGCAAGGCTCATAAGGACAGCAGCCCTCCGGCGATTTTCGAGTATGCCCGATCCAACCGATTCGCCACCCCTGGAAGACCCCGTCAACGACCACGAAGACTGGATCACCGGCGACCTAAGGTTTAAACTCCGCCCCGAGGGTGGGCCGGCGCGCGCAAATTGGAGCCGGCTCGCCCCCGAGCCGAAGACTCTTTCCGCGAAATCCCGCCAAGCGCCGCCGCGGGTGAGTCAACGTTGGACGTTCGACGTTCAGCGTTCGACGTTCTCCGAAATGCCCCACGACAAGCTCTTCATCCCCGGCCCCGTCGAAATCTCCCTTAAAACCTGGGCCGCGTTCACGCGCCCCATGATCGGCCACCGCAGCGAAGCCTTCCGCGAGCTCTACCGCCGCATTCACCCGCGCCTCCAGGAACTCTTCGCCACCAAACAGCCCGTCTTCCTCTCCACCTCCTCCGCCTGGGGCGTGATGGAAGCGGCCGTGCGCAACCTCGTCAAAAAGCGCGTCCTCTGCTGCATGTGCGGCGCCTTCTCCGATAAATGGATCGAGGTCGCCAAGCGTTGCGGCAAAGAAGCCGAAGCCCTCCAGGTCGAATGGGGCCAGCACATCGATCCCGCCGCGTTGGATGCCCAACTGGCCACCGGAAAATTCGACACCGTCACCCTCATCCACAACGAAACCTCTACCGGCGTGATGAATCCCCTCCCGGAAATCTGCTGCACGCTCGCGAAATATCCCGACGTCCTCCTGGTGGTCGACAGCGTGTCCTCCTTCTCCGCCGTCCCGATCGCGATGGACGAACTGCAGGTCGACGTCTTGTTAACCGGGAGCCAAAAAGCGCTCGCCTTGCCTCCGGGTTTCTCGCTCTGCAGCGTCTCGGAAAAAGCCTTCGCCCGCGCCGCCGCCGTGGAAGGCCGCGGCTACTACTTCGATTTCCTCGAATTCAAAAAGAACCAGGAAAACGACATGACGCCCACCACCCCGAGCATCGCCCACATTCACGCGCTCGAATCCAAGCTCGACGACATCTTCAGCGAAGGCCTTGCCGCCCGCTTCGCGCGCCACGCCCGCACGAACGCGCTCGTCCACGACTGGGTCCGCGCGCGCGGCTTCGAATTCTTCGCCCAAGACGGCTACCGCTCGCTCACGCTCACCTGCGTAAAGAACAATCGGCAGATCGATGTCGCCAAACTCGCGCGCGACCTACGCGAGAAACACCACCTCGTGATCGACGGCGGCTACGGTAAATTAAAGGGCAAAACCTTCCGCCTTTCCAACATGGGCGACGAAACCGAAGAGACCGTCGCGCACCTCCTCAACTGCCTCGACGATTGTCTCGGCTAAGGGCGCGCCTGCACCCGCCGGGCTTTCTCTCCCGCGCTAACGGACGAAGAGCAAGAAAATCAACAAGCCCAGCCCCAGCAGACCCAGGATCATCTGCGTGCGGTGTTTGGGATCGAATGGCCGGAAAGATCCCGCCGCCCGCGGCATAGGCGCGCAATGCCGGCAGTGATTCCCGAGGGTGGAAAGGGCGTAGCCACAGGTTGGGCAGGATTCCATTGACATCGTCGGACAAGGTCGCAGCCTCTCGCGCATTAGCGAGGGATATACCTGCGCGTTTGCGTTTGTCCGAAAGCGCCGCCGCGCTGTCATCGGCAGACATCCAACCGCCGCTGCACGTTCGTATTCACAGTGTTCCATGCATCCCACCATCACCCAAAACAGCGCCCTTTACCTGGCGCTGCGGGACAAGCAGGAGCCTGAGCTTCGACCATCCTCGCGTCGCGTTTCGCTCACCATCCCAGCATCCGCTCGTCGGCAAGACGTGTCGCCGCAGGGACGGAGCGGTCTCGCCGCGCTCTTTGGCCGCCGTTCGGAACGCTCGGCTTGATTCGCGGCATGCCGGCGCAGTCCTGCGCGGCCGCACGGGCAGCGCTTTTCGCGCTGGCCTTCCTCTCCATGGCGTGTGCCAGCCAGCACGCTGCCGAAAGGGAAGCATCACATCGCACTTCCAGCCGTCCCGCGGCGATTGACTTGCAGATAGCGCTGCTCGCTTTGAGTCCAAAAGTTTCGCGCGTCGAGGCCAGAGGAGTGGCCCTTTTCGCCACGCGCGCGGCAGGAGAATTGGCCGATGAATACAAGGTGGTGGGATCGCCTCATCTGCAAAACTTTCTCGTCAACGTAGGCGCGAAAAGGCGCGGCCTTTGTTTCCACTGGACCGAGGATCTGACGCGTCGTCTGGAAGCTTTGCAATTGCGCACGCTCGACCTGCATTGGGCGACCGCGCGCGGCGGCACCTGGCGCGAGCACAACGCGGTCGTGGTCACCGCGCGGGGCCAGCCCTTTGCCGAAGGCGTCGTACTCGACGCCTGGCGTGCACCAGGCCGGCTCCATTGGTCGCGCGTGCGAAGCGATCACTACCCGTGGGAAAAAGACGAAAGCGATTACATGCGCCGAATTGCCAATCCACGGCGTGCGGCTCAGCCTTGAGTGGAAAAGTGGAAGGGCGCGCTCGTTTCCGAACGCGCCCTCCGTTTCGATGGCGATAAGCCGAATTTTGTCGGCCGCCGAAGCGACCGGGTGATCATTTATCTCGATCCCGCTCTGAGCGGGACCGCCCGCTTCCGCTGGGGGGCGGAAGCGTGGTGCGACGATACCCGAGGAATAACGGACCGGCTGCCCTCCCTCTGTTTTGTCTTGCACCGCATGGGGTTTTTCCTGCCGCGCAGATTACTCCGCGCGCGGTGAGCTCTTACCTCGCCTTTTCACCCTTACCGGGATTCGGAAACGCACGTTGGAAACTTGCGCTACTTTCAAAGAACCGGCGGTATCTTTTCTGCGACACTTTCCGTCCACGCCCGCTTACGCGCGCGCTGCCCGCGTGTTTTACGCGGCATGCTGCCGTCTGGTGTTCGGACTTTCCTCTGGCGCGCCTCGCGGCTCACCAGCGATCACCTGCCATCGGATGAAACATATCCCAATCCGCGCCGCGGGAAAGCCAGCGAATCACCGCTTTTCTTCGGCGCGGCCGCTCATCGAATCAATCCAATGCGCGACGAAGAACTTCTTCTCGCGCGGCAGGAACGAGTCGGACCTGCGGATGAAAGGCCGCAGGGTCGAGGTCATCTGCAGGCAGACCAGCACGAAGATGAAACTCCAAAGCCGCAGATGCCGCCGCGAGCGGATGCCAGAAAACGCGCTCGCCGCACTCAACATCCGCAACCCAAACCCAACCGCGATGAACCAAAAGAGCAAATGCAACGCGCCCATCAGCGGCACGGAGCCGGTCGATTGCGAGAAGATCCAGCCCACCGGCGCGAAGCCGATCAAGAGCACAGCCGCGAGACAGACCGCCGCGAACATCATCCCGCAGACGGTGCGGATGCGCGCTTCGATCCCATCGAGACAGGTAAAGATGTAGAGGCTCGGCAGGCAAATGAGCATCGCCAGGAGCGTGCCCAGCGCCATCTTCGCCGGCGCGATCCACATCTGCGCGCCGCCCGAGAGCGTGCCCACTACCAATCCGTAGAGGGCCATCCCCAGTAGCCCAAGCGCAAGCAGCCACAGCGGCAACGCGGCCGCGCCGCGATGGTGCAACTCGTGCACGATGCGCCCGGGATGCTTGAGCAAGGTCTCGAGCACGGAAGCGGGCGTCGGCGCTTCCGGCATCGGTTCAAAGGTGAGACCGCGCGCGGCAGGGGATGGGATGGGTGGTGGATTCATGGTGGGTTAGTGGATTGTTGTGGTCAGGAAAAAAGATGGCCAAGCGCGCGCGAGACCGCTTCGTAGAAATTTCCGCGCAAGGGATCGTCGCGCAGAAACTGGATCGCGAGCCGGGGACTGCCGATGAATGGGCGCAGAGTCCACGCCAGTTGCGCACCGAGAAAAAGATTGCCCGCCAGCCAACTGACCACGACCCGCCGCGCCGTCGCCCGGCTGCCGCAAATTTTTCCGAGCAACCGCAGCAACCGCTGATTAGCGAGAACACCCGCGTAGGCGATCAGGCCGACGTGCGCCAGCAGCATGACGCTGTGCCCGGTGCCGTCGTTAGGCGCACCAAGCGGCGGCGCGTTATAAACCAAAAACAAAGTCAGCGGGCTGAGCGCCCCGAGCACGGTCGACGCGGTCGCAAAGCTGAGCAGGATGGCGAGCGAGGTCTGGCGGAAGGTGAGACCCGAGCCCAGCACCTGGGCGAGCATGCCATTGAGCAAAGCATTCCCGGCGCAGGTGAGAAGGATAAGGAGCGGAAGTTTGATCGCCGTGAAGGCGCCTTGCAACGGCGCGCGCCATAGTCCCACCGTCGCGCCGTATAATCCGCCGCCGATGACAATGAGCAGCGTGCAACGGAAGGCGCGCCCGGCGTCAAAGTGGGCCAGCCACTCGGCCATTTCCGCCGCATCGCCGCGTAATAGTGCCTTGGTGAACTGAATCATGAGCCAGCGCCCACGGCGTGCGTGATTTGCAGAAGCCGCGTATGCACGGCGGCAACGGTTTCCTTAAGCGTGGACGTGCCCGCGGTGAGGCCGACGTTCTCCGCGCCTACGAGCCATTCCTCGCATAGCTCCTCCGGACGCTCGATGTGAAAAGCACGCCGTCCCGCGGCCCGCGCGGTCTCAGCCAGTTGGCGCGTATTATTACTCTGGTTGCCGCCCACCACTACGATCGTGTCGCAATCCGCGAGCAATTTTTGCAACGCGGCCTGCCGATTTTTGGTCGGCTGACAGACCGTATCGCAAAACTTCACGTCCGCCGCCGGCCGCGCCTGCCGAATCGCTTCGACCAATGCGAACACACGCGTCAGCGGCTGCGTCGTTTGCGAAATCACGCCGATGCGTGTTTCGCTTTCCGGCAGGGCGTCCACGTGCGCCGTTTCCTCAATCACGATCGCACCCGGAAAGTCACCGGTTAATCCCAACACTTCCACGTGACCGCGCTGCCCGACTAAGACCGGGAAATAACCGGCCGCAACCAGGCGCCGCAGTTGCTCATGCGCGCGATGCACCAACGGACAGGTGCCATCCGCGACCGCATGACCCGCCTCCCGCCAGGCGCGTCGTTTCGCATCAGAAGCGCCATGCGCTGTGATCATCACCTGCGCGGCACCTCCGTTCGTCGGCGCCTCCGTCAGGCTCCCTTCGTGCACTCCGCGTCCGCGCAGGCGTTCCCGCACCACGGGGTTGTGGACCAGCTCGCCGAGAATGGTGAGCGGGCCAACGGCTGCCAGGCGTTCCGCCTCGGCAATCGCGTCGCGCACGCCGAAGCACATGCCAAAATGTTCTGCCAGAATGATCTTCATCCGCGGTCGCAGCGATATAACTTTGTAATACAAAGCTTGTGGGCAAAATTTTTCATTTTCGTCCCGCCTTCACGATTTCCTCCAGCACATCGAGATACTCTTGAAACGCCGTCCGCCCTTTCGCGGTCAGCGAGTAGCTGGTCTGCGGTCGATCCAGAATCTCCTTCGTCACCGCGACGAAGCCCGCCTCGTGCAGAATGCGCAAGTGGGTCACGATGTTGCCATCGGTCATGTTCAGCTCCGCCTTTAATTCCTGAAATGGCCAGCTCACCCGCGTGGCCAGCAAGGTCATGATACCGAGGCGCGCCTTCTCGTGGATGGCTTTGTCGAGCTTGTCGAAGTCCAGCATCGTTCATGCGGCCTCCGGTTTCCGTGGCCATGTCGCGAGGCCATAGACCAGGTGATAAAACCCAAACGTGGCCGCCATCGCGAGCGCTGATTGGCGGGCCGGCTCCGGGTTAAAAAGCGGGCCCATCAGGAGCAGACAGGCCGCGCCGGAAAGAAGGAAGATCCAGCCGAGAAAACGCAGCGAGCACGGGGCAAAACCCGCGGTGGCGAGGAGCGCCAGCCCGTAGCAGGTAATCCAGACCGTGACGAGCATCGGGAGCACGGCGGTCGTGTCGTCGTTCCGCCAAAAGAGCGAGGTAAGAACCGCGGCCACGAGCAGAACCGGCGTGGCGGAGGAAATGGCCAGCTTGAGGCCGGAAGTGAAAAAAGTGCTGCCTTCGCGTCGCGCTTTCCTCCAAATGAAAAAGGTATTGGCCAGCAAGGTGGCGATCAAGACCACGAACCAGACGAGCATGAACTGCCGCGCCGCGCCTGGATAAGTGAGCTTGAAAAACGAGGTCGTGCCGCGCTCGTTACCGAGATATTGCAGGACGGAAGCGACCACTGCGAGCACGCCGCCGACGATCGCGGTGGGAGCGGAGATGGCGCGGTAAATGGTTGCGCGTTCCATCAGGGAACGGATCACGCGGAGGTGTTCTTCGGCGTGGGAGCGTTCGGTCATCCTTTAACTTTGTATAACAAAGCTATCGCATCGGCAATCGATATTTTGCAAAAAGACGGGGCTCGCTAGCGACCCGGCGAATGCGCGTTGAGCAGGAACAGGCTGATCATCGCAAACGCGATCGCCATTTTGCCGATCAGGCCGGCGAGGTTGCCGAGGAGCGTGCCCCAGCCCGCTTTGCCCGCACTAACGAGTCGTTGGCCACCGATCAGTTCGCCCACGATCGCACCCAAGATCGGCAGGACGAGCACGAGGACGAACCCGGTGAAGATCCCAATAATTCCGCCAATGATCGCTCCGGCCAGGCCCCACTTGGTCGCACCGAAACGCTTCGCGCCGAAATATCCGCTCGCGTACTCCAGCGCGTAGGAAAGAAGCGCGAGCGCGACCATGCCGGCGAGGCCCCACCAATTCATGCCGTTTTCAGGTCCGACCAGGAGGCGATGGCCGATCGCCGCACCGAGGATGATGGTCGTTCCCGGGACGAATGGCAGGATGGTGCCGAGCAAGCCGATCGCCATGATCACGATCGCGATGGACCACCAGAGTATGTTCATGGCTGTGGCTTGCGTTTGGCGCTCGCGATCGCCGCGCCTCTCCCGGCAAAATCTTTGACCCGGTTCCGCGTATTTCTATAGTGGCTCCTCCGCTTCATCTTCACCGAGGATCACTTATGGCACTTTCCGTTGGAACAAAAGCCCCAGACTTCACTCTCTCCACCAAAACTGCGGACGGCCCGAAGCAGATCACGCTGAGCGAACACTTCGGAAAAGGGAACACCGTCCTGCTTTTTTTCCCGATGGCCTTCACCGGCACCTGCACGAAGGAAATGTGCGGCGTCACCTCGGAGCTTTCCGCTTACCGCGATCTCGACGCGACTGTCTTTGGGATCAGCGGGGACAATCCTTTCGCGCAGGAGGCTTGGGCGCAAAAGGAAAAGATCGAGGTGCAACTCTTAAGCGACTACGAGCACGACGTGGCGCGGGCTTACGATGTCGCCTACGAATCTTTCCTCCCGCAGGCGGGGCTCACGATGGGCGGTGTGCCGAAACGCGCGGTCTTTGTCATCGATCGCGAGGGCGTGATCCAGCATGCGGAAAGTCTGGAGGACGCGCGCGAGTTGCCAGATTTGGAAAAGGTGAAATCGCGGCTAACCGAACTAAAATAGTCGCATGAGAGAAGAACTGGAAAAGTTGGTCCGGCAGGTGCCGTTCGTGCCATTTACTTTGGAGATAAGCAGCAGCCGCCAGATACCGGTTTTGAGTCGGGAACATATCATCGTGGGATCACGAGGGAGCTTGGTGGTGATCGAAGATGATCGAGGATTGTTCGACATGGTCCCGGTTCTCCACATCACGGCTCTAAGTTCAAAGGAGCCGGCATGAACGACGAATTCAAAACCCTGCAAAAGTTTGACGCCGGCAACGGACGCGAAGGCCATCTCCATTCTCTCCCCGCGCTCGAAGAACAGGGCGTCGGCAAAATTTCCCGTTTGCCCGTCAGTATTCGGATCGTGCTCGAGTCGATCCTCCGGAATTGCGATGGCAAGAAAGTCCGGCGGAAGGATGTCGAGACGCTCGCAAATTGGAACGCGAAGAAACCGGCTAACGAGGAGATCCCCTTCGTCGTTGCGCGGATTGTTCTGCAGGATTTCACCGGCGTGCCGCTGGTGGTCGACTTGGCCGCGATGCGTAGCGCAGTGAAGCAGCTCGGCGGCGATCCGAAAATCATCGAGCCGCTCGTGCCGGTCGATCTGGTGGTGGATCACTCCGTCCAGGTGGACTTCGCTGGCACCGCGCAGGCCTTGCAACTGAACATGGAGATGGAGTTCAAGCGCAATCGCGAGCGTTATCAATTTCTAAAGTGGGGCCAGCAGGCGTTCAAGACATTTGGCCTCGTCCCGCCCGGCATCGGCATCGTGCACCAGGTGAATCTCGAGTATCTCGCGAAGGGCGTGCTCTCCACCAAATCAGCCATCAGCGATCAGCCATCAGAAATCTTCTACCCCGACACGCTGGTCGGGACCGATTCGCACACCACCATGATCAACGGCCTCGGCGTAGTCGGCTGGGGCGTGGGCGGGATCGAGGCGGAAGCGGGCATGCTCGGGCAGCCGGTTTATTTTCTCACCCCGGAAGTGGTCGGCGTGCACATGACGGGCGCCATCCGCGAAGGCGTGACTGCGACCGACCTGGCGCTGCACATCACTGAGATGCTGCGCGCGCAGAAAGTGGTCGGGAAGTTTGTCGAATTCTACGGCGAGGGCGCGGCCTCGTTGCCGGTGGCGGATCGCGCCACGATCGGCAACATGGCGCCAGAGTACGGCGCCACAATGGGGTTCTTTCCGATCGATGAAGAATCGGTCACCTACTTGCGCGCGACCGGTCGCACCGAAGATCAGTGCACGGCCTTTGAGAATTATTTCCGCGCCCAAAAAATGTTCGGCATCCCGCGGAAAGGCGATGTCGATTACAGCGTCAATCTCGAACTCGACCTCGGCGATGTGCAGCCGAGCGTGGCCGGACCGAAGCGGCCGCAGGATCGGATTAATCTTCCCGAATTGGGCAGCACCTTCCGCACGCTCTTCACGAAAGCGGTCAAGGACGGCGGTTACGGAAAAGCCGAGGACGCGCTGGCCAAACGGTTCCCGATCGATCTGAACGGCAACGCGCATCCCACCAATGGCGACCTCGAAGAAGCGAGCGTGGCCAGCCCAACCGATACCGGCCAAGGCATGGTGGCGGACGGGGGCAAGGAAATCGGCGAGACAGCCGGCGATCGCGAGATGGTGACGAACCGTCCGACCGCGACCCCAGCCGACATGCTGGCGAAAACGCACGAGCAGGAATTCAAGGAAGGCCATTCGGAAATCGGCCACGGGAGCGTGTTGATCGCGGCGATCACGAGCTGCACCAA
>JBBSLZ010000091.1:0-10690 GCA_038233435.1 Chthoniobacterales bacterium
AGAAGCGCCTGCGGAAGCGAAGCAGGAAGAAAAGCCAGAGGCGGAAGAGAAGAAAGAAGCGCCTGCCGAGAAGGAGGAACCAGCGCCGGCCAAAGACGAAAAGCCAGAGACCGCGCCGCCGGAAGCGAAGCCAGAGGCCAAGGCAGCAGAGCCGCCCAAAGAGAAGAGCGCGCCCGTCCAGAAGAGCGGAGACGAGACACGGATCAAGGCCTCTCCTTTGGCGCGCCGTCTTGCCGCGGAGGAAGGAATTGATCTCGCTTCTCTGGAAGGTAGCGGTCCGGAGGGCCGAGTAGTGGAAGCGGACGTCCGCGCGGCCATGAAATCGAAACCCGCCAGCAAGCCGGCGGGTGCGCCGGCGAAGTCCGCACCCGCCCCGGTGCGCGCGGGCGAAGGATCGCGTCTGCAATTGTCCGGCATGCGGAAGGTGATCGCGCAGCGGCTGGTCGAAAGTCTCGGGCCGATCCCGCATTTTTATCTTTCGATCGAGATCGATGCCGGAGCGCTCATGACGGCGCGGGCCGAGTTGAAGGCGGGCGGCGAGGGGAGCGACAGCGCGAAAATCACGGTCAACGATTTCATTCTGAAAGCCTCTGTGGACGCGGCGGTCAAGGTGCCGAAGGTCAACGCTTCCTTCGATCAAGATGCGATCGTGCTATATGAAGATGTCGACCTGGCCATCGCGGTCGCGATCGAAGATGGCTTGATCACGCCGGTGATTCGAGCGGCGCAGAATAAGTCGCTCCGCGAGATCAGCGAAGCGGTCAAGGATCTGGCGCATCGCGCGCGGAACAAGCGGATGAAGCCGGAGGAATTCCAGGGCGGCACCTTTACCGTTTCCAACCTGGGCGGTTATGGAATCGATTCGTTTTCCGCGATTATCAATCCGCCGCAAAGTTTCATCCTCGCGATCGGCGCGGTGGCGAAGCAGGCGGTGATCGATGATTGCGATCAGATCGGCGTCGGCCATCGGCTGGCGATCACGATGAGCTGCGATCATCGCGTGATCGACGGCGCGCTGGGCGCGGAGTATTTGAAAGAGCTGCGGCGGCTGTTGGAGAATCCGACGCTGCTTTTGATCTAAAACCTCGCGGCCATGAAGACGCCGCCCCCGGAACCAAAACTTCGCACCGCCTCCTTCGTGGTGCACGCCACGCGGGGCGTGATTCGCGATCGCAAGGTGCGCCGCATCGCGATCACGGTCCTGCTCGCGCTGGCTCTTTTGATGGTGGTGGCTGGGTCGAGTTTCTTGCGCGAGTTGCTCAACCCGCATGAGCATTTCGGTTGGTTCCTGCTCTACTGGTTGGCCTGCGGTTGGCTCACCTTTACCACCATGCTGCTCGCCTTCTTCGATATGCTGGTGGTGCGATCGGAGGGACGCGCGGCGCGGCGCGCTTTACAGGAGGCGGCGGCGCGAAAAGAACAGCGATGAGCTGGAAGACGCGCGAGCAGATGGAGGCGGACGAGGCGCATGTCCTCGCGCCCTACGCGCAGAAGTCGGGCGGATCACGCGGCCGCATTTTTCCCGAGCCCCAGCATGCCTACCGGACGGAGTATCAACGCGATCGCGCCCGGATCATTCACGCGCGTGCCTTTCGGCGGCTGGAATACAAGACGCAGGTGTTTTTGAACGGGACGGGCGATCATCTGCGCACCCGGCTGACGCATACGATCGAGGTGGCGTCGATCGGCCGGACGATCGCGCGCGCGCTTTCGCTCAATGAAGATCTAGCGGAAGCGATCGCGCTCGCGCACGACCTGGGGCATCCGCCGTTCGGACATTCCGGCGAGGAGATGCTGGCGCAGTGCATGCAGGGGCAGGGCGGCTTTGAGCATAACGACCAGAGCCTGCGCGTGGTGGATTTGCTGGAGGCGCCTTATCCGGGTTTTTCCGGATTGAATCTGACCTTCGAGGTGCGCGACGGCATCCAAAAACATCGGAACGACGTCTGCCCCACCCTGGAGGCGCAGATCGCGAATCTGGCGGACGAGATTACCTACTACAGCCACGATCTGGATGACGCGGTCGACTTCGAAATCCTGACCGCGGAACAATTAGAGGAGACCACCGTCTGGCGGACTAGCCTGACGAATGTGCGGGCGCGCGCGCCGGAAGTGCGGGAGCCGGAACTGCATCAGCTCGTAATCAATGACATTATCGACGTGCAGGTGCGCGATGTGGTCACCTCAAGTGCGCGCGCGATCGCCGAGGCCGGGGTGCAATCGCCCGAGGAGGTGCGCGGACAGGCGCGACCGCTGATTTGTTACAGCGCCGATTTACAGGCGGCGAACGCCGAGTTGCGGCGCTTTCTCTACCAAAACGTCTATTACCATCCGCGGGTGGCGGAGGTGAATCTGCAGGCGTGCGAGACTTTGCGGAAAGTTTTTGAAGCGTATGTGCGCAACCCGGAGCTGCTCGGAGCGGCCGCGACGAAGCGGATCGAGAGCGAGGGAATGTATCGGACGATTTGTGATTACATCGCGGGGATGACGGATCGCTATTTATTGGAAGAACACGCGCGCCTGACGGGCGGCGCGGCGCCGGCTTAGCTCGGCGGCTGAAAATGTAGCGAGCCGCTCCAAGGATTTCGGAAGCGAGACCTGGATTGCTTAGGCGGGTAAGGACGCCGCGCTGCGGTTGTAGCCACGTCCCTGCGGGACGTGCGGGAGCGAGGCAGGTAAGCAGTATGGACGGTCCCATGCGTCAATCTGTGCGCCACGCGACCTGGACGGCCCAGCGGGCCTTCCCTACCTAGATGTCGCCTGTTTCCTCGCCCAGATATTCGATTACCAGCCGGAGCCGCTGCGGGACGGATAGCTCTTCGAGCAATTCCTGACGCCGGAGCGCGTCGCTCACGAAGGTGGCAGCCATCAGATCGGCCAGCATTTCGGGATCACTCAGATCGGCCAGATAACGGTCGACTTTGGCCGGGAATTCCCGGCCGCTGCTGCGGAATTTTTCGTAGAGTTCCAGGACCCGGTTGCTGAGCGCTTCGGCCTCGTGCGCGGTACGCGCAGGCCGGGAGGCGAGCGGCTCTATTTCCGCAATGGGAAACGGCTCGTCCTGGACGAAGCCGGAGAAGCGCACCCGTTGCAGGCCTTGCAGAATGAGATTGGAAGTGCCTTCGCCCCGGCCGACACAGGCGCGGATGAGGCCGACCGTGGCGACGTGCCGGAAGTCGCCGGTCGAATCCCAATCGGCGCGCGGGGGATCGATCAACGCGACGCAGAACATGCGGTGCGCGGAGAGCGCGTATTCCACCATCGCCCGGTAGCGCGTCTCGAAAATGTAGAGCGGGAGAAGGGCGTGGGGAAAGAGTAGCGCGCCCGGGAGGGGCATCACGGGGACGGTGTCGGGCAGGTCGATCGTTTCGGTCATGGCGCGCCTCAGGCGGCGCCCGCTCCGGCTGAGACGATGCTGGATTTCCCAGGATCGCGGCTGGCAGGCCCGCTTACAGGAGATAGATACGCTAGTGCGCGAGGATGGGATGACGAGATTTCGGGCCCGGCAGGGCAGGGAGCGTGGGCAGCCGGCGTGCGGCCGCGAGGGAAAGCTGGCCCGGCACCACGGCCGTGCCGAGGTGCACATATTGCAGGACCGATCCACGCCGCCAGAGCGCCCGCCTCGATTCCAGTCCGAAGCGACCGATCCCCATGACCGCCATTGGCACTCGTCCCCGCTCTTGATCGAAGAACGTCAGCATCCGCGCCAGAGCGGCGGCGGAGTCGGTCCGGGTCACGAGTTTAAAAATATCCGGGCGCAAGCTTTCTGCGGCGGCCAGGAGTTTCTCCAACTCGCGCAGCGTGGGAGTGGATGCGAGGTGATGGACGGAAATGATGCGCGGGATGGCCTGCTCGGCGGCGGCTTCGAGCACGGTGTGCAGCGGCTGGCATGAGCGGAGTTCCACGTCCACGAATTTGGCCAGAGGAAGAAAGCGTCTCAGCAAGGCCCGGCGCGCGCCGGCGGAGAGATCATGGCGGCCTCCTTCCTGCGGATGCCGCGCGGTGATGATGAGCGGAGCGGTCAGGGCGGCGATGAGGCGCTCCTTCTCTGGGGTGAGGGGATGGAGCGCGTCGAGCCGCAATTCAAAAAGATCGGGCGGACGCCGCAGCCGCGCGGCCAGCTCCAGGTCAGCCCGGGAGGCAATGACGCCCACCAGGCGGGGACGCGACTTCCGCTCTTTGACCGATCTCCGCTCTGTCATATCATAGGTGTTCCGCCCTCCACTGGACCTGGCGCCTGCGGAAACCGGATATCATGCTCGCGCGCAAACAAGAATTAAACACGCAGCTGCAGCAAATTTTCGACGCGTTCCTTTTGGCGGCGGCGCTCATTCTGTCGCATTGGCTCCGGTTCTACAGCACGGATTGGTTCGATCTCGATAAGACGATCGATCCCTTCGGTAACTACCAGTGGCTGCTCGTGGTGATCATGCCGTTCGGGCCGATCCTGCTCGATCTGCAGGGGTTTTACCAATCCCCGCTCACGAAGACGAAGTGGAAGTCCTTCGTGCAGGTGATGCGGGCCATGATTTACCTGAGCATCCTGGTCAGTGGTTGCGTCATTTTCTTGCGGCTCTCGCTCGCCGCGCGCTCGGTGCCGCTCCTTTTCATCGTGGTGGGGACCGCTTTTCTGCTCATCAAAGAGCGAGTCATCTTCGCGGCCGTCCGGCGGCGTGCACTCCGTGGGGAATTGCGAGAAACGATTTTGCTGGCCGGTGTGCCGGAGGACATTGCCGCCTTGGAGCGATCGTTTACGCCCGAGCAAAAGTTACTGATGGTGATCGCGGACCGGATCGATATTGAAAGACAGCCGCTCTCCGACCTGGTCGAAGCGATGCATCGGCATGCCGTCACGCGGGTCATCTTCGCGGCCGGGCACAGCCAGTTTAATCGCATCGAGCAGGCCATCGGCGCCTGCGAAGTGGAAGGCGTGCCCGCCTGGCTGGTCGCCAATTTCATCCAAACCGCGATCGCCAAACCCGATTTCGACGCCTTCGCGGGTCGCCCCATGCTCGTTTTCCGCTCCACTCCCGAGGTTTCCTGGGCGCTCTTGATCAAGGCCATCATCGACCGCGTGGGCGCTTTCCTCCTGCTCTCCATCTTCGCGTTGCCGATGGCGGTGGTGGCGCTCGCGATCAAGCTGACCTCGAAAGGCCCGCCCATCTTTCAACAGCAGCGCGCGGGGAAACACGGGAAGCCGTTCACGATGTATAAATTTCGCTCCATGTCGAACGACGCCGAGCAGCGGCACGCCGATCTGCTGCCGTTTAATCAGATGAGTGGGCCGGTTTTTAAGATCGACCGCGATCCGCGCATCACCCCCTTCGGACGATGGCTGCGCCGGACCAGTATCGATGAAATGCCGCAGCTCGTGAACGTCTTGTTAGGCGATATGAGCCTGGTCGGCCCGCGTCCGCTGCCCATCTACGAGGTGGAAAAATTCGAGAACACCGCGCAGCGCCGCCGGCTCAGCGTGAAGCCGGGGCTGACTTGCCTCTGGCAAATCCGCGGTCGCAACCAGGTGACTGATTTTCGCGATTGGGTGAAGCTCGACCTCGAATACATCGACAAATGGTCGCTCGGCCTCGACTTTAAAATTCTCGTCCGGACCGTGCCGGCGGTGGTTTTCGGTTTAGGCGCAAAGTAGCGGCGTCTGCGCTTGCCGGGGATTTTTAAGGAGCTTCCATTTGAAGAGCCGAGCGCGTCATCATCCGCTCCACGTATTTCGCGAGCAGATCGAACTCGAGGTTTAACGAATCGCCGGCCACAGCTGCCTCGAGATTGGTGTGGCGCTTCGTGTGCGGGATCACCCACGCTACGAAGCTCGTGGGCAGCAGCTCAGCCACGGTCAGGCTGATGCCATTCACGGCCACCGATCCTTTGGAGGCGATGTAATGAGCGAATTCGGCGGGGAGCTCGACCTCCAGCCGATGATCCGTCCCCTCCTGTTCGAACGCCAGAACGCGGACCGCGCAGTCGATATGTCCCTGCACAAAATGGCCGCCGACTAGACTGCTCGCCGTGAGGGACCGCTCCAGGTTCACCAAGCTGTCGCGTCGGAGTCGATGCAGGTTCGTGCGATCGAGCGTCTCCTGCAAAAGATCGAACGTGATCTGCTCAGCGCGCCGTGATTTCACCGTCAGGCAGCAACCATTCACCCCGATGCTATCGCCCTTCCGCACCTCCTCTGCGATCTGCGGGGCGGCCAGTTGTAATTGCGTGCCCCGCTCCGTTGCGCGGATCCAGAGGACGGTGCCAGTTTCTTCTACGAGTCCGGTAAACATTTGAGCGAGGTCGGCAATAAATCAGCCGCGCTGGGAATTGCAAAGTCCTGTGGCTGGGCACGCGGACCGCTCTTCTTTTTGGCCTCACCACGGGAGGCGGGCCCAGCCGATCATCCAGATCCCGCACGAATATTGCTCGGAAGAAGAGCCGAAGGTGACATCGGCAAACCCGGCCCCGTTCAAAGTTTTTTGAAAAAAGTAAAAAAAAACCTTGTCACACCCTTGCCGACCCATTATTCCCTTGCCCCAAACCTAACCCAACCAATGGAGAAACTAATGATTAGAAATGTGCTTAATAAGCTAGGATCCCTCCGATCGGCGCTCGCCGTCGGCCTCGGAGTTCCTTTCCTCATCGCCTCGAGCGCCTTTGCTCAAGTCGAGAATTCGGCGATCGTCCCCGGCGCCGCCCTCAATGATCCGGCCGGTGCGCCCACTGCCCCCGGAGCGACTGCAGGAGCCACCGCTACGACGGATCGCGTCGTGGTCACCGGTTCCTACATTCCCACGGCGGAAACGGAATCGGCCCTGCCGGTCACCGTTTACACTGCCGAAGTCCTGCAAAAGCAGGGCGCCAACACCCCCGCGGAAGGTCTTCGCCAGTTGCCTTCCTTCGTCGGAAACACGGCCACGGAAAATGACTCCAACGGCGGCGACGGTTCTGCTTTCATCAATTTGCGCGCCCTCGGTTCGGGCAATACGCTGACTCTCGTCAACGGGCGTCGCGCGTTTGCCTTCGCTGATATCAACGGTATCGGCCTGGGTTCGCTCTCCCGTTCGGAAGTCCTGAAAGATGGCGCCTCTGCGATTTACGGCTCGGATGCCGTCGCGGGTGTGGTCAATTTCATCCTTCTCAACGGTCCTGGCGAAGCTCCTTATGAAGGCGCCGAGGTCGATTTCCTCTACGGAAACACCACCGATAAAGATGCGCGGGTTCTCCAGGGCTACGTGCGCGGCGGTGTCGCCACCGAGAAAGTATCGATCGCGGCAGCAGCGACCTACTATGATGTCGAAGGCATTTTTTCGCGTGATCGGGACATTTCAGCGAGCACCGATACTCGGATTAATGGTACGCTCGGCCTCGGCGGTCGCAACACTGGTAGCCCTACCTTCCCGGGCGCCCTTTCCGTCGGGTCTGGCATTCCTGGTCCGGGAGCGACGCCCTTCCCAGCCTCTGCTCGAGGAGCGCGGATTATCATCAACCCCAATGGATTTCCCGATGGGACTGATCCTAATCGTGGCTACCGCGCCTACCTGGGTGGAAACAGCAATGATCCGTTCAACTTCCGCCAATTCACGCCGGCTATCCCGCCGCGCGAAACTTACACCACCTATGTCACCGGGCGGTATAAAATCTTCGGCGAGGGCCTCCAGCTCTACGGGGACATGATGTATGCGAAGCGTAAGCAGGACAACGGCTTGGCGCCGGCTCCATTTGCTTTCAGCAACACTAGAAACGGTCTGACCGAGGCCCGCAATTCACCATTCAATCCGTTTGGTAATTCGCTCACCTTGCTCCGTTATCGTCTCATCAACGAACTTTCCTTGCGCCGGTCGTTCTTCGACTACGACTACTATCGCTACACCGTCGGCATTAATGGCAACTTCACCTTCACTGGGAACAACTTCATCAGCTTCCTCGGCTATGACACCGGGATGGTTTACAGCCGGGATGACGAACTGCGTATCGACAGTGGAGACGCCCAGCGCACTCCTCTTCGTGCGGAAACTGCAGCGGGTAATTTCAATCCGTTCATTGGGCTTGGCACACCTGTTCAAGGGACCGCTCCGACCTTCGTGAACGGTGTTCCGACCGGTGCGCGCGCTCCTTATGACAACGTCGCTGCGGTGGGACGCGCGGCTTTTATCGCCCGATCCGACTTCTTTGCGAAGAACTTCCTCGCGGACGTAAAAGTGTTCGGAAACCTTCTCCCGAACCTCTATCAGGGCGGCATTGGATTTAACCTCGGCTACGAGTTCCGCCACGCGCGGACCAAGACCATTCCTGATACTGTCCAGGCCGCGGGAGACCAACTCGGCTTCAACGCAGCGGCCAATAACTCCTTCCACCAGGAAGTCAATTCCTACTTTGGCGAGTTGCAGGTCCCCTTGGTCATCTCGACGATGAACATTCCGTTCGTCCGGTCGCTCGATGCCTCCGTTGCCTATCGCTATGAGGAGTTCGACAACAAGGATCAGTTCACGAAGCGCACGTCGGAGTTCAACAACAACGGCGACGTCCGTGTCTCCCTGCGCTACGCGCCGATTCAGGACATCCTGCTCCGCGCCACGTTCGGTGAGTCCTTCCGCTCGCCCTCGCCGACGGCGCTGTTTGACCCGGTCCAGCAGAACTTCCCATCGCTCTTCGACCCATTTCCGACCGTGAACGGGGTCCAGGGGGTCACCCTCCAGCCTACCAACGGCGTCCAACAGGGCGGCAACGTTGCTCTGCGCCCGGAGACAACAGAGGCTTACACTGCTGGCATCGTAATCACTCCTCGCTTCCTGCCAGGGTTCACGATGACCGCAGACCTCTATCAGTTGTTCACTCGGAACGTTATCCTAAACTCGGCTGACTTCGCGCAGCTCGCGTTGACTCAAACCGGAAACTTCCTGGTCAACGCGGTGGGGGGGGGAGACCCGAGCAGAGCCCCTTTCGGCAGCGCGCCGTTTGCAGGGGTTATTCAGCGTAACCCATCGAGTCCATTCGAGGTGCAGTCCATCGATGCGCAGTCTCAAAACGCAGGCAAGCGCCTCGTCAACGGACTGGACGTCACTGCGGCTTATCGCATCCCGACGACCAACTTCGGAACGTTCACGCTCTCGAGCGGCTACAACTACTTCTTCACTTGGAAGGCTGAGCCAGTTCCGGGTGCCGGAACGCATAGCTTCCTGGGTGATTACAACAACGGCACCCTGCCGTTGGCTCCAGGTGCGCTTCCTTATCACAAGGGCTTCCTTCGGGGCGAGCACGAGTGGAAGGGTTTCGACTTCGTTGCGACCATGAACTACATCAGCTCGTTCAACGACGATTCCAACTTCGTCCTATTCGCGAACGGCCTGACTGTCACCCAAACGGGTGGAACCGATACCGATCCGCAATTCAACACCTACCGTCGGGTCAGCGACTACATCACCCTGGACATGCAGCTCAGCTATGAGTTTGTGAAGCCAGCGATGGAGCCGGTCATGGCGGCTGGTAAGGACTTCTCGAAAGACGGGAAGAGCATGGCTCCGGCGCCTGTGGCTGGCGTCGAAACGGGTAACGTCTTCCAGCGTTTGCTGTGGGGCACGACCCTCCGCGTCGGTGTCAACAATGCCTTCGATCGCAACCCGCCAACAGTTCTGGGCGCGTTCAACGATAACTACGACACATCGAACTACTCACTCCGTAACCGTTACTACTACGTCGGAATCAATAAGAAGTTCTAAGACGGCTTAGAACAGCAATCACGAAGAGGCAGCGGTTTCGGCCGCTGCCTCTTTCGTTTGTACTGGCGATTGACCGGGTCTGCGCTCGGAGGCCGGACCTCCGGGCGGGGCGGACTGGGTGGCGGGTTAAGGACCGCGTGTTTCCACGGGGGAAAGCTGAGGGTTCCAGGCCCTCTCTGGCCGCGAATGGCTCGGCGCACGGCCTCCAGGTGGGGTGCAAATGGAGGACTTTTAGCCGCAGATGGCGCAGATTCAGAGAAACGCGGACTTTTGTCGCCGCCTCCTTCCCTGAGGCGTCGCCACGTGAGCGATTCTTTTCGTCATTCAGTGTCTCCCATCTGTGTTATCTGCGAAATCTGCGGTAAACCTTTCCCCCATTCCTGCATCTGAAACGCTGGCGCCTCATGAGCAACGCCTCACACATTTCGACGATGGAAGCCAATGAGAGGAAAGAGGCCTTTTCTGGCTGCGAATGGCTCCGGCGCACGACCTAGATCGAGTCCAAATAGAGGAATTTTACCCGCAGATGGCGCAGATTCAGAGAAACGCGGACTTCTGCAGCCGCCTTCTTCCTTGAGGCGTCGCCACGCGAGAGATCGGTTCGCGATTCAGCTTCCGATATCTGTGTCATCTGCGAAATCCGCGGTGAGAACTTCCGATTCCCCCACCTAAGCCGACGGCGGCCCCCACGCGCCGTTATTTCTCGCCTCCTCAGAGGGAAACGAAATCGGAGAACCGAGAAGAGGCCGTTTCTGTTGCGACTCTCTCCACGCGCCTTTCCTCCTGCTCGACTTGACGAAGGGATTCTAATCGCAGTGAACGCAGATTCAGAGAGCGCAGATCATTCCGCGGCCGCCTCACTCCGTACGGGCGTTCCGTGATCCGTCGCGACGCGAGAGACTCCTCTGTCATCCAGTTAGTCCCATCTGTGTAATCAGCGAAATCCGCGGTTTAAACTCCCCATTCCCTGCAGCCTG
>JBBSLZ010000092.1:0-10561 GCA_038233435.1 Chthoniobacterales bacterium
CAAAGTCATCCTCGAAACCGGCGAGCTCGAAACTTACGACAATGTCCGCACCGCCAGCGACCTCGCCATGCGCGCCGGCGCCGACTTCATCAAAACCTCCACCGGCAAAATTTCCCCCGCCGCCACCATGCCGGTCACCCTCGTCATGCTGGAAGCGATCCGCGATTACTTCTACGAGACCGGCCTCCGCATCGGCATGAAACCCGCCGGCGGCATCCGCACCGCGAAGCAATCCCTCGCCTACCTCGTGATGGTAAAAGAAACGCTCGGCGACGATTGGCTCACGCCGGACCTCTTCCGCTTCGGCGCCAGCACCCTCGCCAACGACGTCCTGATGCAGATCGCCAAGACCGTCGACGGCAATTACCAAAGCGCTGATTACTTCTCGCTCCCCTAAATGAGCGAGAAGGATCCGGGTCCGGCGAAACCGAAGAAGAGTTCCCTCCGTCGCGCGAAGGTCGCCATCACCTGGCTGTTGCTCATCGGCGTCATCGTCGTGGGCGGTGCGACGTGTTGGATTCTGGAGTCGTCGCGGGGACGCATTTACAACCAGACGGCGCCGATTCCGGAGAACGAAGTCGGGTTAGTCCTCGGCACTTCCAGTTCTCTGCGCGGAGGCTACAGCAATCCCTTCTTCGACGGCCGCATCGCCGCCGCCGCGGAACTCTACCACGCCGGCAAAGCGCATCATCTCCTCCTCAGCGGAGACAATCGCAAAGCCGGCTACGACGAACCCACCGACATGAAAAACGCCCTCATAGCCAAGAGCGTTCCGGAGTCCGTCCTCACCCTGGATTATGCCGGCTTTCGCACCTTCGATTCCATGGCCCGCGCCCGGCACGTCTTCGGCCTCACCCGCGTCACCGTCATCACCGATGACTTCCACGCGCCCCGCTCCATCGTCCTCGGCCGCCATTTCGGCATCGACACCATCGCCTACACCTCGAAACCCATCCCCCTCCGCTGGTCCACCAAGAGCCGAATCCGAGAAATCCTCGCCTGCGTGAAAACCGTCCTTGATTTCACCATCCTGCAAACGAAACCGCACTTCCTCGGCCCGCGCGAATCTATCAACTGAGAGCCTTCGGAACGCCACCCTGGCGCTTGCTTGCGGCAAGGAATCTCATAGCATTCCTTGCATGATCGCGGAATCCACGCTCACGGCCAAAAATCAGACGACGGTGCCCAAGGCCGTCATTGCCTCGCTCGGGGCCAAGCCGTCGGACAAACTGGTCTTCGAAATCCACGAGGGCAAAGTCACCCTCACCGCTCGAACCGGACGGCTGGCCGACCTGGCGGGAGCATTTCGTCACTTCGGGAAACGGCCGGGAGCAAAGCCAGCCACTCAAAGTGAAATGGACGCCGCCGTCCGGCGAGCCGCTAGCCGCGCGCACCGACGTTCACTCCAGAGCAGCAAACGCCCACCGGCGAAATGATCGCCCTGGATACCAACCTCCTCGTCCGCCTAATTGCCGGCGACGACCGCGGGCAGGAGCGTGCCGTCCTCCGGCTGCTCGCAAAACACGAGACTGATTTCTTCATTGGCGACGTTACTTTGGCGGAACTGGTCTGGGTGCTCGAGGAAGTTTACGCCTTCAATCGCGCCGAACTGACCAGCGCTTTGGAAGCGCTCGTAAGCCGGAGCGACCTCGTATTCGAAGATGGAAAGCGCGTCCGCCGCGCCATCCGCCACCTCGCCGAAGGCGGCGATTTTGCCGACGGGCTCATTCTCGACCGCGCCCAAGCCGCAGGATGCACCGCCCTCGCCTCCTTCGACAAACAACTGAAGAAACGCCTGCCCGAATTCATCATCACGCCCTCTTGAACGAGGCGTAAATTACTCTCGCTTCCCGGCACCCGTCGCCGCAACGATCTGGAGCAGGTGTTGCTTCTGCTCAGGGGAAATCGGCGCGTGTGCCACGACGGCTTTCACTTCCTCGATCTGCGCGTTGAAATTTTCGAGCGTCGCCTTAAGCAGCTGATCTCGAAGCGTAGGATCAGCCACCTTTAGTATTGGCGTGATTGCTTCGGAAGTGGACGCCCCGATAGGCGGAGCATATTCCGCGGCGGCTGCTTTGCGCAGAGCGGGCGGCAGGCGCTCAATCCAACCCAGCATCCCGGCCTCGCCTGGAACACTCCAACGGAAAGCGCTCGCCAAGGCGCCCTTCCAGTAAGAAGGAGGAAATTCAATCATCCACGACGCAACCGCATGTGAGGTCCGGGCCGGGTCGCCCCTGTCCGCTTCGTCGAGGAGGATAAAGCGCCGAAACGCCTCGCCAAGAGCATCCGGCCTTTTCTCCTCGGGCAAATTTTCGATGAACTTTGCCGCTTCCTCTTTCGAATCGAAATACAGATGGCGAACGGTGTTGCCGATCGCCTCTCCTATCTCGGGATCTTCAAGATGAGCCAGAACGTAGGAGACCGCTGCCGCACGATCATTTTCGTACCATCCTTCGATGAAAGCGTCCCGGACTGAGCCGACTTCCCATTCCCCTGTCCTTTCAGCCCATTGCCTCGCCGCTTTGGGATCGAGTGCGGCCCAGGCCGAGACCAGCTGCTGACCGAGGAATTGCCGAATCGGAGACGCGAAGGGATCGCCCGCTGCCGGATTATCGTCAATGAATCGAGCAACCGCGGGGGCGTCGATCCGCATCCATTCGACCAGGGCGTCGTTCAGGTAATCGCGGTTGCTTGCAGTGGCCATTCGGTTCTGCAAGCGCAAGCAGAGTTTCGCCAACTCCGGCAGCGCGAAACCGGGGGCTGCGTCCACGGCGGAACCGAGCGCCACGCATTGCAGCTTCACTTCCTCGATTTCGCGGATGGCTTTAATGGCAGCGGCGGGATCGAACTGGACGAGCAGCTTGTGGAAACCGGAAACCGCCGCTGTTCGCCGGGGGCCGTCCGGCATCGCGGCCAGCTCGCCGGCCCATTTTTCCCGCGCTCCCTCGGGCGCTGACCGCAACGCTTCATAAAAGTCGGAGAACGAGAGCGCGAGGAATTCTGTCACCGCGAGTCGTCGAAAGGCTGGCGGCTCGATCTCATCCCCCGGCGGTAGGGCTACT
This sequence comes from Chthoniobacterales bacterium, assembly GCA_038233435.1. Classification (GTDB taxonomy): domain Bacteria; phylum Verrucomicrobiota; class Verrucomicrobiia; order Chthoniobacterales; family UBA10450; genus JACCTI01. The sequence goes on from JBBSLZ010000092.1 coordinate 3,063, forward strand.
GAACCCCGCGCGGTTGCGCGCACCTTCGCAGCCAGCGCTCTCGCTTCGAAATGACGTCCCGAGAAGAACGCAAACGCCGCGATGGTCGCCACCGCTGCCGTCGCCAGCCACCGAGACCTAGTGGTCATTCGGGCTCCCCGTGATAAATGCGCGCAAGTAAGCCTTCTGTTCCGCCGAGATCGAAAGGTCATTTATCCTTTCGCTCGCGGACATCGCTCCCGGCGTGGAAGTCTCAATACTTCGGACAAGTGCGCCCAAGACTGCGTCCCGCTGCCTTTGATCGCTGATCGTCAAACCGACTTCGATCGCCCCTTCTCTCGAGTGATAATCCGACATCGCTGCCCTGCAGCAGCTAACGATGGCCGCGTCCCGCAAATCTGGGCGAATCTGATTCAGCCAAGCCGTCGCCGAAGCGGAGTCTTCGTCCATCCACTTCGCCGCGACAGGGCCGATGGTTTCCTGCCAAAACTCCATCGGCAACGTGATCATCCACCGCGCTACCTCCTCGGGCGGGCGTTGATAGTCAGGCAGACGCTCGGGATAGTTATCGACTTTCGGACTCGTGATCTCGGCCACATTTTTCAAGGCCGCCTTCGCCCGCTCGGGCGGCAACAGTGCAATCAGCCTGCTCGCGTCGTCTTTGGCGAATCGGACGAATTGATAGACCAGTTCATTGAGCGCTCCCCCGAGCTTCGGTTCGCCTGCATTCGCCACGGCGTAATCGATCGCCCCTGCGCGATCGACGCGACCCCATCCCGTGAGGAACGACTGAAGTGCATCCGGCCTCTGACGCGAGGCGTCGGCCTCCAGCCACTTTCTTGCGGCCGCCGGATCGATCGCGCCCCAATTGCTGAGCAGTGAGGAAATCCGACTGTCGTCTCCGGGCTCGGGATACCCTTTCCCCGCGGTTAATGGATGCCTTTCGATAAACTGGCTCACCGCGACCGGATCCATGCGACTCCAATTCTCGATCAGGTCCGCCCCGTCGAAGAGACGGCCCGGAAAAGGCATCTGCTCCACCATTTCCGCGAGGTCTCCCCAGATCGATTCCGGCGCGGCCTTGGTCATTGCGTCGGACGCGACATCACGCGCCGCCAGGTTTTGTGCGTGGAGCACCGCTTCGATGGCCACGCGATGATCCACTTGAATGAGGCTCTTGTAATACGCCGCCACCGCTGCCCGCTGGTGCGGCCCCCGCGGCATCTGCTCCAGATCGCGGGCCCAGGCCAGAAGTTGTTCCCGCGAAACGGCGCGCAGCACGTCGTACAACTGCGAGAATGGCACCGTCGCGATATTTTGGATCGTGACTTTGCGGTAATCTGGCGTGTCCGACTTCTTGTCCAGCTCCGGTTGACACATCCGCTCCGACTGCAGCGCAGCGGGCTTTTTCTCAATCCACCCCTCGTGCACAGTCTGACGGCCCGCGAGGAATCCCAGAAACGCGAGAAACGCGCCGAGAGCGCCAATTGTGATTGCCTCCCGTCGTATCAACGATCGCAGCATGATGTGAGCAACGGCCATGGCCTGCCGAGACACCTCCAAGTTAGCCGCTCCCGGGCGTCGAAGGCGAGGCTCCTTATTTCGGACGGCGTCGCTTGCTCCCGTTGGCAGGCGTCATCCGCACCTCGGCGATGAGTGCCGGGTCGAGGATACTGCCGACGCCTCCATCCGGGGCCCAAAGCACGAGCGCGCTGCCTTTCGGGGCGATGGAGAGGAAATCGGGATGAGGAATCGGAAAAGCCCGGTCGTCTGCAAAAACAATGTCGAAGGGTCGAAAGGGAGTGGCTTCGCGCTATATCCGTAGATTATCAACCTTCATGGCTCATTATCATGACCGAAGCCCGTCCCCATGGCAATCGTGACAGCCTTCATTCGAGAGCGATCGTGATTAATTGAATCCATTTTTCAGACTTCGGCGCGAGGGCGCGCCGGCTCCAACGGGGCGGCTCACCCTGGAGCGTAGAAGAGACTTTCCTTGTCCGCCCCGCGGCTCGAAAATCCCCTCGACCATGCGCAAAACCGTCCTCCTGATTCTGCTCCTCAGCGCGACCATCGGCGCCGCCTTCCTGGTCCTGCGCCAGAGAAAGATCGAGCCCGAGGCCGTCGCCGCACTCGCATCGCTGAAGACCATCCACGACCGCCTCTCCGAATTTTCCGCACCCGTGGGCGAGCGCCTCGCGCCATCCTTCGAGCACGCCGGCGTCCACTACCCGCCTTCGCGCATGGCCTTCGTCGCGCTCAAGGAAACGCGGAAGCTGGAACTCTGGGCTGCCAACGAATACGAAGACCTGCGCCTCATCCGCGAGTACGACATCCTCGCTGCCAGCGGCCGGCTCGGCCCAAAACTGCGCGAAGGCGACAAGCAGGTGCCGGAAGGCCTTTACCGCATCGTCCTTCTAAATCCGAATAGTCTCTACCACCTCTCCCTGCGTGTCAGTTACCCGAACGAGTTCGACCTTAAACACGCTGCAGAAGAAGGCCGGACCGAACCCGGCACCGACATCATGATCCACGGCGGCGCCCGCTCCAGCGGTTGCCTCGCCGTCGGCGATGAAGGCGCCGAGGATGTCTTTGTCCTCGCCGCCCTCACCGAGACCCGCGAGATCCCGCTCCTCATCAGCCCGGTCGATTTCCGCACCCGCAAATTTTCCGCGCCCGCCGATATGCCCGCTTGGACTGAGGCTCTCTACCGCGAAATTCGCACCGCGCTGGCAGATTACTCGCGGCCGGGCGTGGGTGAGCCAGCCACAAATTTGCGTGCAGTGGAAGCAGGCACCCGTTAGGAAGCACCGATGCCCCGTCCCTCCCGCTCGAAGAACGCCCCCGCCGTTCTGCCGCCCGTCAAAACGCTGCTCCGCCCCGCTGCGTTGCCGCCGGCCGAGCGCAGTCTCTCGTTCGGCGACCGCTGGAGCTACGCGCCCGCCCCCGAAGCCCACCGCCATATCGAGCTTAAAAAACGCTACCAGCTCTTCATCGGCGGCGAATTTGTCGACCCGCACTCCGGGAAATATTTCCCCTCCATCAACCCCGCCACCGAGGAGCCATTGGCCGAAATCGCGGAAGGCGATGCCCACGATATCGACCGCGCCGTCAAAGCTGCCCGCTCCGCCTACAAAGGCGTCTGGGGCAAAATGCCCGGTCGCGAGCGCGGTAAATATCTCTTCCGCATCGCGCGTCTCGTTCAGGAAAAAGCGAGCGAGCTGGCCGTGCTCGAGACCATGGATGGCGGCAAAACGATCAAAGAAAGTCGCGACATCGACCTCCCGCTCGTAGCGGCGCATTTTTTCTACTACGCCGGCTGGGCGGATAAGCTGCAATACGCTTTCCCCGGTCGCACCGCGAGTCCGCTCGGCGTCGCTGGCCAGATCATTCCCTGGAATTTCCCTCTCCTGATGGCGGCCTGGAAGCTCGCGCCCGCCCTCGCCTGCGGGAATACCTGCGTCCTGAAACCAGCCGAAACCACCAGCATCACCGCGCTCCACCTCGCCGAGATTTTCCAGGAAGCCGGATTGCCGGATGGCGTGGTCAACATCGTCACCGGCGCCCGCGCCACCGGCCAGGCGCTGGTCGATCACGACGACGTGAACAAGATCGCCTTCACCGGTTCCACCGCAGTCGGCAAAATGCTCACGCAAGCGGTCGCCGGGACGCAAAAAAAACTCACCCTCGAATTGGGCGGCAAAGCGGCCAACATCATCTTCGAGGACGCGCCCCTCGATCAAGCGGTCGAAGGCATCATCGCCGGGATCTTCTTCAATCAAGGCCACGTCTGCTGCGCCGGTTCCCGTTTGCTCGTCCAGGAAGGCGTCTTCCCGCACGTTATCCGGAAGCTGCGCGATCGCATCGCCACCCTGCGCGTCGGCAATCCGCTCGATAAAAACACCGACATCGGCGCGATCAATTCCCGCGTGCAGCTCGACAAGATTCACGAACTTGTCGAAAGCGGCCTGCAACAAGGCGCCGAACTCGTCCAGCCGCGCTGCAAGCTCCCGGAAAAAGGCTACTGGTATCCACCCAGCTTCTTCACCGGCGTCACCGCGTCGCATCGGATTGCGCAGGAGGAAATCTTCGGCCCGGTCTTGAGCGTGATGACCTTCCGTACTCCAGAGGAAGCGATCGAGCGCGCCAACAACACTGCCTACGGACTCAGCGCCGGCGTCTGGACCGACAAAGGGAGCAAGATTTTCAAAATCGTAAGCCAACTGCGCGCAGGCGTCGTCTGGGCGAACACCTTCAACAAATTCGATCCGACCAGCCCCTTCGGCGGCTACAAAGAAAGCGGCTTCGGTCGGGAGGGTGGCCGGCATGGCTTGCTCCCGTATCTGACGCTCAGCGCGCCGTAGCCTCGGCGAAGGAGGGTCACCGGTCCAAAATCCGCGGTGCGCCGCGCACATTTCCAGCGACGAGATGCCGGCGATTCAACTACAGGAATGGGGAGTTTTTTACCGCAGATTTCGCAGATTTTTACACAGATGGGGAAAGAGTGAATCACGAGACCAATTTCCCGGCGTGGCAGCGTGTCACGTGCTGCCTTCACGGGTGAGGCGGCAGGATAAATCTGCGCAATCCGCGAAATCTGCGGTTAAAAATTCCTGCTTCGGTTTGAGCAAAAGCGCGCAGCACGTGACGACAACGAAAGCGGCTCTGGCCGCGCAGGCGGGCGCCCTGACTCCCCCGTATCTGAGCTAGTCAGCCGGCGGCGAAAACTCGTCTTCCTCCACATCGTTCCCGGCGCGCGCGCGCGCATCGTAGTAGAGCACGACGAAGATCGCGGCCAGGAGCGGCTGAAGAAAAAGATTCACCGCCGCGCTCGCCAGATCGGCCAGAATCGTGAGCAGGTCCGGGCTCGTCGCCTCCGTCGCAGCCCGCGCCAAAGCCACCGCCTCCTCGGGAGTGCCCGCGGCCATCAAGCGCGCGATTAAGAACGGTAACTGAATGCCAAAGCTGAACACCAGAATCACCAGTAACCAGACCGACGCCACCAGCGCGCCACGATAAAGAGGACGTTCCAGTCGCGGCCCATCTGGCACGCAGCGCGCCAGTTCCTTACTCTCGTGCAGCGCGGCTAAGGAGCCTTCCGAGCGGAGCGCACTGGTTTGGTGCCAGAAGAGAAAATTGATGAACAACCGCGCATTCATGTAAACCATGAAGCTGCCCACCAACAAAAACAGGAAGGTGTTCAAGAGCGAAAGCTGCCCGCTGCTGCCCAATCCGAGCAGGACCGCGAACGGCATCGCGAACCAAAAAAGATAGCTGCCGTAAACGATCAGACCGGCCACGAAAACCTGCCGCCAGCGCGCCACCGCCGCCTGGAGTTGATCCGAAAATCGCCGCGTTCGCCCTTGCAAAAGATCATCCGCCACGAACTGAAATCCAGCCGTCGAGATCGGCCACACTGCCACCACCAGGAGCAAGAGCAGCACGGAGATGGGCGATAAGGTCGGCCAGGCCACCGTCCCGCTCGCCCTGGCGGACAAGTCCGGCATCTGCATTTTCGGCAACGTCCATTGCAGCGCGAACATCGGCACCGCGCTCAGCAAACCGAATAACAAAAACCGTCCCAACCCCGCCCGATAAATGGAAAACGTCTCCGCCAGCACTTGCGGCCATGTCCGCCGATGGGCCGCCGTCGGCGAGTGCGCATGAATCGGCGCGACGTCGCCGAAGATGGCCAGCACCACGCCCGCCGGCCTCCAATTGTCGTCACCCACGCGCCGGACCTCGTTTTCCGCGATCAAGCGCCCTTCCGTTTGCCACACCCGGAGCGCTCCCAGATCGACCGGCCCGTACTCTTTCCCGGCCACGCGGACCATCCATTCTTCGGGCATGGGTCCTCATGTAACCGCAAAGGCGAAGGAATTCTCTTCAATTCCTCCCAATCCAGTGAATCCTCTCCCAAGAAATGAAGCTCCTCTTGATCGACGGCCACTACTACGTCTACCGCTCCTTCTTCGCGATCCCGAACCTCTCGAATTCGCGCGGCGAACCCACCAACGCCATCTACGGCTTCGCCAAAACCGTTCGCCTCATGCTGAAACATCTCCAGCCCGAGATGGGCGCCGTCTTCTGGGATCAAGGCCTTCCGCAAAAACGCCTCCAGCTGCAGCCCGCTTACAAAGAGACGCGCAAGGAAATGCCCTCCCCGATGATTCCGCAGCTCGATTTCATCCAGAACCTGACCCCGCTCCTCGGATTCAAAAACATCTCCTTACCGGACACAGAAGCCGACGATTTGATGGGCTGCTACGCCGTCGCGGCTGAACGCCAAGGCTGGGAAACGGTCCTGGCCACCAACGACAAGGATCTTTTTCAACTCGTGAACGAAAAGGTAAAAATCTACTCCACCGCCAAAGCCGATCTCGCTACGCCGAAAGACGCCTACGCGCTCCTCGGAGAAGACGAAGTGCGGGCCAAATGGAACGTGCCACCCAGCCTCATCGGCGACGTGCTTGCCATCGCCGGCGACTCCGTTGATAACATCCCCGGCGTCGGTCTCGGGCGGAAGGCCGCCGCCGCGCTCCTCGCCGAACACGGCGGCCTCGACCGCCTCCTCGCCAATCTCGACCAGGTCAAAAGTGCGCGAAGCCGGGAGAAACTGAGCGCCGCCCGCGAGCAAATCCTGCAGAACCGAAAGATGGTGGCGCTGGATTGCGACACCCCGTTGCCTCTTCCGCTCGAAGCGCTGCGCATCGCGCCCGAATACCCGGCCTTGATCGAGGCGATGGAGAAATGCGAATTCAAATCTCTCCTCCAGGAAGTGAAAGACGAGCAAGGCAAAGCTGGCGTGATCCGGCAGGGCGAACTCTCTCTTTAACGACCTTCGAAATGCAGAAAACGCGACCCAAATCACACGTTCTCCAGTTCCGCAGACTAGGATGAAAAGATTTGCGACAGATATCCGAAAATTTTCTGAACATCTGGAAAAAATTGCTGTCTCATCATTCAGGTTAAGGCGATTCGGGCGGCGGCACGTTTTTCGTATTTGTTGTTTCTCCAGCGTGCGCTGCCCGGATCTTTTTTTTTCGCTGGCCTCTCGCAGCGGTTCATCGAGTCTGTCGGATTCGCTGCCCCGCTTTTCTTCTTCCTTCCTGAACCTTCACGTAGCCGAGGCCTTCCGTCTCGCCACCGATGGCGGCGCCCGTACGCTCGGGAAAGCGGAGACGATCGGCACTCTGGAGGTAGGCAAAGAAGCCAACTTTCTCGTGGTCGACCTAAAAGCTATCCTCCCTTATCCCGGTGAGCCTTCGGCTGGCTTGCCGCTCCATTCGGAGAATGTGCTCGCGCTCTGCATCTATCATGGCGGTCCTCACGCCACTCACGAAACATACGTCCGCGAGCGCTCCGTTTATCGTAAATCGGAGAGCTCCCGATGAATCCGCAGCCTGCCCACGATCCCATCGCCATCGCCCTCGCCGAAGACGTCGGCGCGGGCGATCTCACCACCGGCTACTTCGTCGCGCCCACTCTGCAGGCGTTGGCCCGCGTCATCGCGCGCGAGC
>JBBSLZ010000093.1:0-10439 GCA_038233435.1 Chthoniobacterales bacterium
AGGCACCGGCGGCAACGGCAGTGCCCGCACCGTCGTGCGCGGCCTCGGGCCCTCCCTCGCGCAACAAGGCGTCACCGGCGCGCTCCAGAATCCGCAGCTCGTCATTTTCAACGGCAATGGCGACGTCCTCGCCACGAACGACAACTGGCAGGACACCCAGGCCGCCGAACTGCGAAGCCTCAATCTCGCCCCGAGCGACGCACGCGAGTCGGCGCTCATCCTCACCCTGGTGCAGGGGAACTACTCCGCCCTCCTTCGCGGTCAAGACAACACCATCGGAATCGGATTGGTGGAAACCTATAACGTCCCGTGAGCCGTGAGCCGCGGGGCAGCGAGTTAATGCCCGTTCCTAAAGTGACGCGAGGAGAGATTTCGCAGGCGTAGCCTGCTTTAGGAGTGCGTGCGCGTCCCCGCGCCGCTTTCGAGTGGCGCGAGAACGGTATGAGCCTTCACGAGACTTCTGGTGTTTCCACATCGCCGAAAAGCGGCGCGGGGACGCGCACGCACTCCTAAAGCGCTGCGCGCGAAAAGACGCGGCATCTGTCCCGTTGGCCGCCGCGAAATCTTGTGTCCGACTCGGCAACGGCGCTCTGTCGCCGTTCGGGCGCGTCGATTGCAGCCTACGCGTGTCACGCCGACAGAGCGGCGTCGCTACAATGTCGCCTCCTGTGACCGCGTTCCCTCAGCCCCACCTAACGCACAAACGGATTCGTCTGCCGTTCTACCCCGATGGTCGTCGTGGGCCCGTGTCCCGGCAGCACCGTAATCCCATCGCCCAGCGGGAACAGCTTCTCCCGAATCCCGGCAAACAAAAGCTCGCCATCGCCCCCCGGCAGGTCCCAGCGTCCCACCCCGCCCGCGAAAAGCACATCGCCCCCGATCAGCAACTGCGCCGCGCGTTGCAGAAAACAAAGGCTGCCCGGCGAGTGGCCCGGCACTTCCAGGATCTCAAAGCCCAACCCCAGAAACGCCCGCTCCGGCGCCGCCTCGATCAAAAAATCCGGCTCACTCGGTTCCACTTCCAGCCCAAAACCGTAATTCCGGAAAAAATCCGGATCCGAAATCATCGGCACCGTCTCCGCGTGGCAACCGATCTCGCACTCCGGAAAGCGCTTCCGGATTTTGGCTACATCCGGGATGTGATCGAAGTGGCCGTGCGTGAGCAAGAGCAGCTTCGGCGTCACTTCCCGGCTCTCCAGCCAGGCGCAGGCACCATCGGGCGCATCGAAAAGAATGGCACCCTCGGGCGCCTCGATCAGGTAGCAATTTGTCTCAAAAATCCCACCGCAGAATGTCTCGTAACCCCTCGCGCTCATACTCGTAATCGTAATCGTAATCGTCTCATTAGCCCCTACATCTTTTCGATTACGAGCAGGAGCGCGATCACGGGCACGAGTTTGAAGCCGCTGCCACGTGATTCCCCCGCCGTGGGAACAAAAGCTGCATCAAATTCCCTTCCATGCGAGTTTCTACGCGCCTTCTTTGAATCTTCCGGCGTATCCATTGTCTCACCTGCACCATGCCCCAGATTCCCCTATCTTGCGCCAGCAGGGAACTCTGCGAGCATGACCAACCCCAATTCCCAAGAATGAAGCTTCAATTCCGCCTTTCGCCGGTTGTCTCCGCTGCTCTTCTCATCGGCGCCCTCGCCGTCCAACCGCTCCTGGCCAAGTCCGATCTCGAACAGGTCGAAGTCTCCGTCGGCCGCCTCCTGGAAGAAGGCCACTACACCCACCAGCCGCTCAACGACGAAGTCTCCAAGAAATTCCTCCGCACCTATCTCGAGCTGCTCGATTTCAGCCATCTCTTTTTCACCCAGCAGGATGTCGACGCGCTCTACGCGAAATACGGCACCTCGATCGACGACGACGTCCTCCTCGGGAACCTCAAGCCCGCCTACGATATCTACGAACTCTATCAGAAGCGCGTTGACGATCGGGTGGCGAAAGTAAAAGAGCTCCTCAAAGAGCCGCCCGATTTCAAATCCGAAGCCACCATCGCTATCAGCCGCCAAAAAGTCCCCTGGCCGAAAGATGAAGCCGAAGCCGACGCCGTCTGGCGCGGCCGGGTCACCAACGAACTCCTTCAGGAATCGCTCAGCGAACATCCCATTGAGCCGGGCCCGCAGCTCGTTGCCCGCCGCTACGATCGCCTGATGCGGAACGTTCACGAAGAGGATAAACCCGAGCAGGTCAAACTCTTCCTCGCCGCCCTCGCGCAGACCTACGACCCGCACTCCGAGTATCTGAGCAAAGCCGACCTGAAGAATTTCAGCATTAACATGGGCCTCTCCCTGGTGGGCATCGGCGCCATGCTTCGTTCCGAAGATGGCTACGCGAAAATCGAGAGCCTTGTCCCGGGTGGCCCGGCGCAGAAGCAAGGCTCGCTCAAAGTCGGCGATCGCATTACCGCCGTGGGCCAAGGCAGTGCGGACTTTAACGACGTGCGCGATATGCGCCTCGACAAGGTGGTCGAACAAATCCGCGGCAAGAAAGGCACCAAAGTGCGCCTCCTCGTCATTCCTTCGGATGCCGCCGATCCCTCGAAGCGCAAGACGATCGAGATCGTGCGCGACGAGATCAAACTGAAGGACCAGGAAGCGCGCGCCGACATCATCATTAAGAAAGACAAAAATGGCGAACCCGTAAAACTGGGCTGGATCACGCTCCCCTCTTTCTACGCGGACATGGAGCGCCATAAAAAGAGCACCACCCGCGATGTCCTCCAGCTCCTGAAACGGCTCAAAAAAGAAAACATCGCCGGTCTCATCATCGACCTCCGCCGGAACGGCGGCGGCTCCCTCGAGGAAGCGATCTCACTCACGGGGCTCTTTTTGAAATCCGGACCGATCGTGCAAACCAAAGGCTCGAACGGCAACATCGTCGTCTCGAGTGATCCCGATCCAAGCATCGCTTACGCCGGCCCGCTCGTCGTGTTGACCAGCCGCCAAAGCGCCTCCGCCAGCGAGATTTTTGCTGCCGCCCTCCAGGATTACGGCCGCGCCCTCATCGTCGGCGACGAGAAGACCTTCGGTAAAGGCACCGTCCAGACCATCCTCGAGATCGGCCGGTTTACCTCTCTCCTGGGCAGCAGCTCGCAGGAAGATGGCGCGCTCAAGTTGACCATCCAGAAGTTCTATCGCGTCGCTGGCGGCTCCACCCAATTGAACGGCGTTGCCTCCGATGTCGTCCTTCCCTCGCTCACCGATCTGCCGGAATTCGGCGAAGGTTCGCTCAAGAATTTCCTGCCCTTCGACGAGGTGCCGAAAGCGCGCTACACGAAGTGGTCCGAGTCGCCCCAGATTTATCTCGAAGAATTGAAACGCCGCTCCGCCGCGCGCGTCAACGACAGCCCGGAATTCCATTACATCATGGAAGACATGGAGCGCCTCCGCCGCCGTCTGGATGAGAACAAGATCTCCTTGAACGAAGACAAGCGGAAGACCGAGTTAAACGAAGATAAAATGCGGAAAGAGGAGCGCTCGAAAGAACGTCTCGCCCGGCAGGACCCCGACTCGAAGGTCTACCGCCTCACCCTCGATACCATCGATAAGCCCGATCTCCAGCTCATCATGTTTCCGGGTAAAATCGCTGCCGCCGATAAGAAAGTCTCGCCAGAAGCGGCGAGCGACGCCGACTCCGAGAACCCCGATGGGGAGGGCGACGGCAGCAAGGACGCCGCCATCGATCCGATTCGCGATGAATCGCTAAACATCCTCGGCGATCTGGTCGATCTCTCCCGCGGGCCGAAAACCGCCAGCACCACGCCGTAGCTCCGGCGTTTCGCGGATAAGGCATGCGCGCGCTTCGCCTCAGCCTCCTGGCCGCCAGCGCGCTCCTTCTCGAGGCCACGCCCGCATGGGCGCAAGAGTCGGATTTTAATCAAGCCAGCGACTGGTCCGTCCTCCTCCCAAACGGAGGCTGGTTCGTGCTGCCCATCCTCCTTTGCCTCGGCGGCACCATCTGGTTGATCGTGACCAGCACGGCGCGCATGAGCCGGCCCAGGATCGGGCTGCTCGGCCATGAAGAAACCGTCCGCGCCCTCTTCCGGCAAAGCGATTTCGCGGGCGCCGATACCTTCTGCCGCGAGCATCCCTCCTCGTTGACGAAAATTCTTCGGGCCGGGATTGCCGTCCTCGGCGCTGGCCAACAGGCGGTCCACGATGGCGTCAGCGCCGCGCTCGCCACCGAAGAGCTTCGCTTCCACACCCGTTTCAGCTATCTCAAGGCGCTGGCCGTTTGCACTCCGCTCCTCGGCCTGCTCGGCACCATCGCCAGTCTCATCGGCGCCCTCTTAAGCTACCGGCCCAGCGGGCCCGACCTAGCCCCCGCGCTCGGTGCCGCCCTCGTGCCCAGCGCGCTCGGTTTACTCGCGGGCATCGTCGCTGCTGCCGCTTACTTCGTCCTGCGAGAGCGAGCCTCCGCCGCCATCCTCCGCTTGCAGGAAGCCGTTAATCACATCTTCCGGCGCGTCTCCTACGATTCGCTGGAAGGCATCGAAGTCGGCGGGCACGAGTAGCCGATTCCTTACCGCCACCAAACCGGTCCGCCGGAAAAGCGCGGCCTCGCCCGCCGCACCACCCGATCGGCGGGCGCATCCTCGCGGGCTGCCGTGAAGCGCGCCGTGTTCCCGAACACCGTCACTGGCGTGCCCACCGGCACGGATTCAAAAAGCGCGATCGCATTCTCCTCCGGTAATCGCACACAGCCATGCGAGGCCGGCCGCCCCGGCAGATAACCGGCGTGCATTCCCTCCGCGCCATTGAAGCGCATGAAGTAACGCATCGGCGCAGGGACGAAGCGCCCTCCACGCGGCACCCGCATATCTGAGTCCGCATCCGCCACTATCGTCCGCCCACGCGCATCCACGATTTTACCATACATATTCGAGAAATGATTCTGCTCCTTCTCGATAATCTTGAACCGCCCCGGCGTGGTGTAATGCCCCGCCCGTCCGCTCGAAATCGGCGTACTCAATACGACCGCGCCGTCCTCGATCAAATACGCCAGCTGATCCTGCAGATCGATCTCGATCGCATACCGGCCGCTCTCCTGCGCGAATCCAGAGCCGGCCAAAAGAATGATCAAGGGCAGGAAAATCCAACGCGCGCGCATACCCTTTTCAACCCAAACCGGAGGCCAAAGTTGCGGCCTCACCGGCCGCTTCCGCCGATAAACCCGTCACGTGTTCGACCGTCATCCCGAGTAGCGCGCCCGCCTCAAAAAGCGGCGCGGGGACGCGCCGCACTCCGAAAGCGCTGCGCGCGAAACGGGAGTGCGTCTTCTCCGTTTTGCTCGCCTTGGCGAGCTTTGGAGTGCGCGCGCGTCCTCGCGCCGCTTTCCTCACGCGTCTCCGCCCATTGGATCGTCGAGGTCCATTGGCAGCCCGCCCGAGACGGCTCCGTGAAAGAGCCACACGCCGCCCTAAACCGCGATCGGCGCCTTGATCGCAGGATGCGGATCGTAGCCTTCCAGCGTGAAATCCTCGAAGCGAAACTGGCCGATCTCCCTCCGCTCCGGATTCAAACGCATCCGCGGCAACGGCCGCAAATCCCGGCTCAACTGCTCGCGCGCCTGTTCCAGATGATTCCGGTAAAGGTGCAGATCGCCAAACGTGTGCACGAAATCTCCCGGCCGGAGGCCACACACCTGAGCCACCATCATCGTGAGCAGCGCATAGGACGCGATGTTAAACGGCACCCCCAGAAAAAGATCCGCGCTCCGTTGGTAAAGCTGACAACTCAGCTCTCCCTCGAGCACGTAAAACTGAAACAGCACATGACACGGCGGCAGTGCCATCTGTCCTATCTCGGCCGGATTCCACGCGCTCACCAGCAAGCGCCGGCTCTGCGGATTGCTCCGGATCTGCGCGATCACGTCATCGATTTGATTCACGTGTTCCTCGTTCGCCCCCCGCCAGTCCGTCCATTGCGCCCCGTAAACCCTCCCCAGATCGCCCCTCTCATCCGCCCACTCATTCCAAATCGAAACGCCCGCTTCCTGCAGCGAACGCACATTCGTCTCCCCGCGCAGAAACCAGAGCAGCTCGTGAATAATCGACTTCAGATGCAGCTTCTTCGTCGTCAAAAGCGGGAAACTCTCCCGTAAATCGAAGCGCGCTTGCGCCCCGAAAACGGAGATCGTCCCCACCCCCGTCCGGTCCGCGCGTGTCTTTCCCTCCTCCAACACCAGTCGAAGAAGATTGTGATATTGACGCATGGGATAAAGCTAGAGAGTCCGCATGCACACCGAACTCACCGCTGCGCGGACTTGCCCCAAGTAGCCCATGACCTCCGCCTCCGGCAACCGAATCCTGCTCATCGAAGACGAGCCCGACGTCGTCGACCTGCTTGCGCTCGCCCTGCGGAAAGCGGAGTTCGCCGTCTCCCACGCCGAAGATGGCGCCCAGGGTCTGCGGCTCGCGCGGGAGGAGTCGCCCGCCCTCGTCATTTTGGATCTGATGTTGCCGAAAATGCCCGGGCTCGAAGTCTGCAAAGTCTTGAAGAGCGACCCCTCCACCAAACACATCCCCATCATCATGCTGACCGCCAAAGCCGAGGAAGTGGACCGCATCGTCGGCCTCGAATTCGGCGCCGATGACTACGTCACCAAACCGTTCAGCCCGCGCGAGATGGTCTTGCGCGTGAAAGCCATCCTGCGCCGCGGAAAAAAAGGCGATGTGGTCGAGGGACCCCTCACCGTGGGGCCCATCCTGCTCGACCCCGTGCGACACCACGTCAGCGTCAACGGCAAGCCCGTCCGCCTCACGAGTGTGGAATTCAAACTCCTCCACATGCTCATGGTCCGGCGCGGCCGCGTCCAGGCCCGCGATCGGCTTCTGAACGAAGTCTGGGGTTACGAAAGCCTGATCGATACCCGCACCGTCGACACCCACGTGCGCCGCTTGCGCAAAAAACTAGGCAAAGCTGCCGACGCGATCGAGACCGTGCGTGGATTCGGCTACCGCCTGCGCGAAAGCTAAAAGACGTGAACGCCCTCGTCCTTCTGGCCCTCGGAGGCGCTGTCTTCCTGCTCCTCTTCTGGCTGCGCCTCCGCCGCCGCTGGATCGAACCGTGGCGCGAACTGGAGGAACTGGTCCACTCCGTGGTCGCGGGGCAGAACCCCCGCAAGTTTCTCATGACCGGCAACCCGCGCGCTAACGCACTCGGCCTGGCCCTTGAAAAATTTAACGCCCGCCAAACGGAGCTGGAACGAGCCGCCACGCACGGAAACACCAGCCTGCAAAACGTGCTCGGCGCGCTTCCCGATGGCCTCGTCCTCGTCGACCAGCAACGCCGGATTCAGCTCATGAATCCGCATTTCCAGCGGCTCTTCCGCCTCGCGGAGGAGGCTCGCGGTATCGGGCTCCTGGAGATCGTGCGCGATGCGGCGGTCGACCGCGCCGTCGCCGGCGCCCTCGAGAGCGGAGAACTCCGCCGCGAGCCGGTCACGCTCGGCCGTGAGCTGGAAACACGCCGCGAACTCGAAGTGACCGCGGTCCCATTCGTGACCGGGCAAAACGGCACCAGCAATGCGGTCGTTCTCTTCCGCGATGTCACGCAGGTGAGGCGGGTCGAAGAGATGCGGCGCGATTTCGTGGCCAATGTTTCGCACGAATTGCGCACCCCGCTTTCCATCTTCCGCGGCTATCTCGAAACCTTGCTCGACGATCCGCAACAGCCGCACGACGAACTCGTCCGGATCCTCGAAGTGATGGATCGCCACGCGGAACGGCTCACGCTTTTGGTCGAGGACATCCTCAGCCTGGCGCGCCTCGAAACACCCGGCGCGCGCCTGGATCGCAGCGAGATCTATCTGCCGGACTTCCTCGGCGGCATCCTGCGGGATTGGGAAAAACGCCTCGGCACCAAGCTCCTCCAGGCCACGCTCGATGCCCCGGACGATTTGCCGATCATCAGCGCGGACGAGCATCGCTTGCAGGAGGTGATCTACAATCTGCTCGATAACGCGGTGAAATATTCGCAGCCGGAGGGGAAAATCCGCCTCCTGGCCAGCCGCGCCGGCGAGACGATGCGGATCTCCGTTTCCGACGATGGCGTGGGCATTCCTCCGCGCGATCTCCCGCGCATTTTCGAGCGCTTCTACCGCGCGGAGAAAGCGCGCAGCCGGCAGATCGGCGGGACGGGTCTCGGTTTGTCGATCGTGAAACACATCGCGCAATTGCACGGCGGCCACGTCGAAGCGGCCAGCGAGCCCGGCCGCGGCACCACCATCAGCATGGTGGTCCCGCTCCGCCCGCCGCTGGAAGAGGACGAGGCCGACGAGAAAACGCAGCCGCAGTTTCAATTCCGCGTTTAGCCACGCGCCGCGCGTAGCCCGCCTGCAGCCCTGTAGCCACGTCGCTGCGCGACGTGCCCTAGCGGCTCTCGCGTTCACAAGTTGCGTCCGTGGGCCACATCCTCACTCGCACGTCCCACAGGGACGTGGCTACACGCGTCACACAATCGTCACACTAAAGGTTTGGCGAGCGCGCCGGGTAGACGGCATCGTGCGGTCCGGTCATGGACGCCCTCGCCGAACCCCCGAAAAGCTTCGCCGCGAAACAGCTCGCCAGCCGGAAACGCGTCTCGGCCGATCGCTCGATCAAGCTCTTCTTCGGCAGCAACGCGCTCGTCGCCATCGTGGTCCTGGCGCTCATCACCATCTTCCTTTTCCGCGAAGGCTTCGGGTTCTTCGGGCAGAACCTGGAGAGCATCCGGCGTTACCGGCAGAGCGGGCAGGAATACGTCGATATCATGCGACGCTACGCGGAGGCGCACACGGCGCTTTCGCGCGGCTTAAACACGATTCGCCTGCGGCAATTCCAGGCCGCGCAGAAGAAAGGTGTCCCGCTCGAGCAGATCAACGCCTCGCTCGCCCCGTTCGATCAGTTTGCGGAAGCCTTCAGCACCAGCGGGGAGCCGTTGAACGGTCTCGTCTCCGACTCCGGCGATGTGGCCGCGGAGTTGAAAGCGCAACTTCTGGCGCAGGCCGGTTTGCGCGAGCATCCGGAGGAAACACCCGCGGGACCGCCGGCCACCGTCCGCGCGCAGCTCGATCAACTGCGCGGCAGCGCGGCCACATTTGACGGCATCGCTGCCGAAATGAAAACGCAGATCGCGAATCTGCTCGCCGCTCCACCGGCGCTGACCGATCCCGCGGCGCGGCCCGGCTTCGCCAGATGGCAACGCAACGCACGCGCCTACGTGGATGGCTTGAGCAAAGGCGGCGACGAACTGCGCGCGTGGAATCCCGACAAACCGATCGCGTGGTATCGCACCCTGACCTCGTTTCTCTTCGGCCGCGATTGGGTGACGGCGAGCTTTTGGCAGGATTGGTATGGGATCATTCCGCTCTTTGTCGGCTCGGTCATGGTCTCGCTCGTGGCGCTGGCCATCGGCGTGCCGCTCGCGGTGATGGCGGCGATCTACGTGAGCGAAGTGGCGTCGACGCGCGAGAAGCGATTGATTAAGCCTTACATCGAATTCATCGCCGCGATTCCCTCCGTCGTGCTCGGATTTTTCGGCATCGCGGTCGTGGGTCAAGCCATCCGCGCGGCCACGCAATCGGAGTGGCTCAGTTGGGTCAGCTTTTTCCCGATCGCGGAGCGGCTCAATATTTTTACCGCCGGAAGTCTGCTCGCGCTCATGGCGGTGCCGACCATCTTCACCCTCGCGGAAGACGCGCTCCGGAATGTCCCGCGCGGCTTCAAGGAAGCCTCCTACGCTCTGGGCGCGAATCGCCTCCAAACCATCGCGCGCGTCCTCGTCCCGGCTTCGCTCTCCGGCATCGTGTCGGCCATTTTGCTCGGGCTCGGGCGCGTCATCGGCGAGACCATGGTGGTCCTGCTCTGCGCCGGAAATCGGATCGAGATTCCGGATTTCACCGAGGGCCTCGGCGCCTTCTTCCAACCCGCGCACACCATGACCGGCATCATCGCGCAAGAAATGGGCGAAGTGGTCCGCGGGAGCATTCATTACCGCGCGCTCTTCATGGTCGGCCTTGTCCTTTTCGTGCTCACGCTCGGCATTAACTACCTCGCGCAGCGCCTCGTGGCGCGTTACCGCATGAGCATCGGCTAGATGAAAGCGATCACTTCCAACGCCCGCCGCAGCCGCTTCTTCGAGCGCGCCGCCTTCTGGATTTTTCGGCTCGCGACCTATCTCATCATCGCGTGCGCCAGTTACATCTTTCTCGATATCGGCATCAAAGGCAGCCGCACCCTTTTCCAGCCCGAGTTCCCCTTCGTCAACGTCGCCTTCCTGAGCGAACGTCCGCAGACGCTTTACGTCTTCGATTTCGAAGGAAAAAAACTCACGCTCGGCGATCAGGATTATCGCGAATGGCAGGCCGCGCATCCCGCCGCCGTGGTCGAGCCGCAGACGGTTGCTTACTCGGCCGGCGGCATCTGGCCGTGCATCGTCGGGACGGCGTTGCTCG
>JBBSLZ010000094.1:0-10360 GCA_038233435.1 Chthoniobacterales bacterium
AATGGCGCAGCGCGGCCTTTATTTTTACCTCTCAAGTCAGCAACTCGGAATCTAGTGATGCCTGCTCAGATCGCCACCGCCGCCTCCCTCGACGCCGAGTCGGAGATGTTACCGAAGGATCCGCCGCCATTGGTCATCCGGGCGGGGGCGTGGTTGCTCATCGGCATGTTCGGGGTGACGCTCCTGGCGGCGATCGTGGTGCCGCTGCCCGAGGCGGTGCATTGCGCCTTCGTGCTCGCGCCGAAGGAGGGCGCGGATCCGATTCAATCTCCGCGCACCGCGGTGGTGCATCGGGTCGGGGTGACGGAGGGGCAAACGGTTAGCGCGGGGACGGAGCTGTTTGTTTTGCGCTCGGATGAGATCCGCGGACTCGATACGCAGGCGCGGAGCGCGCGGGAGGATTTGCGCACCCGGGAAGAAGATCTGGCCAAGGCGAAAGGCGCCTACGAGTCGGCCATCAGCATCAAGGACGCGGAGATTTCGCAGTCTGAAAGCGAAGTGAAGTTTCGCGAAAAGCATGCCTCCACCAATGGGGAGCTGGTCACGCGGATGGAAAAACTCTCGAAAGAGGGCGGCATCTCTGGCGTTGAATTGATCCGGCTCCGTCTCGACCTGGCGGAATCGGAAAAGAACCAGAGCGTGGCCGAACGCACCCTCCAGCAGGTCAGGCTCGAGCGGCAACGGATGGAGACCGAGTATTCGCGGCTGCAGAGCGAACGGCTGGCCGAGATCGAGAAGCTGAAATACCGGCTCTCTGGTTTTAAAGGCGATCTCCTTAATTCCTCGGAGGATTTGCTCAGTATCCGGGCGCCCTACGATGCGGTCGTCATCTCTCTGGCGCAGCGGAACGCTGGCTCGGTCGTGCAGGCGGGCCAGGAGCTTTGCCAACTAGCTCGCTCGGCGGCCCAGCCGCGGGCGCGCCTGAATGTGCCGGAGTCCGCGTTGCCGCGCTTAAAGGTGGGCCAGCGGGTGCGGTTCTTTCTCGATGCCTATCCCTACCAACGCTACGGCGCCGTGGACGCGCGGCTGGATTGGATCAGCCCCTCCACCGTGACCACGCCGGACGGGCCGCGCTTTGTCGCGCTCGCCTCGCTCGACGAAGCCAAATCTTCCCGACGGAAAACACCGCTCGTCCTCCGGGTTGGGATGCGGGGCGAAGCGCGGATCATGGTCGGCAAGCGGACCATGATTGAATCGCTCTTCGAGCCGATCAAACAACTGCGGGAAAGCGTCCTCGACTAGGAAAACGCCGTCATGCCATCGCCTCTCTCTAAATTGAAAGTCGAAGACATCACGACCATCAATAAAGGCATGAAGCGCTGCCTGCAGTTGGCCGCGCTGGCCGCCCGGTCCGAAGTGCCCGTGGTGCTGCTGGGCGAGACGGGCACGGGCAAGACGCTCTTGGCGCACGCGATCCACAATTCCTCGCTCCGCGCAGGGAAAGCGTTTCTTTCGTTCAACGCTTCGGCGATGAGCGACAACCTGCTCGAGAGCCAGCTTTTCGGGCACGAACGGGGCGCGTTCACCGGCGCGCAGCAGACCGTGAAGGGAAAGTTCGAGCTCGCGCACGGCGGGACGCTTTTCCTCGATGAGATCTCGGAGATGAGCCCGCTGGCGCAGGTGAAGATTTTGCGCGCGCTCGAGTATGGGGAGTTCGAGCGCCTCGGCTCCGAGAAAATGCTTACGTGCGATGTCCGGATTATTTGTGCGGCGAATTGCTCGCTGCGCGAAAGCATCCGGAAAGGCAATTTTCGCGAGGATCTTTATCACCGGCTGAACGGGCTCACCCTCCTGATTCCTCCGCTCCGGGAGCGGCAGGATGAATTGCCGGGCTTGATTGCCGCCGAACTGCGCACCGCTGCGATCGGGGAAGGAAAAGACATCGAAGCGATCCATCCCGAAGCGATGCGAAAACTCCTGATGCACGAATGGCGCGGCAATTTGCGCGAACTCAGCCACACCGTCCGGACGATGACGCTCTTCTGCGAGGGCCCGGTCATTCTCCCGGAACATGTTGTCTTCCCGCCGGATCTGGAGCCCGCGCGAACGCCGCGGACGGGTGCTGCGTCGGAGCCAACCGTGACCCGAAATGGCGATCACCCCAATCCCGCCGATCTCTCGTTAGGCAAAGCGGTCGAGCGGCACATCAGTTTCGTTTACAAACACGCGAAAGAGAATCAGCGGCAAACGGCCCGGTTGTTAGGCATCTCCCGCGCCAAGCTTTCGCGGCATCTCCGCGGGATGGGGCGAAAATGAGGCCACTCGGGTGGTGGTGGAACGCCCGGGCTGGGGTTGCGACGGTACTATTTTTCGTCGAGCAAAAAGGACAAAGAGAGACGGAGAGAAGTTTTTATAAACAGTTATAAACACCTCTTATTAAGGGAGTAAACGGAGTCGTCCGGAGCTGCAAAAACCACGCCAGACGGCCCTTCCGAAAGATCGGTACGCATCTTGATATAAGAGGAAGGTGAAAGTGAGCGCACCGAAAGAAAAGAAACCGGGGACGGCCCAGGAAGCAGGGCTTCAAAAACCGAAACCGGGGAAAGAGAAATTGATCCGCCTGGATGACCTGATCCCGAAAGGGAACGTCTCCGGGGGACGTCAACGCCTCTTCGGTGCGACTGACACACACCAACCAACCAACCCAAACAATAAGGAATAGTGTTATGGCTCAGAAAAAAGAAACCGATAAGAAGGAAGTGGAAGTAAAAGACCTCGCGCCGAAAAAAGACGCCAAAGGCGGCGCGGCACGCAGCGCCGATGGTGGCACCTCGGCTGATCGTGGCGGGCGAAACGTGGATGGCGGCAGCCGGAACATGAACGCCGGCGGCCAGAACCTCGATCGCGGCAGCAGCCTTTCGTAAGGCGACAGAAACCCAACCCAAAAATAGAAAGAACCAGTCATCATGTCTGAAAATAAAGAAACCGAAAAAGACCCGAAAGTCGAAGACCTCACCCCGGAGAAGGATGCAAAAGGCGGCGCCCGCAGCGCTGACGGCGGTATTTCAGCCGACCGCGGCAACAAAAACCTGAACCGCGGTGGACAGAACGTGGACGGTGGCGGCCAGAACCTGGACCGCGGCAGCCAGAACGCCTCGTAGAGGCAGCGAAAGAAAGTCAGAAAACCAACCAAATAGAAAAGGAATAACTAAAATGGAACAGAAAAAAGAAACCGATAAGAAGGAAGTGGAAGTAAAAGACCTCGCGCCGAAAAAAGACGCCAAAGGCGGCGCGGCACGCAGCGCCGATGGCGGCACCTCGGCTGATCGTGGTGGGCGAAACGTGGACGGCGGCAGCCGGAACATGAACGCTGGCGGCCAGAACCTCGACCGCGGCAGCAGTCTGTCGTAAGCAGGCTTCCCCTCGAAATCGCGGTCGGTCCGATCCCGGAGCGCGATTGAAGGCGAGCGAACGCCGCCGCATTTTCATAAATTGCGCGGGCTTGATCGACCAGATCGCCGGCCCCCCATCAAGAGCGCTTCGCGAGTCCACTCGGAGGCGCTTTTTTTCCGCACCGCCTCGTCCTTGAGTTTTCAGAAAGCGCGCGAGCATGGCATCCCGAGCCGCGAAGACGGCCGAGGGATCTCATCTCTACGTAGGGATCACGCCACTTGGTAAGAGCGTAACCTTGCCCAGGGCAGGGGGAAATTTCGACCGAGCAAGCCCGGCTCAAGATGACGGCAGCGGCGTCTTGGGATGAGGATGCCATCGAAGCGGCTTAGGCCGCTTTGTTGGGCAAGGACGCTTGTTCGTTAAACCTTCATCACTTCGGCTTCTTTACGCTCGAAGTGTTCGTCGATCGATTTCACGAAGCGGTCGGTCAGCTTTTGCACATCGGCTTCGGTGTCACGTAGGCCGTCTTCGGTCAGGTCGCCGGCCGTCTTCAGCTTCTTCGCTTCGTCGATGGCGTGCCGGCGGTTCGTGCGCACGCGGACGCGCGCTTCTTCTGCCATTTGCTTCAACGATTTTACCAGATCTTTGCGGCGCTCTTCAGAGAGTTCGGGGATCGGGAGGCGGATCAATTTTCCATCGACCAGCGGCTGAATGCCGAGCTTTGATTCCTTGAGCGCTTTCTCGATGTCTTTCACGGTGGACGCGTCGAACGGCTGCACTACGAGGAGCCGCGGCTCTGGCGTGGTGATGAGTGCGAGCTGTTTCAGTTTCATGGCCGAGCCGTAAGCCATCACGTCCACATTCTCGACCAACGCGGGCGATGCCTTTCCTGTCCGCACCGCGGCGAACTCGTGGATCATGTAGTCCACGCTTTTTTCCATCGTCTCTTCCGTCTCGAACAAAATCTCTTCCGCGCTCATCGTTGGATTCTCAGTCAGCAATCAAAGCTCAGCAAGCTTCCTACTCGGTCACGATCGTGCCCACCTTCTTGCCGAGCACGACGTCGGTGAAATTGCTCGGCTTGTTCATATCGAAAATGATGATCGGAATTTTGTTGTCCATGCAAAGGCTGAAGGCGGTGGAGTCCATCACCTGCAGCCGTTTGGTGAGCGCTTCGCTGTAGGTGATCAATTCGTAGCGCTTTGCGTCGGGATTTTTAGCCGGATCGGAATCGTAAACGCCGTCCACTTTGGTGGCTTTCAAGATGACGTCGGCGCGCACCTCGCTGGCGCGGAGAGCCGCGGTGGTGTCGGTGGAGAAATAGGGATTGCCGGTGCCGGCGACGAAGATGACGACGCGCCCGAGTTCCAGATGCCGGATGGCGCGGCCGAGGATGAACGGCTCGGCCACGTTTTGCATTTCGATCGCGGTCTGGACGCGCGTCTCCACGCCGATCTCATCGAGCGCGCTCTTCAAAGCGAGGCCGTTGATGACGGTGGCGAGCATGCCCATGTAATCGGCCGTGGTCCGGTCCATCCCGCGGTGGCTGGCGGAGAGGCCGCGCCAGATATTGCCGCCGCCGATGACCACGCAGGTCTGCACCCCGAGCTCGCGCACTTCTTTGATGCAGTTGGCGATCTCGCGCACGATCTGCGGGGAGATGTTTTCGCGCGCGCCCGGTTCGCGGAGAGCTTCGCCGCTTAGTTTGATGACGACCCGCCGGTACGCAGGGGTGGGTGTTTCGCTTGGCATGGCCGGAAAGATGAAACAGAACGCTGCCGTCTTGGGAAGGAAAATGCGAGGAAGGAGCCGGCCTTTCCCGGGCTGGTGGATTTTTCGGATTTGGAAACATCGGCGCGGGGGCGCGCCGGCTCCATTTACTGATAGGGGAGACCGTCTTCCTTCCTGTTTAATTCCCCGCACCGAAACACCTCCACCCCGCAGGCCAGCCTGAGCCGGCGCAGCGCGGTCGAAGGATCTCCCCGATTCGCTGCAATGCACGCTTCCGCGCACCGAAGTGAACTGGAAGTGTTAGGGCAAACCGTTTGGCGCTTTTCAGTAAAAAGGCGCACTCAAAAGCAGCCCCTCAACCCCGTCCCAGAATCACAGCCGGACCAGATCGAGCAGAAACTGGCACCAGAGATAAACCATCCCGCGCCAGGAATATTTCACTTCCTTCTCATTGGCGGATTTGAGCACGCCTTTCTCGACGTTGTGCGCGATTTGCTCGCGTAAATCGTTCTCGATCTCGGCCTGAATCCGATCCTCATTCATCGGATCGATCACCGCCGTCTCCACTTGGTGCAGTCGCAGATACTGCTTATGGCTTTGGTAAAGCTGCCAGAATGATTGATCCGGGCGCTGCCGATTAATCCGAAACTGCGGGGTCAGCTTGAGCCCATAGGAAAGTGGGTAATTCCACGTCGTCCAGATGATCCCATCCTGCGCGCGCGATGAAATGCGCAGATAATAAAACGACAAATCGTTCTGTTCGTTCAGGCAGATGGTGGCCTGCGCGCGATCCTCGTCTTTGTAAAAGAGACGGAAGAATTGTTTATAGTCCTCCCAGTCCCAGCCCGCGTCGTTGATGTGAGCGAAGCCCTCGTTCTCGATCTCGCGCGTGATCTCGCTCAAGGTCGGAAAAACCTCGGTGGACGGGGGGCTCTTCGGCCGCAATTGCTTCTCCTTCGGCAAACGAAGCGCGCGAATCCGGGTCAAGATTTCCAGCCACGGCAGGAAGAGCCAGCTCAGCGCCGCGATTAATCCGAAAACCCAGTTCCCGCTCAGGAAAAAAACCGCCAGAAAAGTCGAGGCCAGGATGCCGAGCGCGCCCGCCTTTTGCGCGAACGAAGTCTGGTAACTGCGCAGGGCGATGCTGAGCACCGCCACGCCCAGCGTCAGGAAAAGGCCGAACAACATTAAGGAGTGATTCCGTGCTCGCTCAGAAACTTTTCGAGTTGATCCGTATCAAAATTGGCGAGCACTTCATCACCGGCCACGAGCGTGGGCACATACGTCTGGTCCGACAGCTCGGTCATCTCCTTGTAAGCGTCCCGATCTTCCCCCACGTCCACCTCGGTGAATTGGTAGCCGCGCTCCGTGAGATATTCCTTCGCGTCGATGCACCAAGAGCACCATTCGCGGCTGTAAAGTTTAATGTCGGTCGCCACGTGGTGAATAAACAACCGTGCCTCAGGCCGTCAACCGTGCCGTATTTGTCACGACCTGTGGGAGCGGATAAGATCCTCGAATGCCAATGAGGTTATCGCTCGCCATTTCTCTTGCGCTCATCCTCCTCCTTCCCACTAACGGCAATACCGATCCGAACCGTGTTTACGGGAGAGTTGTCTCGGCGACGACTGGAAAGCATTTGAGCGGTGTGCGAGTAAGGATCTTCGATGAAGTGGAGATAATCAGCGCGGCGCTGCGGGCGATGCCCGCTCCGGGATCCGCTCACTCGCCTAACAAACGTCCACCGAAAGCCTACGCTCCCCCCATTGCCACCGTCCGATCAGACAGCAAGGGTCGCTTCACCGTCCAGGTGCCGAACGATCGCTCCGTCGAAATCATATGCGATCGACCAGGCTTGAAAGGCGGAATGAATTTCTCGCACTGTCGGCGAACAAATTCCTTGAGCTGCGCTACGAAGCAATCACGCGGCCGGTTCAGTAGGATTTTGCCCAAATGACGCGGCGGGCACTTGGCTCGCCGCTGAAGATGCAAGTGCCGCCGCTCTCTGGAGGTGCGGCCGGATCATCGAGCGGAATGCATCGAATCGTCACCTTCAGATCTTTCTTCACCTGCTCCTCGACTTCGCGCGAGCCGGACCAATGCGCGAGCGCAAAGCCGCCGTGGATTTCCGGCTTGGCCGCGTTCTTCGGTGTGAAGAAGGCGTAGAAATCTTCCTTCGAATTGATCTCCCGCGTGTGCGCATCGCGGAACTCGCGCGCGCGCTGCAACAGATTCTGCTGGATCGCGTCGAGCAACTCCGCCGCGCGGCTCACAAAGTCCGCGCTGGCCAGAAATTCTTTCGCTTTCACGGGTTGATCGCGCCGCGTCACGGCCACGTTGCCTGATTCCAAATCGCGCGGCCCGATCTCCACCCGCAGCGGCACCCCTTTTTTGATCCACTCCCAATTCTTCACGCCGCCGCCGAAATCGCGCCGGTCCACTTCCACCTCGATCGGTTTGCCATCGTAGGAGACCGCGCGCAGTTCGCCGGCTAGTTTGTCCGCCGCCGCCAGCACCGCCGCGCGCGTTTCCTCCTTCGGCGTAATCGGAATAATGACCACGTGCGTGGCCGCAATCCGCGGCGGCACGATCAGTCCATCATCATCCGCGTGCGCCATGATGAGCGTGCCGATCATGCGCGTGCTCATCCCCCAGCTCGTCGTCCAGCCAAACTCTTCCTGCCCTTCGCGCGATTGGAATTTGATCCCGCTCGCACGCGAGAAATTCTGCCCGAGGAAATGCGAAGTGCCGGCCTGGATCGCCTTCCGATCCTGCACCATCGCCTCGATGCAAAGCGTCTGCACCGCACCTGGAAAACGTTCGCTCTCCGATTTCTCGCCGCTGAAAACGGGCACCGCGACGTAGTCCCGCACAAAGGTTTCGTAGACATCGAGCATGCGCTTCGTCTCCTCCCGCGCCTCCGCTTCTGTCTCGTGCACGGTGTGACCCTCCTGCCAGAGAAATTCCGTCGTGCGCAAAAAGACGCGCGGCCGCATTTCCCAGCGCACCACGTTGGCCCACTGATTGATCAGAATGGGAAGATCGCGATAGCTCTGCACCCACTTGGCGTAGGTCGCGCCGATGATGGTCTCGGAAGTCGGCCTAACCACCAGTGGCTCGCTCAACGGGCTCGCCGGCACCATTTTTCCCTCGGCATTCACTTCGAGGCGCGAGTGGGTGACGACCGCGCATTCCTTCGCGAAACCCTCCACGTGAGCGGCCTCCTTTTCGAAGTAACTCAGCGGAATAAAGAGAGGGAAGTATGCGTTTTTATGGCCGGTCGCTTTGAACATCACGTCGAGCTGGCGCTGCATGTTTTCCCAGATCGCGTAACCCCACGGCCGGATCACCATGCAACCGCGCACATCCGACGGCTCGGCCAGCTCCGCGGCACGGATCACCTGTTGGTACCATTCGGGGAAATCCTCCTCGCGGCGGGGAGTGACGGCGCTGCGAGGCGCGGCAGGAGATTGGTTCGACATAACGGGGCGCGAAAATACGGCGGCGTGTTTCAATTGGCCAGCCGCCATTTGGCGCGCGAGATCATCCTTCTCCAACGTGCTTTCCACCCCTGGCTTGCCCGAAACAGCGCCCGAAGGGTGCGACGGAATAAAGCCCGGAGCGCAGCGCAGCGAAGCTCTGGGTCAACGCGAGGAACGCGATCAAGCCTCTGAAAGGGGCGACGGAAAAACCCCGTCCCGACTATTGCGACGCTAATTTTCCGTCACCCGTTCCACGGGTTGGACTATCGAGTTCGTGATCCATCCCGGGGCTCCGCTTCGCTGCACCCCGGGCTCTATTCCTCCGCACCCTTCAGGCGCTGGAATAAACAAGAGTGGAGTGAAGCGAGCCCATGCACTCGAATCGCGGACTACTTTCTCGAACCGACGCTCGCGCTTTATTGACCCCAAACGTGCGAGAACGCGCGTTTAATTCCGCGCCACAAGATTTCCGTCTGCCGGTTGGCCGCTCTCCGCGTAGCTGCCTGCGAATTCCATGCTGCAAATCGTCCGATACTGCGCATGGCTACCCGTGGCCGCGCCTGCGTAATTGAAGTCCGGATTAAAAATATTCGCGCGATGTTTTCGCGACGGCAATCCGTCATCGATGATCAACGCGATCACAATCTCACGCGCGCTGGTGCGTCCGCAGGAGAGGTTTTCGCCCCAGCGGCCGCTCCATTTTCCGTAACGATTCAAGCGATCGCCCGTCGTGCTCCCGCCGCGTCCACGATGACTCATCCCGCCCCCCGCCTGCTCGGCACAATGATCGAGCGCGGCGCGCGTCATTCCGGGCGAAAGCGCCAGCGGCGCACGCGGCGCGGTTTGTCGAAGGAAACGGATGGCCTCCTCAAGGGCGCGGGTGCCCTCCTTTCCATGATAAGTTGGCCGCTGCTCTTCCAGGAAGCCTGCGTATTGCACAGGATGCAGCCGCGCCCGATTCATCTCTCGCACCACATCGTGGGCGGGAGTGGTTTCCGCAGATGCCCCCGCGGAAACCACCATGTTCAACCCAACCCCTAACCAGAAAGCAACTGCACAGCGTCTCATTATAGAAATTATAAGCACGAGCAATGCCATGGAGCCGGCCCGCCCCCGCGCCGAAGACCGAAATTCTTCGCCATCCCGCCCCAGCCTCAACGTCCACACCCATCCGCATCCGGCCCGGGGGCGGGCCGAGTCCGACTCCGGCAGAACGAGCAGTTGACACCCCACAGCCACGCTCGTAATTTCCCGGCCCTTTACGCTCCATGAAGACGTTTTCTGCCAAAGCCAACGAGGTCCCGCGCAAGTGGTGGATCATTGACGCCAATAATCAGGTGCTCGGCCGCGTTGCGGTCAAGGCCGCCAACCTTCTCCGGGGCAAAGAAAAGGCGATCTACACCAATCACGTCGACACCGGCGACTTCGTCGTCGTGATCAACGCCGAGAAAGTGCGCCTCACCGGCAAAAAGGAAGAGCAGAAGACCTACATGAGCTATTCCGGCTTCGTCGGTGGCCATAAATCGGAAAACGCCCGCGCCCGGCGTGCGCGTCATCCCGAACTCATGGTCGAGCGCGCCATCCGCGGCATGATCCCGCACAACAAATTGGGCCGCGCCGTTTACCGCAAACTAAAAGTCTACAAAGGCGACCTCCACCCCCACGCCGCGCAACAACCGGACGCCGTTACCCTAGCTTAACGCTTACCTTTTTTCTTCCAAATGGCCACGACCGAAGAATTCATCGCCACCGGACGCCGCAAGACCTCGGTCGCGCGCATCCGCATGACCGCCGGTAACGGCAAAATCGACGTC
>JBBSLZ010000095.1:0-10281 GCA_038233435.1 Chthoniobacterales bacterium
ATCCACCGCTTTCAGCTTCCAATCGCGGAGGAAACGCTGCGAATGGCGCGTTTTGAACAGCTTGACCTCCCGTCGCTGGATGTTGAAGGCCGGTATGACCAAGCGGTTTCTGGCGTCGCCGATCGTTTTCTCGCCGAGGACTTCTTGTAGCGCTTCCCGTAGCGGCTGTGAGGGGTACTTCGCTTTGATGATCCCATATCCCGGCGCATCAAAGATCTTGGGACCTTGTTCGCGATAAAACTTCAGGATGTCGGAAGCCGGAAAGCGGAAAGCCAGGCCGAGGGCAATGATCGCGCCAGTGGAGGTCCCGGTGATCAGATCAAAATGTTCTCCGATCTGCACACCAAGATCAGTCTCGAGGTCCGAGAGGAACTTTGCTGTGAAAGGGCCCTTCAATCCCCCGCCGTCCAGAGAGAGGATTTTAAACGTATCTTGTTGTGTCATGAGGAGAAGGCCTGCGGATGCCCGAAGATGAACATCCCGTGCCGGGTTGTCAAGTGTTTCGCACGTGCCTAAAATTGATGTTCGATTTGCAAACGTTCGATTTGTATTGCATGATCGGATCAACCCTGCAATCTCGCGCGCAGTGAAGAGTCCCTCGGAGCAAACTTTCTACAAAGCTCTGGGCGCTCGCATTCGAGAGCTGCGCGGCCCGATGTCTCAGGAGCAGCTTGCGACGGCGGTTTCTCTGACTCGTACATCCATTGTGAACATAGAATCAGGGCGACAGAAACTATTGGTCCATAATCTCTTTCGGATTGCTGAGGCACTTAACGTCCGACCTACCGACTTACTTTCGCCGTTGGAATCACACAACTCTCAGCTCCCGTCGATCGCGCTTGGCGACAAAGTCGCCGACCACATCAACCGCTGGGTGCACCGCAGCGTCAGCAAAGCTTTGAAAGCCAATTCGAATCGATGATCCGCAAAAAATTTATCTCCGAAACAGTAACTCGCCTGCTCGAGGACGGCGGGATCAAGGGCCCGGTCGTGGACGTTGCGGCTCTCGCCGAGTCAGAAGGAGCCCTTGTGGTGGCCGAACCGGAGCCGAATGACTTCTCTGGGTTTCTGTATCAGTCCGGCAACTCGGCTCCAGTCATCGGCGTGAACTCGAAACACCCGTCGAATCGCAGACGCTTCACGAGCGCGCACGAACTCGGACACTTGGTGCTGCACAGCAAACGGGGCGTTCATCTCGATGAAGCCGTCGTGCAGCTGCGCAGCGAAAAAGCGGCTGCGGGCACTGATGAACACGAAATCGAAGCCAATCGGTTCGCAGCTGAGTTGCTGATGCCGCAAGTCTTTCTACAGCGTGATCTAAAAGAGATGGGAGTCATCTCGACTGATGATGAGAAAGCCATCGCTCAGCTTGCCAAACGCTATGGCGTGAGTTCGCAAGCAATGGCAATCCGGCTAAGTACGCTCGGATTGATTTGGATTTAGCAGCTCGCCCAACTCTTCGATCTCGCCCGTCGCCGCTGGAGGCTGTCTGACCCGCGCCTGCCGGTCATGATTGCCCCTCGCTGCAAAGATAACGCCGTTTTATTTGATGGGCAGGCGGAGGAAGCGGTCGCGTTTAAGGTTGTGACGTAGCGGCTCTTCGGCGAGGATCGACGGCATGAACGCGACGGAAACGACCGCTGAAATGTTCGTGACCGCCTTCAAGGCTTTGAAGCGGAAAGAGCGCGACGCGGTTTTACAAGAGCTCGTCGCTGACGCGGAATTGGCAGAGGATCTGGCATCTCGCGCTGGAAGCGCGGCGAAATCAACCGCACACCCGACTGCGCGATGTGCTGAAAGATCTGCGGATTCGCGCGTGACGTGGATTCATAGCGGGAGGTGGGATTTAGCTCACATTCGGGATGAAATGCCCGGTGGACTTATCGCCCTGCGATGATCCTCTCGTACTCGTCATGCGGACCAATCCAGAACCAATAGACCGTGTCGCCGCGCAGGTCTGCTACGGCTCGGTAACCGGTGCTGCCGATGCGGATTGACCATACCTTCCCAACTTTCTTGAAGTGTAGCGATGGCAGTCGCGGATTGCTGAGCCAAAGTCGATAGGTCTTGCGAGCTTCGCGCCGCAATGGAGCCGGCAGCTGACGGTAGGCTTCCCAGAACCTAACGTTCGTCGATGACTTCATGCAGCGGCTTCACGCGTCCCGCCGCGATGTCTTCCGTCAATTCTGCGAGCAGATGATCGAGCTTGCCCGTGGCCGAATCGGCTTCGATCTGCTTCTCCCATTCGTCCAAGGTCTTCGCTTCTGCAGCGGCCACGCGACTCCAAAGCTCTTCACGTTCCGTTGGAGACAAGGTCTCGACTTCTTTCAAAATCGTTTCGACGTTGGCGCTCACGAGCTAAATCGTAGACTTCGCGGGCAAGGACGTCAACGAAGGCGACGGCAACACGCGATTACTGGGCTTCGGATTGCGGAAGTGGCCCCCGGCCGGCAGGCACGGTGATGACAGCGCGTCGGTAGCGGGTCGTCAATTTGCTGGCGAAGAAGGGCGTGGTTGCCATTATTCTTCCTCGAATGTCTCCCGAAGGACGCGTCGCCCTTGGCACGTTGCCTTTGACCCGGAAGAGTCTATGCGAGATCGGGGCGCTGCTGCCGGAGGACGATGCGCAATTGCTCGTCTGGATCGCGGAAGCGGTGGGGAAATTGCGGATCGCGAAATGCGGAACGCGGATTTGTGGAATCGGAAGGCCTGCCGCTGGCAATCGGCACGCGCGGCTGAATTGCCTTGCGCGCGCGGCACGTGCTCAGCTTTATTGAGGGCCATGGTCACCGTCGTCGCCCCGCGCAGCGCTGCTCAAGTCCGGACGGAAGTGGAAATAATCAAGAAGGCCGGAAGCAAGGTCAACAAGTCGAAAAAGTCCGCGCGCGCGTTCCTGCTGAAACACGGTTTCATCACTAAAGACAATAAAGTGGGCAAGGATTACCGGTAGGTCGATCCATGTTCGCGACGTCCTTCGCTCTCGCTTATCACGGTTGCGAGCAGAAGGTCGGTGAGGCAATCCTCGCGGGCGGAGCCTCAGCCACGACGCTCGGCCGCGGCGCGCACTTCTTGTTTCCACTCAGGCCCCAGCGGAGCGAAGGGACCGTCGAGCCGGGCTTCGAGGAGCGACTCCAGCTCTGCCTGCTCGCAATCGGCGCGCACCAGGGCCAGCAGGTATTCTTCCGTGGAGGAGAGACCTGCAGCTTCCGCGCGGCTCTGCAAGGTGGCGGCAATCGAATCAGACAGGGAAATGGTGAGGACGCTCATGGGGAGGCTCTCCGAAAGATTGACGGACTTTCGAGATTCGACAAGCGGATACGATGCCCCGCGGGCACGGTCATGACGATCGTGTTCGAGCTGCAGGGGAGCTGTTTGTGGCGCTCAATGGCGCGCCGGGCTTTCCCTTTACCAATGCGGTCTCGCTGGTGGTGAATTGCGAATCGCAGGAGGAGATCGATTTTATTTCAGGCACTGAGCGATCTCGGAAATCCGGGAGCCGCGCTCCGGCGATTTAGAGAATATGGAGCAAGAGGGAGCAGAGGGGGCGTTGCGTGCGCGGAAGAAGTTTCTGCGTTACTTCCCGCGGGGTTTTCGGGATGCGACTTATCTGGAGTGGGAGCGGGACTACAAGGTGGAGACGCATGAGCGCTGGGAGGAGGCGCTGCATCGGGATGAGTTTCGGCGGTTGCTGAAAGGCGGCGAGCATGCGGAGATCGTGGCGCGGGCGGTGCGGACGGAGCAGCGCTCGCGGCATAGCATGATCTTCTCATTCGAGAAGATGGCGCTGCGAGATGCGGTGCGGTCGGCGGCCGGGACGCGGGCTTTCGCCGAGGGGCTCTACGATTTTCTCCATGGCCGGGCGGAGCTGTCGACGCGCTTCGAGCGGTGGTGCGGCGTGGTGGCGGCGCTGCCGCGCAAGCAAACCCGCGTGCTCACTTGGCCGCTGGTGACGGTGTGGGGATTTATCGCGCAACCGGAGACGCATTTCTTTCTGAAGCCGAAGGTGACCAAGATCGCGGCGCGCGCGTACGGCTTTGATCTGCGTTACCAGTCCCAGCCCAACTGGGAGACTTACGCGCGCGTGCTGGAATTCGCGGAGATGGTGCGAGGCGATCTGCGCGACCTCCGGCCGCGGGACATGATCGATCTCCAATCGTTCCTCTGGGTGCAGGGCTCGGACGAATATCCGGACTGAGGTCCGGGCTGAGCGCTCCGAGAGAGGCTCACTGCTTCTTCGCTTCGGCCTTTAGCAGCTTCGCATTGATTTTTTCCGGGCTGGTTTCCAGGAGCACAGTCATCCGGCCGGCTCCACGCATCGGCAGAAGATTTTCCTTTTGGGTGCCTGCCGCGCTGTGGCTAAATTTGCCCCGCATGTTCCAAAGCTTGAAAGAACGGCGCCGCCGCGGTTTGCGCGCAGAGCCGGTGCCTGCGGAGTGGCGCGGGATCATCGCGCGCAATCTGCCCTTCTTTGCCCGGCTCCCGGAGGAGGATCGGGCGGAATTGCTCGGCCATGTGCACGTCTTCCTGACCGAGAAACGTTTTGAAGGCTGCGCGGGTCTGGAATTGACGGACGACATGCGGATCACGATCGCGACGCAGGCCTGCCTGCTCCTGTTGCATCGCCAGACGGATTACTATCCGCGCCTGCTCACGATTTTGGTTTATCCCTCGGGGTTCATCGTGGACGACATCCAGCCGCTGAGCGGCGATATCTGGCAGGAGGGACGGGAGGCGCGGCTGGGCGAGACTGGGCGGCAGATGGGTTCGCTGGTGCTGGCGTGGGATGCGGCGCGGGGCGGGGCGCTCGATCCTTCGGACGGGCAGAATCTGATTCTGCATGAATTTGCGCATCAACTCGACTTCGAGGATTTCGCGGCGGACGGCGCGCCTTTGCTCAGTTCGCGGCAGGATCGGCGCTCGTGGGCGGAGGTGATGCGGATCGAGTTTGCGAATCTGCGCGCGGCGGACGAGACGGGCATCGCGACCGTGCTGGATGGTTACGGCGCGACCAATCCGGCGGAGTTTTTCGCGGTAGCGACGGAGGCATTCTTCGAGCGGCCGCACGCGCTGCGGCAGGCGCGGCCGCGGTTATACGAGGAGTTCGCGCATTTCTTCAGGCAGGACCCGTCGCTTTATACGAGCGAGCCGGCACACTTCACGGCGTCGGGGTAAGGTGCGCCGGCAGCGCGCCGAACTACTCTGCCTCCGGACTGGCGGCGTTACCGCCATTCGGGCCGGCGCCGTCGCCGCGCAGGATGCCGACGAGGCTCCGGCCATCCGAATAATTGATGTCGGAAATCTTCCAGGCTTTCTTCGCGTCCTGCGCGAAGCGGAAGCCGAGGCTGCGGGGTTTGCCGGAGTCTTTGAAGGTGACTTCCACGACGGCGAGGCCATCCTCCGGCTCGTCGCCTTCGTGTTTCACGATGCCTCCCCAGTTGACCTTCCCCACTTTAAGGCCGGTGATGACCGGGTCCTGGGATTCGTAGAGCGCGTCGAATTCCAATGCGCCCACCTCGCCTTTGGCATCTTCCACGTCTTTCGCGAGGAGGTTGCTGAGTTCTTTGGTGAGGTATTGCCCCATGACCGCGCGGTTCTCCCGGTTGAAAAAGGGACCCTTCTCGGCGGCGTGCGCTTTATAGAGATCCCGCAGCATGACGTCGGGATCGGGGCCAGTGGATTCGGGCTTGGCCGCGAGGCTGAGCAGCGTGCTGGCGCACAAGAGAGAGACGACGAAGAGGGCGGGGCGGCAATTCATGGGCGGAGTCTCGTGGGGATCGGGCGCGGCGCGAGACAAATTCTCTGGCTGCTGCGGGCTAGAGCGTGTCAGGCATTTTCAGATGGGTCACGAGCGGCGCCGGGCTGCGTGGCCTGCGTCGTAAACGCCCGTGCATCTTCAAACCGGCCCCAGGCGTTTTGGACACTCTTCACCTACTGCGCTTCGCTCTTCTTTCCGTCACCCCCGGCGGGGGTTTGCCTTGCTCTTATGGCAGTCCCGGGGTTCCGCCCGCGAGGTGCGGGTTCCGCCCCGGGCTTTATTCCGTCGCACCCTTCGGGTGCTTTTTCTCAGCGTGCATCACACGCTTTAGTTACAGTTGGTGACCGGACTGGCGCACTGGTCTTCGGCGTTCAGCCAGCCGACGACGTTTTTGTGTTTCACCTGCAGGCGCGACCCGTCGCAGCCGACCACTTTGACCACGGTCTCGGGCGGGATGGTGGCGAGAACGGAACTGGCTTCTCCGCCTTCGTAGAGTTTCACGCCTTTGGTCTCGTAGCCTCGGGTCGAGACGGCGAGCATGTTCCCGGAGACCCAGCCTCTCTTATCCAGCACGACTTTGTCCTCCGTGGTCTGCGCCTTGTCGATCTGTAGCCAGCCGCCGTCTCCGTTCTCTGCGATCAGATGAACAATGGTGCCGTCCTGGGCTTTGGCTTTGGGCAGGTTGCCGATCACTTTGCCGGTGCGCGGCGTGGCGCGGACGTTCAGCCCCTGCGGATCGGGGTCGATGACGTAGGCGCTGGCTTCGCAAACGCGCATCGGGCCGGATGGGTCGCTGGCGCTGACGGTCAGCCAGGGCTCCTTGGTCAGGATCGCGTCGGACATCGTTTTCAAGTTGTCGCCCTGGCCGGCGTATTGTTTGGCCAGCTGCGTGCCGAGTGTTTGATCGATCTGGTAGATGGCCACAAGGGCATCGCCGCGGAAATAGTCTTCCTCGCTCGCGTCCTTCAGGATCGCGGTCAGCCGCTCGACGGCTCGCTTATCTTTTAGATTCCCGAGCGCGCTGATCGCGTAACGGCGATGTCGCATATCTTTGTGCGCGATCGCTTCCACGATCGCCGGCACCATCTTCGGACCTGCTTTGAGCAACGGCGCGGAGATCTCCGATTCCTCCGCAGCGTCCCCATAAAAGGTCTTCCAGGTTTTCGCCCACTCTTCGCCACCAGGAGTATAGACGACGCCTTCCGGGTCGGCCCGGACGAACCCTGCGATCGCGAGTGTGAAGAACGCGGCGGTGCGAGCGAAGCGTTTCATCGGACGGAGTATGCGGTGGCGACTAGTGATCGCAATCGCTGATCGTCGGCGACCCGCGGCTCAGGGAAATCCGCTGCCGCCCGCCGCGCCGTAGATCTGACCGGTCGCGTAACTCGCGTCGCTGGCGGCCAATTGCACATAGATGGAGGCTAGCTCCACCGGCTGGCCGGGGCGGCCCATGGGCGTCTTGCTGCCGAATTCTTTTAGTTTTTCCTGCGTGGCGCCGCCGCTCACCTGGAGCGGGGTCCAGATCGGCCCGGGCGCCACGCCGTTCACGCGGATGCCTTTCGAGGCGAGCTGTTTCGCGAGCGAGCGGACGTAGTTGGTGGTGGCGGCTTTGGTCTGCGCGTAATCGTAAAGCTCAGGCGATGGATCGGTGGCCTGCTCCGAGGTGGTGCCGATGATACACGAGCCGGGCTGCAGATGCGGGAGCGCGGCTTTGATGATCCAGAAGGGCGCGTAAATATTCGTCTTCATGGTGGCGTCGAAGTCTTCGCTCGAGACGTCGAGGATGGACTCTCGGGTTTGCTGGCGGGCGGCGTTGCTGACCAGGATATCCAGCCCGCCCAATTCCCTGACCGCATCTTCCACCAGCTTTTGGCAAAATTTTTCCTCGCGTAGATCGCCGGGCAGCGCGATCGCTTTGCGGCCCTCGGCTTTGATCAACTCGATCACTTCCTGCGCGTCCTCCTCCTCGGTGGGGAAATAATTAATCGCCACATCGGCGCCTTCCCGCGCGTAGGCGATCGCGGCGGCGCGGCCCATGCCAGAGTCGCCTCCGGTGATGAGCGCCTTCCGGCCCGCTAGTCGGCCGGAGCCTTGGTAACTTTTTTCGCCATGATCCGGCCGCGGCTCCATCTTGCTGGCCAAGCCGGGCCACGGTTGTTCCTGACCTTTGAAAGGCGGCTGCGGATACTTCTTGGTGGGATCTTGTAATTTTTCGGCGGTCATGACTTTTCTCTTTCTCCGGCGGCAAATCGCGGCGGCCGCGACGCCTCCTCGATTCCCCTGATGGCACGCCGGTGAGTCATTGGATTTTGTTCGTTCCGAGGAAACTACGAGCGGGCGGCTTCCACTGGATGTGAACTATCGCTGAGCGACGAGTGCCCTGCTAGCACGCGGGTAAGGACATCGCGCCCCTACCGGCTCTTTCCGGGGAGCCACGCGTGGCGCGGCCGCCGATCTATAAGCATGGATAAGCTAGGTGATTTCATCGATGGCCAAAAATGGCTCAAACCTGTGGAGACGGTCTTGGGCGCAGTGGCGGATACGGTTTTAAATAAGAAAAAGCCGTTCGTGCAGAAGGTGCGGAATTTCCTGCACGGCACTTGGTTGGGACATCCGATCCACCCCGCCATCACCGATGTGCCGGTGGGCGCCTGGACGGTGGCCGCCGTCTTCGATTCCTATGAACTCGCCACCGGCGACGACACGCTCGCGGCCGGCGCCGATGTGGCGGTGGGCATTGGGCTGCTCGGGGCCGTGGGCGCGGCGGCGACAGGTCTGACAGACTGGAGCGATAGCTACGCAAAACCGCGCCGAGTGGGCGCTCTCCATGCCGTGATTAACCTGACCGCGACGGCGCTTTACCTCGGCTCCTTGTGGCAGCGCCGGAACGGTCATCGCCGCGCCGGACTGGCCAGCGCTCTGGGCGGCTACGCCTGCACGATGGCGGGCGCCTGGCTGGGCGGGCATCTCGTTTACAATGAGCGAATCGGAGTCAATCATGCCCCGGAGGCATTGCCGGATGAGTTTGTCCCCGTCATGCCGGAGGCGGATCTGGCGGAGAACGAACTTCAGAAAGCGGAAGCGGCTGGCATCCCGGTGGTGCTCTTAAAGCGTGGCGGTCGCATCTTTGTCATGGCGGAAAAGTGTTCGCATCTGGGAGGTCCCATGTCGGAGGGGAAGGTTGTCGGCGATGCGATTGTTTGTCCCTGGCACGACTCGAAGTTTGCTCTGGAGGACGGCCGCGTCATCGACGGGCCTGCCGTTTACACTCAGCCCTGCTTCGAGGTGCGGGTGCGCGCGGGCCAGATCGAGGTGCGCGCTCCCCGCGGGATGGTGGAAAACCCTTATTAGGCGCGTCGGCGGAAATGCAATAAACGCACGCGGACACACGCACGAGAACGCCGCGCGGCACGACGATTGCTAAACTAAGTGCAAAGCTCGGGAGTCACTTAAAACATCTAAACTTGACGTTCGCTTTCCGTCAGCTTTTAGCGGGGCCAGTAATGGCCCCGCGTTTTTTTTGGTCGCGCCCGTGCCGCCTGGGTGGCGAGCGTGTGGCCGGCTATTTCTGGCGCGAGTAGGTGATCTCCATCGTCTTCGCTTCGCTGCCGCGCATGTTGTCATACCATTCCATGACGTGGTGGTCCTGATCGATGATCTTGACCACCTCACGGACTTTCGCCTTTTGGCCTGGCATCATCTCCATCTCAGCCGTGTAGGTGAATGTCTTGCTGGCGGGATCGTAGGTGCCTTCGGACATCATGATTCCGGTGCTCATGTTGTCCGCCCAGGTGGAGACGAATTTTTTCTTTGCGTTGTCGTAGCCCTCCAGGGCGGTGCCTTTGAATTCCATCTCCTGCATTTTGCCGTCGGGGCCGGGCATTTCCATCTGGCCGGTGACGTCGAAGGTGAAGTAGCGTCCGCCCATGATGGCTTTCCGGACGCCCACGCCTTTCGAGGTGGTGGGCTCGGCTTTCGGATCGGGGTTCATCCACATTTTGACGGTGTAATCCCAAGTGCCCACGAGATCGGCGAGCATCTTGTGGTGCTCGTTCAGCTTCGCCATCTCCATCATCTGAGCCATCATTTGCTCTTCGCTCGGCATGCCGGTCGAGGCAGCGGCGGGCGACGCGCTGGCTTTTTCTTCGGCCAGGAGAGGCGCGGCCAGGAAGGCGCCACTCACGATGAGGATCAAGCAACCAACCGCAGCATGCCCGCTGCGCACAAACCCGAATGTGGGAGTTTTCATCCCGGGAGTGTCAGGGAAAACGCGGCGCCACGTCAAGCCACCAGCGGGGAATGGCTTGCCCGCGCAGCGTCATCCGGAAATGGCCGTCAGCAGGCGTGTCAGAAACGCCCCTGGGATGACGCCCAAAAGCAAGACCACTCCCGCCAACCCACCGACTAGTGCCGTCTCCAGACTGCTACCTGACGGCGGGATCGGAGCGGCCGCGGCGGAGAGCGCGAAAATTGCCCTCAGCACGACCAAATAATAAAAAAGCGAGATCAGGCTGCCGAGGAGCGCC
>JBBSLZ010000096.1:0-10260 GCA_038233435.1 Chthoniobacterales bacterium
GAATACGAACATAGCTTGAGACCTCTTTATTACCGCGGCTGCTGGCACAGAGTTAGCCGTCACTTCCTCTTCTGATACTATCAAGTGAGCAGTAGTTATTTGCTCACACTTGTTCTCAAATGACAGGAGTTTACAACCCGAAAGCCTTCATCCTCCACGCGGCGTCGCTCCATCAGGGTTGCCCCCATTGAGAAAAATTCTCGACTGCTGCCACCCGTAGGTGTCTGGACCGTGTCTCAGTTCCAGTGTGACTGGTCGTCCTCTCAGACCAGCTACCCGTCATCGCCTTGGTGAGCCGTTACCTCACCAACTAGCTGATAGGCCGCGGGCTCATCAAGAAGCGCCAGGTTACCCCGGCTTTGATGTTGGGAAGATGTCGTCCCTGATCATATGCGGTATTAATTCGCCTTTCGGCGAGCTATCCCCCACTTCTCGGCAGATTGCCCACGTGTTACGCACCCGTTCGCCACTAAACTTTCCCAAATATTGCTATCCGGAAAAGTCCCGTTCGACTTGCATGTCTTATCCACGCCGCCAGCGTTCGTTCTGAGCCAGAATCAAACTCTCCGTAAAAATTTGGAGCCGGTGTCATTGCTGACGGTCCGGACAAAGTTTGCGCTCCTCTTCGCTAATGAAGAGGGAGCTGAAATCTGACCATTCTAAACCGACTTTCACCCGTGGGTGAGAGTCGGTGTTCGTCCGATCTTATTCAAATTAAGATTCCCTCGCAGTTCCGAAGAACCGGTCTGGGAAAATTTTTAATCAAAGAAACCCGACGTATAACGCACAATTCAATTTTCGCTGACTTATTTCCGTTCTGATTTCGCTTCCGTATTCAATCTGGCAACGCTTTTCAGCGTCGACCGATCTTTCCGTTTCGTCACGACGAAATTCAGAATCAAATTATCAAAGAGCAACTTGTTCGTTCACATCTCGGCTCGCACACAATCCGACCGTCGAAAGAGTTCGAACGAATCGGCTCGGCCTTGAGCCAGAGAGGAAGAACATCCGGCACTGCCAGACCCACATTGGCTGCGGGACGTGCAAGATAGGGCTTCCGATGAAGGCGTCAACGCGAAATCTTTATCTTTTTTGAAAAAGTTTAAAATCTGGTCTCCGCCCTAGCGGGGAGGCAGGAAAATCTTTGGACAGGACGGTCTGGTCATCTCGTTATATTCGAAGCGCTCGCGCCGTGCGGCTGCCGACCTCCGCGGTCTTTCCGCTCGGTCGCTCCCCTTTCTCGAAAAAAAGCGCGATCAGAGCAAGCGCACGGTCGTGATGGAGATGCGGCCGCCGAAACAAATGTCGACGTCTGCTCCCGGCGCTCGGGTTCGCAGATGGTAATCGCCCGCGTAGTAAAGCCCGCTTTCTTCTTCGTGGCGGTAGTTGAGCGGGAGCGGATTGGGATCGAGCGGGCACCAGACGACTTCCGGGATGTCGGTGATCTCGGGGGCGAGGACCGGGAGATTGACGTTGTAGAAAAGGCCCGGCTCGATCGGTTTGGCCAGGATCTGAGCGAGAATAGGGATGATCCAGCGGGTGGCCCGTTCCCAATCAAACGACACGCCCGATTTGCGGTAATGGGAGAAGGCGATGCCGGGCCAGCCGTGGAGGACAGCTTCCCGCACGGCTGCGACGGTGCCGGAATAGTAGACATCGGCGCCGAGATTCGCGCCGTGATTAATCCCGCTCAGGATCCACTTTGCTTCCGGCACGAGGTGGAGAAGGCCGAGACGGATGCAATCGGCCGGGGTGCCATGAATGGCAAAACGCGTCTCGCCGCGCGGTTCGATCCGGACGCCTTCGTGCCAGGTGACAGCGTGGCTGACCCCGGATTGGGGGCCGGCTGGGCCGACCACGACTGGTTCGCCGACGCTGCGCGCCGCATTCGTTAGGGCAAGCAGTCCTTCGGCATCGATGCCATCGTCGTTGGTGAGGAGAAGCTTCATGCGGGGGTTGGAAGGTGGAACGCCGGACGCGCAACGTCCAACGCCGAGGAAGAGAGTTGCGCAAGCCAGCGGGCGCGTTAGAAGGGCGTTCGTTCGATGAACCGCCGCTTCTTGCCGCCTCTTCTTCTGCTCTTGGCCGCGCTCGGGTGGAGCTTAGGCGGCGTCCTCATCAAGTCGATCGATTGGCCGCCGATGGCGGTGGCGGGGGCGCGGAGTGCGATCGCGATTCCGCTCATGCTGGCTTTTGTGGGACGGCCGCGTTTCACTTTTTCGGTGGCGCAGATCGGGGGCGCGCTCGGTTACGCGCTGACCGTCGTGCTTTTCGTTTTTGCGACACGGATGACGACGGCGGCGAATGCGATTTTCCTGCAGTACACGGCGCCGATTTACGTGGCGATCGTGGGGCGTTGGTATTTGGACGAGCGGGCGCTGCGGATTGATTGGCTGGTCATCGTGGTGGCGTTGGGCGGAATCGCGTTGTTTTTCATGGATCGGCTGACGGTGGCCGGATTCTGGGGAAACATCGTCGCGCTGGGGAGCGGGGCCGCGTTTGCTTCCGTGGCGATTTTCTTGCGAAAAGAGAAGGCCGGCTCGCCTGCCACCAGCATCATCATGGGGAATATCCTGGTCGCGCTGGCGGGGCTGCCATTCATGTTTCAATCATCGCTTGGGGCCGGGGACGGCTGGCGGCTCTTGCTCCTTGGAACGGTCCAACTGGGCCTGCCATATGTTCTCTACGCGATCGCGATTAAGGAAGTGACCGCGCTGGAGGCGACTTTGATTCCGCTGCTGGAACCGGTGCTGAATCCGCTCTGGGTCATGCTGATGCTGGGTGAACGACCGGGGCCCTGGGCGGTGGTGGGCGCCGGTTTGGTTCTGGCGGCGGTGTTGGCGCGCGGCGCGTTGATGGTGATGACCCGGCCGCGAGCGCGGACGGCAAGCTAATCCTCTGTCCCCGCAGTAGCGGGCAAAGGAGTCGCCGGGCGCACGGATAGCGCGGTCGTGTTGGTGCGAACTTTGGCGACTTTGAGACGCGGTGAGGGCGCGGGCGGTGGCGCGGGCTGGCTACTCCGAAAATGCTGCGTGGCCAACCCGAGCAGGAGGGCGCCGAGGACACAGGCGGCCACCTTTTTCTCTTCGTTCGTGAAGACAAAAACCTGGCGGCGCCGACGTTTTGCTTTCATGGTTTCCGGCGCGCTTTCACCCGCAAGCTGCGATATCGGCCGCGCACGTGCCGGTTGTAGTAGCCCGCTTTTGATTCAGCCGTGAGCAAGTCGCGATGAACCGCCCGTGGGACTTCAAGATAGCGGTAAACGGAGCCATCCTGAAACTCGATCTCGAGCGCGTGCAATGCTTTGCTGTAACCGATGGCCGCGAGAGCGCTCGATTCGACCGCCCGGCGCGGGATGCGCGACTGGATGGGATCGACGGAAAGATCGGCGCCGGCAAGGGCGTGGAGGAAAAGGACGACGGCGGCGAAAAAGATTCCGCAACGGCGCGCTTTCACTCGCGCAGGCTATCGTTAGGTAGAGCGGATCGTCGAGCCGAAATTAGCGCGCCGCGCCTCGGCCTACTTCCGCTGGAGAATGATCGTCACTGGGGTGCCGCGGCGGATGAGGACTTCGAGTTGCTCGATATCCGGCTTTAGCATGGCGATGCCTTGGGGCGGTCGATTGGTGTCGTCTGCTTCGGCGCTGACCTCCTGCGGGTTATCGCCGATCTCGATTTCGCCGGCACTGTTCTCACTGCCTTCCTCCACGCCATAAAGGACGTAACCGCGCCGGGCGAGCGAGATCCACGGGCTCCCCTCCCGGGTGGCTTGATTCCGGGAGTGGGCCACGGGCTGGCCATTCTCCCAAAACGATTTCGCGGTTACTTTCGTTTCGAGGCGGGCGGCGCGGGTCCGAGGCAGATCGACCGAGGCGATG
Source organism: Chthoniobacterales bacterium (assembly GCA_038233435.1). GTDB lineage: Bacteria > Verrucomicrobiota > Verrucomicrobiia > Chthoniobacterales > UBA10450 > JACCTI01. Next base: position 3,878 of record JBBSLZ010000096.1, read on the forward strand.
GGGTATTGGGTGAAGAATCCGTGGCCATCGTGGACCACCACTCGTTCCCGGGGAAGGTCGATCGTGATCGTGAAATCCAGTTGCGGCACCACCAGTTTATCGCCGGGCCGGATCATGCTGGAATCGAGCGCGTTGATCCGCATGATGGCGTCGGTGCTGGACTTGAGCTTGCGTGCGATGGAGGAGAGGGCATCGCCGCGCGAGACGGTGTAGTCAGTTTTTCGCGGGGACGATTCCTTTTCGAAGAAGAGACGCGTGTTGATCTCGCCAAGCAGATCGCGCAGCTCGCGCGTGACGGGCGAGTGCGGGGCGCTGGTGAGCGCACGCACCAGGAGATCGCGCGCGTCCGCCAGCCGACCGTCTTTGGTCAGAGTCTGGGCTTCCTTTAATTTCGTGACGTTGGGATGGACGTACTTTACCCAGGGCACCCGTTGCGAGGTGCGAGGGGCCAGAACGAGCCGGCCGAAATAAAGCCCCCCCCCCGTGAGCGCCGCGGCGAGCAGGACGATAACCAATACTTTTTGCCAGACGGCCACGGAGCCACCTTAGCTTATTCGGCGGGCCTGCGCAGTCGGTTTGAGAAGCGAGTGGTGTCTAGGCGCGGCGATTGACACGGGGAAAGATCATCCGCGAGACTCGGCGTCGCCGTGCGGCGCTCATGACCAACCCTGACGACGAGAAGAAGGCGGACGACGGAAAGTTCGGGACCTTCGGCGGTGTGTTTGTCCCGAGCACGCTTACCATCTTGGGCGTGATCCTGTTTCTGCGCTTCGGGCAGGTAGTCGGCCAGGCGGGCGTGCTCTACGCGGTGGCGATCGTGCTCCTGGCAAAACTGATTTCGACGCTGACGGCGTTCTCGCTCGCGGCCACGGCCACGAATACGCGGATCAAAGGCGGGGGCGCCTACTATTTGATCAGCCGCAGTCTGGGGCTGGAGTTTGGCGGCGCGATCGGGCTGGTGTTCTATCTCGCGCAGGCGGTTTCGGTCTCGATGTATGTGATCGGATTTACGGAGGCGTTTCTGACCGCGTTTCCTTCCCTCGGTCTTTCCACGCGTATCTTTGCCTCGCTCGTCAATCTGATTGTGTTCATCTGCGTCTACATCGGCGCCGGGTGGACGATCAAAGTGCAATACGGGATTCTCGCGGTTTTGATGTTATCGCTGACGTCGTTTTTCGGCGGCGCGATCCCGCAGTTTTCGTTCTCAACTTTGCAAGCGAACCTGGATCCCGCCTTCGTCGCGGGGCAGGGTTCTTCACATGTTCGCGCTCTTTTTTCCGGCGGTGACCGGAATCATGGCGGGCGCTAATATGTCGGGGGATTTGCGCAACCCGAGCAAGTCGCTGCCCGCTGGGACGTTTCTCGCGATCGGTTTTACAGCGCTGGTCTATCTCGTGATCGGCCTGCTCCTCGCGGGCGCACGCGGGCACTCGGAGTTGATCGCCGATAATTTGATCATGCGCGGCATCGCCTGGTCGGGCGGTCTCATCCTGGCGGGCGTCTTCGCGGCCACGCTCTCTTCCGCGCTCGGCAGCATGATGGGCGCGCCGCGCATTTTACAAGCGCTGGCGCGGGATAAAATTTTCCCGTCGATCCGCCTGTTTGCGCGTGGGCAAGGGCAGCTGAATGAACCGCGGAGCGCGACCGTGCTTACCTTCGCCATCGCACAGGCGGGGATTCTTCTGCGCGATCTGGACGTGCTGGCGCCGATCATCACGATGTTTTTCATGATCACCTATGGCACCCTGAATCTGGCTTGCTTCTACGAGGGAATTACGAAGAACCCGAGTTACCGGCCGAGGTTCAAATTGAGTCATTGGTCGATGGCGCTGGCGGGCGCGCTCGGCTGCGCGGGAGTGATGTTTCTCATCGAACCGCTCTGGGCGGTGATGGCGATCGCCGCCATGGTGGGGCTGCACTACTCGTTAAGCCGGCGCCAACTGCGCGCGCGCTGGGGCGACATCAAGAGCGGGCTGGCTTTCGAGCGGGCGCGGAAGGCGCTGCTCCGCCTCGAGGAGGAGGAATACCATCCGAAGAACTGGCGGCCGGCCATTCTCGCGCTGAGTGGCGGCGCCTGGAGTCGTGTGCACCTGGCGGAGTATGGCTACTGGCTTTCCTCCAGCCGCGGCATCCTGACCCTGGCGCAGGTCCTGACCGGAAAAGTGGATGACCGCCACGCGGCGCGACGCCGTGAAGAGGAGCAACTGCGCAAGTTTATCGCGCGCAAAGAGCTGTGCGCATTCCCGGCGGTGGTGGTGGACGACGACGTTTTCGACGGCATCAAATCGCTCATCCAATGCCACGGCATCGGCGGGCTGCGGGCGAACACGGTCTTGTTAGGCTGGAGTGAAGATCCGGAACGCTTCGAGGATTTCGGGCGTCTGCTCCGGCTGGTGCGGCAGATGAATCGCAGGATCGTGGCGATCAAGTGCGACCAGGAAAAACCGCGCTGGAGCGCGCCGCCCGGCACGCTGGATGTCTGGTGGCGTGGCCGGGAGCACGGCGCTTTTATGCTTCTGCTCTGTCATCTGCTGGGGAAGAACGACGTCTGGCGCGACCGCGAGGTCCGCGTCTTTTATGCCATCGGCGAGGAAGCGGGGCGCGAGGCGGCGATGAAGGAGATGGAGGAAATCCTGGCCACCGCGCGCATTACGGCGCGGCCGGAGATCGTGGTCACGGATAACATTGCGCGGGAGATTCACGCGCGGTCTGCGGCGGCGGCGTTGGTCTTCCTCGGGTTCGATCCGCCGGAGGAAGGACGGGAGGAGGCGTTTGTGCAGGAGGTGGGGCGCTTTACGGAGAAGCTCAAGAACGTCATCCTGGCTTCCGATGCGGGCAATGTCTCGCTCGAGGCGTAGAGTGCGCGGATGAAAGCGCGCTACGATGTGGTGATTCTGGGCGCGGGCCATAATGGGCTGGTCGCGGCGAGCTATCTGGCGGGCGCGGGCTTGAGCGTGCTGCTGCTGGAGAAGAACGATTACATCGGGGGCGCGACCACTTCGCAGCAGGCCTTCCCCGATTATGACGCGCGACTTTCGCGCTACTCGTATCTGGTCAGTTTGTTCCCGGAGAAAATCATTCGCGATCTCGGTTTGAAGCTGGAGCTGCGGCGGCGTGCGACCGGATCGTTCACACCGTATCTGAGGGACGGCCAACACGACGGTCTGCTCTTGAGCGCTGTGAACGAAGCGCAGAGCCGGCAATCGATGCGCGCGCTCACGGGGAGCGAAAACGAGTTTGAGCAGATGCAGCGTTTCTATCAGCTCACGCGCGTTTTCGCGGAGCACGCGTGGGACAGCATGCTGGAACCGCTGATCGCGAAGGAGGAATTCCGGAAGCGCTTCGAACCGGATGACGTGGCGCGCGAGGCGTGGCGCGTCCTCGCGGAGGAGCCGCTCGGTCGGGCGATCGAGAAATATCTGGAGGACGATCTGGTCCGCGGCCTTGTTTTCACGGATGCGAAGATCGGTGTCTTCACCCATCCAGACGATCCGACGCTGCTGCAGAACCGGTGTTTTCTCTATCACCTCATCGGCAATAAAACGGGTGAATGGAAAGTGCCGGTGGGCGGGATGGGCGCGGTGGCGGCGGAGCTGGAACGGGCCGCGCGGGAGAGCGGCGCGGAAATGCGCACGCGAGTGAACCTGACCGCGCTCGATCTGAGCGCGAAGGAGAAGAGCATCGCATTCGAAATGGATGGCAAGGCAAAGAGGGTGGGGGCGCGTTTCATTCTGGTGAACTTCGGTCGCAACGTGCTCGCGCGACTGTTGCGCACCGCACACGAAGCGGCGCCCACGGATGAAGGCTCGGTGTTCAAGATCAACATGCTGCTACGGCGGCTGCCGAAATTGCGATCGACAAAGCACGCGGCGGCGGAGGCATTTTGCGGGACGTTTCATAGCGATGAAGGCTACGCGGCGATGGAGCGCAGCTACGCGCAGGCGGCGCGGGGCGAGTTGCCCGAGAAGACGCCGTGCGAGGTTTATTGTCACACGCTCACCGATGAGAGCATTCTCTCGCCGGAGCTGCGGGCGCAGGGTTTTCAAACGCTGACGCTCTTCGGGCTGGACACGCCGTGGAAGCTGTTCGCGCAGGATAACGAGGCGATGCGCCAGCGAGCGGAACAGCGCTTTGTCGCGAGCATGGACCAATGGCTGGAGGAGCCGCTGGCGGATTGTCTCGCGTTGGCGCGCGATGGGAGTCCTTGCATCGAAAGCAAGAGCCCGGTGGACATCGAAGAAGCACTCGGCCTCTACCACGGGAATATCTTTCAGGACGCGCCTACGTTTCCGTTCGCCGAGAAGCCCGAGACCGCCGGCTCGTGGGGCGTGGAAACGGAATGGGAAAACGTCTTCCTCTGCGGCTCCAGCGCGCAGCGCGGGGGCGCGGTCAGCGGCATTCCCGGGCATAACGCGGCCATGAAGGTGCGCGAGGTTTTGGCGGCTGGGTAGCGCGGTGCCGACGCCTGCGTGTCACCTGCGCTGGGCCATTTCGAGAACCTTCTGGAGGCGAATGGAAGAGTGGACGCGCTGTCGGTCCTCCATCGTGGTCACGCGCAGGCGCTCCACGATCACTTCCGGATCCAAACGTTTCGTCGCCACCAGCGTCGCACACAGGTCCAGATCTTTTTGCCTCCCGACCTGGACCTTGATCGCGCCCAAGTCATGCGGGTCGAGGCAAAAAACGCCCTCGCAGCCGGACAACGCAACGAGCCGTTCTTCCCATCCGGCGGGAAAAGTTTCGGCCACGACCGGTTTTAGGGTGTCCGCGAAATATCCTTCACTGGTGTGAAACGCACTTCCTTTGCCGAGCACTTCCGCGAGCTCTCGCGCGAGATCGCCATCGATTCCATCAATCAACAAATCGGCATCGAACGAACTTTCCAGAGGTCCGGCTGCTTCCCCCAGTTCTGGAAAAGAAGCGAGGAGAGAAGAGGAGCCGAGCACCACCAGTCGCCGGCCAGCGGCCAAGGCCGATGTTTCTTTGGTGATCCTGACTAATGACTGAAAGCGCATTGCGCGATGATGCGACGGCGTTCGCCCAAAGTCAGGATCCCCGGAAAAACATCGAATGAGCGCAGATGCGTCGCCTTCTCGCCTCGGTCGCGCAGGATCGCGAGCAGTTTTTCCATGCCGGCGGCGCTGGCTTGCGCCTGGAGGATGAGCGTTCGCCATTGTTCGAGGCGATGGGGCGCAGAATGATCCTGCGCCAGCCAGCGGGCGATATTCGCCAGGGGGATGGCGAGCAGCTCGGGCTGTGTCTCGAGCTTGTCCGCAATCGCGTCGTAATGTGAGAGCGGCGTCTGCTGGGTCGCATTAATGGGCTCCTCCACAAGCGGAGGTTACGTGGGCTCCCTGACCGATTCAACAATGAGGCGGGCTCACGCCATCCCTTCGCGGAAGGCTTTCAGGAATGCTTCCATCTCCGATTTTCGACCGATCGTTAGGCGCAGGTGCTCGGGAAAGGCGGGAAAGAGGCGGCCGATTTTTATCTGACGCTCTTTCATGGCCTGGATGACCGGCACGACCGGACGTTTCAGATTTACCATCACGAAGTTGGCGTGGGAGGGAATGGACTCGAAGCCGTCCTTGGCGAGGGCGTCGGTGACGAACTTGCGCGTGGCGGCGTTGAGTTTTCGGCCGTCCGGGACGTGGGCGGTGTCGGCCAGACTTTCGCGGGCGGCGACGAGGGCGAGGATATTGACGCTATCGGAAAGCTGATGCGGCTGCATGCGCGCGATCGTGGCTGGTTGCGCAATCGCAAAACCGCAACGCATCCCGGCCATGCCGTAGATCTTCGAGAAGGTGCGGGCCACGATCAGATTCGGATGATCTTTGATGAGCGGGATCACGCTCTCGTAATCGTCGCTCTCGACGTAGTGATGGTAGGCCTCGTCCACCAGGATCATGGTCTCGGGCGGAAGCGTGGTGATGAAATCGCGCACCTCGCTTTTCGGCGTGATGCTGGCGGTGGGGTTGTTTGGATTGCAAAGGTAAACGAGGCCGCCCTTCGCGGCTGCCGTCATCTTCGGGAGATCGTGCGCGAAGGTGTCGGTGAGCGAGACTTTGATGACTTCCGAGCCGCGAACTTTCGCGTGCGCCACGATGGCTTCGAAGGTCGGATCGGCCACCACGAGCGGTCCGTCGAAAGCGTTGGCGCAGATCTTCAGAATCTCGCCCGAGCCAGCGCCGAGCAGAATTTGATTGGCCGTGACCGAGTTTTCCTTCGCGAGCGCGTCGATCAGGAGATCGGCGTGATCGTCCGGATATCGACAGGCAACTGGATAGGCGTCGGGGATGGCCTGCAATGCTTTCGCGGAGGGGCCGAATGGATTTTCGTTTGAGTTCAGCCGCACGAGTCCGGAGACCGGCGAGTCCGTGGGC
>JBBSLZ010000097.1:0-10187 GCA_038233435.1 Chthoniobacterales bacterium
GCCCATGAAGTCGCCTTGATGGGTTCCGGTGACGGTGTAAGCGATCGCGACGTTATCCTGATCCGTGACCATGTGGTCCACCGCGACCTGGAGATCGGGGAAGGCCTTCCGAAATTTGCTGAAGAAATCGATGAAGCCTTGCGGGCCGGGGCCCTGGTCAGGTGCCGGATCGTGGTCCTTCACGTCTGGCGTCATGAGATCTTCCAGGACGGAGAGGTTTCCGCTGTTTACGGCATCGCCGAATTGCGCCTGGACGGCGGCGTTTTCTTGTTTGGTCATAATGTCTTGGTGAAGGGGGGCGATGGTAGGGAAAGCGGCCACTCCCCTCCGCTGGGAAATCGCGGCGCGGGTCGCTTCCGGTTGCCGATTTCGCAGTAAACTAAACCAGTCTGCGCGGCTCTTCCTGACGAATAAGGAATAAGACGGTCCGCCCACGCTCCCAAGAAGGAACCGTGGGTTCACGCCCGTCGGCGAAATCATGAAGAACAACAAAGGATCGAGCAAAGGCGGTTTCGTGCAGAAGTACTGGAAGTGGGGTGTGCTCGTGCTCGGGTTGATCGCGCTTTCCGTGGCGGTCTCTTTCCTGCCGCTGCAGGATTGGCTGAAATCGTTCACGGATTGGGTGCAGGGGCTCGGAGCGCTGGGGGTGGTGATCTTTATCGGCGCCTATGCGGTAGCCACCGTCCTCTTTTTGCCGGGGTCATTGTTTACGATCGCGGCCGGGCTGGTTTATGGCGTGCTTGGCGGAACGGCGGTGGCTCTCACCGGGGCGGTGATCGGCGCTTCGCTCGCGTTTTTGTGCGGACGTTATCTGGTCCGGCAGCGGGTTGAGGAGAGCACGAAGGAGAATAAAAAATTCCAGGCGATCGACGGCGCGATCGAAAAGCAGGGCTGGAAAATCATCGGCCTGCTCCGGTTAAGCCCGCTCATTCCGTTTAACCTGAGCAATTATTTCTACGGCATCACTGCGATCAAATTCTGGCCCTACTTCCTGGCCTCGCTTTTCGGAATGATGCCGGGAACTTTGCTCTACGCCTACCTCGGCGCGGCTGGGAAAGCCGGGCTCGGCGGCGATGGGGGCGGCGGCGGTGGCACTTTGAAGTGGGTCTTTTTCGGAGTCGGCTTGCTGGCCACGATCGCGGTGACCGTCTACGTCAGCTACATTGCCAAACAAGCTCTGCAGGAAAAAGGCGCCGCCGGCGGAGAAAAGAAAAAGAAGTAGCGCGGGCTCCCCTTTAACCTGGATTCTGCTTCAGCACGCGTTCGACCATGAGCTGCCGGAACTTTTCCGGCTCCTCCAGTTGTGGCCAATGCGCCGAGCGCTCGAACCAGATGAACTCCTTACCCTTCGGCGCTGCCAAGGCCTCGAAATACTTTTCCGCCACCGCACCGGTCACGACGTGATCATCGCGGCCGAGGAAGAAGTAAACCGGCACCTCGACGCGCGGGACCTGCGCGAAGAGATCGACTGCGAACAGCTCCCGCCAGAGGTGTTCGAAAGAAAACTTCGCGCCACGCCAGAAACGGGCCAAGTCGAGCAAGCCGTAGGCGGGAGAATTCCAGGCCAGCCGCCAACGGTCGAGGCTGAGCAGGGCGAATGGATCGGGGGCGAAATAATTGACCCATTCTTGAGAAACCTGGAGCTGCTCCGCGCTTCGGAATGGGGGCGGCCCGATCTTTTTTAGTGCGCGTTCCGCCTCGAGGTTCTGCTCTTTCTCGGCAGCATGAAGCACAAAGGCATAGAGCAGCTTTTCTGATTCCTGCAGATCCGCGATTTGACTGATCCCGACATAGGCGCGGATGAGCTCCGGCACGCGCGCCACCAGGAGAAGGCCGATGACCGTGCCGCTGGAGTGCCCCACCAAGAATATCTTCTGTTGGTGGAAACGCGCCAAAAGCAGCTCGGTCAGCTCCTGCGCATCCCGGCCGAACTGCTCCAGCCGCATGCTTTCGCCAGGAATGTCCGGCTGGAAGGACTTGCCGGCACCGCGTTGGTCCCACTCCACCACGACGAAGTATTTCTCCAACTCGGCGTTAACATAAGCATAAGGCATTTCGGGCAAGCCCGGGCCGCCATGGAGCATAAGTAAGAGCGGCCTGCTAACATCATGGCCGCGGATTTGGATCCATTGTGGGACGCCGCCGAGTTGGACCGGCTCGAGGAGGTTAATCCCGGGCGGGACGGCGATTGGATGGGAAGCGCGGATTTCCTGCTGGCACACCGCCCGGTAGCCGAGCAACGCGGCAGCCAGGAGCAGAAAGGCGCAAACGACGCCGAGAACACCGCGCAAAAGATAGCGGCCCATCATAAAGCGGTAGGGACAGCGCGCCGCGCTGTCCAGACGACGCGGTTAATCTCTCTCGCGTAAAGAACGCGCTCTAGAGAAACCAACCGCCTTGGACGCCGCGGCGCGGCTTCCCTGCCCTTAGTCACCCAGCTTGTCAAAGATCAAATTGATCTTCGAGTAGCTCCGGCCGTGCTCGCCCTGATCGTTCAAGCCCCAGTTATACGGGAGATACGACACTTGGAACTCGTCACCGCCCGCAACCAGCTTCTGGGCCGGCGGAGGTCCATAGCGATCGATTACTTTCGGCACCGCCAGCGACTTTTCGAAGTCTCCTTTGAACCACTTAAAGATCTCGGAAATTTTCGCTTCCTTCTCTTCCGGCATGAACTTATTCAAGTCTTCGCGCGCCAGCCAGGCGGTGTAAGCCTTGTCGTTCTGGGCCTCGAAGCTGTCAGCTTTGTAGGCCGTCTGCTGCAAGGGCGGGCAACTGCGCGCCGCACAAACCAGGACCGCGTGCGCGCGATACTTCAGCATCGGCCGGAGGGTGCCGTTCTCGATATCGTTTAAGGAAACCGTCTCGCCGCCGACCTTCCACTTCTTCGTCTCGAATGGCTTCTCCGTTTCGTGGATGCTCTCCACCGGATACGCGCCCAGGATGGTGCGAATCGCGAGCGCGTTATAAGCATTCACGAGGGAAGCCGCCTTCTCATTTCCTTCCGCCGGCTTGTCGGGTTTGGCGGCGAACTGCTTGAGGTAATTATCGAGCTTCTCCATGTCGCTCGCATCTGCCTTCCAGCCGGCGTAATTCACGAGGCCCTTTTCGTCGACATACTTCTTGAGCAGGCCGTCCCAGGCGCCGTGATCAATGCCCGAGGCCACTTGGACTTCCACGTCTTTTTCCTTTTTGTCGCCGCCTTGGCCGCAGGCGGTCAGAGGGAGCATGCTCGCGAGCGCGAGCAGACTAACGATCAGGGGTATTTTATTTTTCATAAGTGCTTGTCCTTTAAGTTCGGAGCCCGCGGTCTCGGCGCGGGCAAAAATTATGTCCCTCGTATGAACCCACCGAACTCCTTGGGTGTTTCGACGGTTCAAGATATCCGGATGCATTCCCGGCCGGCCGCCTAGGATCAAGCTACCACTTCCGGGCCAAAGTCCGCCCGGCCGCAGCCGCCTCGCCCATGACCAATGGCAGGGTGGCGAAAGTGGCAGCCGCCGCCAGCAAACACCAGACGCAAAACGCTCTGTGTTTCGCCCATTGGTCGTAGCTCAGCTTCGCCGCCTGGGCGGCGTCGAAGGTGGCCTTGGCCGCGAGCGCCAGCGGCACCAGTGGCATTTCCGTGGCCCGATTCTTCCCGCCCATCGCCGCCAGCCCCATCGTGGCCGCATAGCTGCCGAGCCCGATAAAAGCGTCAGGCATAGAGAGCTTTTCGTAAGCCTCCTCGGAGGCGTCTACTTTGTCGGAATCCATCATCGGCAGAGGCAGATCCGGCAGGCTCCGGATGAGCCCCATCTGATAGGCTGCGATCAATCCCATGCAGCCGATCGCCACCAGCGAAAGCGCCACTACCCCCCGCCGTTCCTCGAGATAATGCCCTTCGTCCCCGCGTAGCTCGCGGCTCAATTCCTTTGCTGTCATCAGTCAGTTCCTTTCGTTAATAATACGCAGCCCAGCGCCAGCGCAGCCGCCCCCATCGCGAGCAGTCCTCGCTTTCGCGTCGCCTGGAATTGCCGCGGCCGCCTCGACGGCGGCGGCATCCGCGACATCGAGCGGCAGGACCAGCGCCCGCCCCACGCCGGCCGACGCTCCGGTGATGACCACCACTTCAGGTTTGGAAGATTGGCTCATAAATCGATCTCCGACTTTTCTGTGACAAACGTAGTTCGCCCCCGGGGGTCGCAGCGGCCGTTCAAATTCAGGTCTGGTGCTTCGGCTCGAGCCGGAGGGCGGCGGAGTTCATGCAATAGCGGAGCCCGGTCGGCGGCGGCCCATCTTCGAAGACATGGCCGAGATGCCCTTCGCAGCGCGCGCAAAGGACTTCGGTCCGTTTCATGAAAAACTTCCGGTCCGTCTCGGTCGCGATCGCCTCCGGGAGGGGCGCGAAAAAGCTGGGCCAGCCGGTGCCCGACTCAAATTTCGTGGCCGCATCGAAGAGTTCTTCTCCGCAGCCCGCGCAGTGATAAATCCCGTCGTCATGATTATCGGCATACTCGCCGGTGCCGGCGCGTTCCGTTCCTTTTTCGCGCAGCACCTGATACTGGATGGGAGTGAGATGAGCTTTCCATTCCGCCTCGGTTTTGGTGATTTTTTCTTTCATGAGCACGATAAGAGACGCGCGCAGGCGGACTTATTCCAGCGCGCGGTGGCAGCGGGCCGTTTCTTTTTGCCACTCGTTAGGCGGAATAACCTGCCCGGCGCAGGCCTCGCAGGGCGTGCGCGGGCTGTCTTTTCCACCTTGGGCGCGGAACCTTTTGCTGGTGGCTTTCGGGCTGGGCAGCTGCGCGCTTTTGTTGTCCGCCCGGGTGGCCGTCCGGCAGGTGCAGATCGATGCGTTTCTCTGGCTGGCCGGCGCGCAGGCCGTGCTTTGCTGGGGCGGCGCGCTCTTGATCTGGAAGGGCCCACCGGCACGCGGCGCGTTCTGGATCGTGCTCGGGCTGGCGGCGGTCTTGCGGCTCGGGCTTCTCTTTGAGACGCCGATTCTTTCCGACGATATCTATCGCTACGTCTGGGATGGACGCGTCCAGAGCGCCGGGATCAACCCCTATCGCTATATCCCGGTTGATCCCGCGCTTGCCGGACTGCGCGACGACGCCATTTTTCCGCGGATCAATCGGCGCACTTACGCGCCCACCATTTATCCGCCGATGGCGCAGATGATCTTCTGGGCTATCCACCAGGCCAGCGGATCGGTGGCGGGATTTAAAGCCTCCCTGCTCCTCTTCGAGGCGATCACGATCGGCGGCCTGGCCTGCTTGCTGACCCGCTTCGGCCTGCCGCGGGAGCGGGTTCTGATCTACGCCTGGAATCCGCTCGTGCTGTGGGAGTTCTCCGGGAGCGGACACATCGATGCGGCCATGATCGCGTTTGTGATGCTCGCGCTGGTGGCACGAAAGGCCGAGCGGAATACGCTCACCGGTGTGCTCCTGGGGGCTGCGGTTTTGACAAAGTTTTTCCCGCTCGCTTTGTTCCCGGCGCTATATCGGCGCTGGGATTGGAAGATGCCGATCGCGCTCGTGGGAACGATCGCGGCCGGTTATCTGCCGTATCTCAGCGTGGGGCCGAAAGTGTTCGGCTTCCTTTCCACCTACGCGGACGAGGAAGGCATCCGCAGTGGGCGCTACTTCCCGCTCCAACTCGCGCGATTTTTGGGCGCGGAAATTCCGACGGGCATCTATCTCGGGTTGGTCGTTCTCGTCCTCGGGGCGCTGGCCAGCCTGGCGGTCTGGCGTTGGAATGGAAACACGCGCGGCTTTCTCTTTAGCGCCGGCACCCTCGCTTTCGCCTTCACTTTTTGTCTCTCACCCCAATTTCCCTGGTATTGGTGCTGGACGATTCCCTTTCTCGCGTTTCTGGCGCGGCCTGCGCTCCTGCCTGCCTACGTCTTTACCGTCGCCGCCCTGCTCCATTACGGACTTTGGTTCCGCGATCGGCTGTGGGGAAGCGTCCGTATTCACCCGCATCTGGCGCTCAGTCTGGTGCACCTGACCCCGGCCGTGCTGGCCGTGCTGGCGGTCTGGCTCCTTCGCCGTAAACCTACCGCGCCAGCGCCTTAGCTTAGGAGTGTGTCAGGCACTTCGGTTATGAGCCCCCGAGTTGTCTTTAGCGTTCGCGGCAGCCGTGGCGGAGCGGCGACACTCCTGTCGCCTGCTGGTTTCCGGGATTGACCGGCGACAAGAGTGTCGCCTCTCCGATTCTTCCCCATGGGCGGATGGAGCTTTGGATCACGGAGAAATCTCGGCTACGCTAAAGGCGCTTTGCTGAAAGTGCTGCACGACGCGCCTTAGGAGCGGGCGGCGGCGCGCTGGGCTTCACCCGCAGACCAGACGGCGGCTCCGAGCGAGAGGAGATCCTTGGCCAGAAACTGCCCGGGCATCGGCGAGAGGAACGGGAAACCGTAGTTCGGCTGCCAGATGCCGGGCGTGCTGAGCAGGAACGAGAGCGTGAGGAGAAACATGATGATCGCGCCGAAACTGCCCAGCGCGGAAAGCTTCGGCGCGGCGTAGCGCAGAGCGATCAAAACGCCCAGCACGATCTCGATCACGCCGAGCACCGCCGCAAAAGTCCGCACGCTCATGACGCCGTAAGCCCAGGAAAAGAGCGGCGAATTGGCGACCAGGCCCTGGATGCCTTCCGCCTCGTAGGCGGTGAATTTCAACAGCCCAACCCAAAGCAAAACCGCCACCAAACCGTAGCGGATCATGATTGCGCCGAGATTCTCAAGCGTGCGGCCGGGCGCCGCGGTGGATTCCATTACTTCAGTAGCCATACGTTTTTCTCTTTCTGGTTCGCTCGCTCTTCCTGGAGCAGGACGACGGTTGTTTGTTTGTTAAATAAAATAAAATCTGCGTCCCCTGATTACTTCTTCGGAATGTTCATGCTCGTGGCGAGGCCGTGAATCATTTCCAAATGCTCTTTCAGCGTCGGCAAAGTTTTGGCGGCGAACTCTTTCACGTCGGCATCGGTCGCGTTTTTCGACACAGCCGCGAAGGCTGCGACGTCTTTTTCATGCGCGGTCACCATCGCTTGCACATAGGCGAGATCGAACGCTGCGCCATCCAGCTTGGCCAATTTTTCCGTGGTTTGTTTTGCTTGCGGAAGAACGCCCGGCGGGAGTTCGACCTTTTTTTGTTCGGCCAGCGCCTTCAACTGTTCCCCCGCCTTCGAGTGGTCCTCAATCATTTGCTGGGCGAAGGCCTTCACCTTCGGATCGCTCGCCTTCTTCACCGCCAGCTCGCCTAACTGGACTTCGGCGCGTCCGCCCGGCGCGGCCTCGTTCATGAAGGCGAGGTCGCCGCCGGTCACCACTTTGTCGCCCTTGTCGCTCGGCGGCTTGGCGGCAATCGCCAGGTTGGGAGAGAGTGCGAAGGAGGCCAGCATCAGGCAGGCGATCCCAAAACATTTTTGCGGCGGTTTCTTCATATCATTAACTAAATCGCGCACGCTTCCTTCCACGCGCTTCTTTAAAGAGATGCCGCGTCCACTCTTATTCCAAGCGGTTTTCGCCAGTCCCGCGTCTCCGGGAATAAAACGGGCACTCTCCGCTCTCCTAAGCACGCCCACTTTGGTTAGGCGCTTATCCCTATGAACGCGAAACATTCCGCCGCAAGACCCTCCGCGCTCGCACTCGGCAAGGCGATTGTGATCGGCTTCGCGGCCGGCCTCGTGGCCAGCGGGGTAAAAAGTCTTTGCGAGCTGATCGCGCCGCCGCGCCCGCCGGGCGTGCCGTCGCCGTTGGCAAATGCCCTCGATGCCGCTGCCATGAGCGCGACCGGCGCGCCCATGTCCGAAGCGGCAAAGTCGATCGCAGAACCAGTGGTGCATTTCCTTTTTGGAGCCGTGGCGGGCTCGGTTTATGTGGCGGTGGCGCGGCAAGCGCCGGTGCTGCGCGCGGGTTACGGAGCGTTTTTCGGATTCTCTTTCTGGCTCCTCGCGCACGAGATCGCGCTCCCCTTGATGGGGCTTTCGCCCGGCCCGGCGCAGATGACGCTTTGGGAGCAGGGCGACGAGCTGGTTACCCACATGATCTTCGGCGTCACGCTCGAATTCACGCGGCGCGCGCTAGAGCGGAAGTGGGCATGACGGCGGCCGATTTTTACGATGTCATCATCATCGGGACGGGCGCCGGCGGAGGCACGCTCGCGCGCCGTCTCGCGCCCAGCGGCAAGCGTATTCTCATCCTCGAACGCGGCGACTTCCTTCCCCGGGAAAAGGAGAACTGGAATTCGACTGCCGTCTTTCAGGAGATGCGCTACCACACGGAGGAGAAATGGTATGACCGCGAGGGCAAAGGCTTCATGGCGCATACCGGCTATTTCGTGGGCGGAAACACGAAGGTCTACGGGGGTGCGATGTTCCGTCTGCGCGAAAGAGATTTCGAGACGGTGCAACACCGGCGTGGTGTCTCGCCCGAGTGGCCGGTGAAATATCGCGATTTCGCGCCCTATTACACGCAAGCGGAAGCGCTTTATGAAGTGCATGGCGAACGCGGGAGCGACTCGACCGAGCCACCGGCGGAGGACGACTATCCGTTCCCCGCGCTCCCGCACGAGCCGCGCATCCAGGAACTCTTCGATCGTTTGCGGAGACGCGGACGCGCGCCGTTTCCGATCCCGCTCGCGTTGAAGCGCAACGAGCGCTATCCGCTGCGCAGCCCGTGCATCCGCTGCAATACTTGCGATGGCTTTCCCTGTTTGCTCGAAGCGAAAGCGGACGCGGACGTGAACGGCATTCGTCCCGCGGTCGCGCACGCCAACGTCACGCTCATCGTGAACGCGCAGGTCACGCGCCTCCTCACCGGAAAGAGCACGCGCGAAATCTCGGCGGTGGAAGCGGAAGTCAATGGCAAGCGCCGCTGTTTCCGCGGCCACATCGTGGTCGTGGCCGCGGGGGCGATCAACTCCGCCGCGCTTCTCTTGCGCAGCGCCTCCGAGAAACATCCAAATGGTTTGGCGAACTCCTCCGATCAGGTCGGGCGCAATTACATGCGGCATCTCAATGGCGCGATGCTCGGCCTCAGTCGGCGGCGCAATCCAGTCGTCTTCCAAAAGACGCTGGCCATGAATGATTATTACTGGGGCGAAAAGGATTTTCCGTTTCCGATGGGCCATATCCAACTGCTCGGGAAAACCGATCGCGGCATCATCGGGGCTGACGCGCCGTTTTCCGCGCCCGGGTTTGTGCTTGAGCAAATGGCCAGGCACTCGATCGATTGGTGGCTCACCGCGGAGGATCTTCCGCATCCGGAAAATCGCGTCGTCGTCGGCCAGGATGGCGCGATTCATCTGCGGCAGCGCGATCGTCATCAGGAGCATTTCAAGCGGCTCATCGCGCGTTGGAAGAGTGAACTGAAACGCGTGGACGCCGACGGCTGTTTCCTACCGCTCTCGTTTTATCTAGACAAGAAAATCCCCACCATGGGCGTGGCCCATCAGAATGGCACCTGCCGTTTCGGTGAAGATCCGAAGACGTCGGTTCTGAATCCGTTCTGCCGGACGCATGATTTGGAAAATCTTTACGTGGTGGACGGCAGTTTTTTCCCTTCGAGCGGCGCGGTGAATCCTTCGCTCACGATCGCCGCCAATGCGCTCCGGGTCGGCGACCATTTACTGGAGCGGCTGGGGTGAAGGGGAAATGACGAAGCTCGAATGAGGAAAGGAGCGCGTCCCCAGGATTTGCGTTTCGTCATTCGTCATTGTTTCGGATTTCGGCATTCGGGCTTCGTCATTTCCCCGCTCCTCTTCCTTCTGCCGTGCGCTCTCCTGGCGGCGGTCGAGATCACCGCGATCGAGATGACGGTCCCCGATCTTTCGCGTGCGGTCGCGTTTTACACGGACGTGTTGCAATTCCAGCTCGTGGCTCAGGAGAAGAAAGCTGGCCGCACCAGCGCCCATCTTCGTCTCGGCGAAGAGACGCTTATCCTGTGCGATTACGCGGCCGATGGCCGGACCATTCCCGATGATCTCCCGGCCAACGCCCTTTCATTCCAGCATCTCGCAATCGTCGTCAGCGACATCCAGGCGGCTTACGCGCGTTTGCGCGAGCACGGGACGCGAATCGTCTCCCCCGGCGTGCAACGTTTGCCGGATTGGAACTACGATGCGGCCGGAATCCGCGCGCTCTACTTTCGCGATCCGGATGGTCATTTTCTCGAGCTGATCCAGTTCCCAGCCGAGAAAGGCGAA
>JBBSLZ010000098.1:0-10125 GCA_038233435.1 Chthoniobacterales bacterium
ACGAGCACGATCATGAGTATGAGCACGAGTGGGAGGTTACATTTGGGAGGCGAGGAGGGAGCCGAGGCGGCCGCGGATTTTTTGGGAGAGGGGACGGCGTTTCCAATCGGCGAGGGTGATCTGGCGGGAGTGTCGCTTGTCGTCTTCGAAGACGCGGATGTGGTCGGCGACGAAGCTGTGGTCGAGGACGTTGAGGTTGGCCTCTTCGTTGAGGGACATGGAGCGGTTGTCGAGATTGGCGGAGCCGACGGAGGCCCAGCAGTCGTCGACGAGGAGGTATTTGCAGTGGAAACGGGCGGGCTGGTATTCGTAGAAGCGGGCGCCGGCTTCGAGGAGCGGGCCCCAATGCGCTCTGCCGACGGCGCGGATGAGGGGGGCGTCGGTATCGCTGCTCGGGCCGATGATCTGGACGTCGACGCCACGGGCGCAGGCCTCGAGGAGGGTCTGCGTGCTGAGGTCATCGGGGATGAAGTAGGCGTTGGCGATGCGGATGTGGTGGCGGGCGGCGGCGATGGAGACGAGGAGCATGAGGCGGGCGCTATCGGAGCCTTCGCCGGCGGAGCTTTGGAAGACCTGGCAGGTTTCGTCGCCAGCGATTTCGAGTTTTGGAAAGTATTCGTCGCCGTGGAGGAGGCAGTTGCGGGTTTGGATCCAGTTGTCCATGAAGGCTTGCTGGACTTGCGCGACGGCGGGGCCTTCGACTTGGTAATGGGAATCGCGCCAGAAGCCAGTGGTGCAGCCGTCGCCTTGCCAATCATCGGCGATGCCGACGCCACCGATGAAACCGATTTTGCCGTCGACGACGAGGAGCTTGCGATGGGTGCGGAAGTTCATCTGCAAATTGAGGAAGCGGAAGATTTCCAGCTCGACCGGGGAACGGCGGAGCATGTTGAGCGCGTCGCTGTGGACCTCGTCGCAACCGAGCGCGTCCTGGAGGAAGTGGACTTTGACGCCGGCACGGGCGCGTTCGTCGAGTGCGGTGGCGAAGGCATCGGAGATCTGGCCGGTTTTCCAAAGGAAGTTTTCGAAGGTGATGGTGCGCTCGGCGGCGCGGATGGCGGCGAGCATGGCGGGGAAAATTTGGTCGCCATTTTCGAGCGGGGTGACTTTGTTGCCTTCCACCAACGGCGGGCCGAGGAGGTGGCCCATGGTGCGCGCGAAGACGTCGTCACCCGCGTCGTAATCGGCGGTGATGCGATGGCGCAGTTTTTTTTCGTTCGGGAAAAAATTCCGCGCGATGAAGAGGGTGGCGAATCCGCCGAGGGCGGCGGCGCCGAGGAGTTTCAGCCAGGTGGAATCGTCGGAGGAAGAGGATGTCGGCACGAGGGAGTATCGCACACGGGAGGCGATGGGGCTCGCGGCCTCCGCACCGGGAGCTACTCAACCTCGACGCCGGCGCGGGCGGTGGCGCGGGTGGCGATGCGGCGGAGGATGAGGACGACGCCGAAGATGGCGAGGATGGCGAGGCCGCCGGCGATGTATTCGAGCGGATTGCGCGGGCCTTCGGTGGTGCGTTTCCCGATTACCCCCAGGTAGATGAACAAGATGTTACCGGGAATCATGCCGACGAAGGTAGCGGCGAGGTAGTGCCAGAAGGGAATGGCGGTGAGGCCGTAGAGGTAATTGGTGATGCCGAAGGGGACGGGGCACATGCGGAGGAGGGTGACGATTTTCCAGCCTTCCTGAGCGATGGCGCGATCGATGGCCTGGAATTTTGGATATTTTTCCATGCGCTGGGCGACGGCGGCGCGGGCGACGTAGCGGGCGAAGAGGAAGCAGAAGGCGGCGCCGAGCATGATGCCGAACATGATGGCGAAGAGGCCGCCCCAGAATCCGAAGGTGAAGCCGGCGAGGAGGGTGAGCGGCAGGACGGGGAGGAGGAGGATGCTCACGAGGGCGAAGACGGCGCCGTAGATGAAGGGGCCGGCGAGGCCGAATTGTTGAGCCCAGAGGCGGAAGATTTCGATCCAGGTGAGGAGGGGAAGAAAGCGTGCGGCGACGAGGAAGGCGAGAGCGGCGGCGCCGAGGAGGAGCCAGTGCCAGAGGGGGCGGGAGGATTTTGAGGCCGCGTCGGAGGAGGGGGCGGCGGGAGATGGGGGCGTGGACGATTTGATGCGGACTGATAACGCGGAGTGGAGCGGGGCGCGAATTTGTCTTCTGGTGGGGGGAGGAATCACCGGGCGAGACGCCCGGTGTCCGCACAGGCAGGATGCCTGTGCTACGGGGCGGTGAAGCCGTGACCGAGGCTGGACACGGCGAGGCCGAGGGCCGGGGGGGCGGGGCGCGCGAAGCGTAGTCCGGCGAGGGCGGGCGACGGGGCGAGACCTTTCGTTAGGCAGAGGAATTGGAATTTCAGGCCGAGGTGTTGGGGATGGAGAAGGGTTTGGAGGGCGCGGCTGGTGTTTGCATCCGCTTCCGCGACGAGGTTTTCGCCTGCTTCTCCGGCTAACAAGCCGGTGAGGAAGTGGTGTTGATCGGTGAAGCCGGCGAGTTCGAGGCCGCAGGTCTGGGCGTGTTCGGCCAGGCTGGTCCATTCGACGTGGGCGGTGAGATCGGCCTGGCCGAGATGGGTGAGGGGTGAGGGGATGATGCGGTGTTGGGCGTAGCTGCGCAGGGTGCCGGTGTGGCGATGGGGCGCGTAGTATTCGGCGCGCGGCCAGCCGTAGTCGGCGATGAGAATGAAGCCGGTGGTGAGGCGGGGGGCGAGGGTTTCGAGCCAATCGAGCGCGGCGAGATTGATTTCGGCTTGGTAGCCGGCGGGGAGCGGCGGGGGGATGAGACGGAGGCGCTCGAGGAGGCGGGGATCGGAGAGGGGGCGATCGACGAAGGTGAAGGAATCGGCGGTGGTGGTGACGTGGCGCTCCTGCCATTCCTGACCGGTCCAATGGACGAGGTGGACGGGGAAGGAATCGAGGAGCTCGTTTGAGAAATGGACGCCGCGGAAGGGTGGCAGGGTGTGGAGGGCGGAATGCCAGGTCAGCTTGTCGGGGAACTCGGCGAGGGTGTGGGCTTGCTGTTTTGCGAGGCTGGGGAAGGGCTCCACGATCTGATAGCGGAGGGCGGAATAGAAGGGGGTGTGTTCGTGGCGCGCGGCGGTGAGGACGTCGTGGGCGAAGTGGCCGTGGTGGGCGCCCTGTTCGACGATGGAGAAATCGGTGGGCCGTTGCAGGCGTTCCCACATTTCCGCGAACTGGAGCGCGAGGAGGCGGCCGAAGAGTGGGCCGACGCTGACGCTGGTGAAGTAGTCGCCAGCGCGGCCAAGGGCGGCGCGGCCGGAGGTGTAGTAGCCGTGCTCGGGATGATAGAGGGCCTGCTCCATAAGCCAGGCGAACGGAACGGCGCCGCGTGCCTGGATGGTGGCGTGGAGGAAATGGGTGAGAGGGGTTTGCAGGAGAGGAGGTTCGGCGGGGGAGTTCTGGGGTTCAACTTTTCGGACCACGCGGACGCTGGCGGGAATGTTTCCGGTTTGGATTTTACGCGGAGTTGCACCTAAGTTGCGCCGGACTTTAGGCGGGCGCGGCCCGCATCTCTCAGCATGCCCGTAATTTATCCGAGACGCAGCCGGCCGCTCGAGCCGTACAGGACGCCCTGGTATAAGCGGCCGCGTTTTTATATTCCGCTGGGGACGCTGGCGATTTTGTTTGTGACGGGGCTGATCTGCGCCCTGGTGCTGGCGGCGGATCTGAGCCGGAAGGCGGAGAATTTCGACCTGGCGGAGCTGGATAAAATGGAGTCGGCGAGCGTGATCGTGGACCGGAACGATAAGATCGTGGGGCAGATCTATGTGGAGAATCGGGAGACGGTGCCGTATGGGCAGCTCCCGCGGGATTTGATCAACGCGGTGGTGTCGATGGAGGACACGAAGTTTTATCAGCACAGCGGCTACGATTTTTTCGGGATCGTGCGGGCGGCGCTGAAGAACCTGACCGCGGGCGGGGTGCGGCAGGGGGCGAGCACGATCACGCAGCAGTTGGCGCGGAATACGTTTTCGCTAAAGGAGCGGACGTTTCGGCGGAAGCTGTTGGAAATTTTCCTGGCGCGCCGGATCGAGGATCGGCTCGGGAAACAGAAGATCATGGAGCTGTATCTGAACCGGATTTATTTCGGGGGCGGGCTCTATGGGGCGGAGGCGGCTTCGCGCGGTTATTTTGAGAAACCGTCGCGCGAGATGACGCTGGCGGAGAGCGCGACGCTGGCTGGATTGATCAAGAGCCCGAACCGGCTTTCGCCCTGGTCTGACCGGGAGGGATCGCGGGAGGCGCGGAATGTGGTGCTGGGGCGGATGCGGGATTTGGGATTCATTACTCAGGCGCAATGCACGGCGGCGCAGGCGGAGAAGATCGTGATCGGGAGCCGGCAAAGCGCGCAGGGGCAGACCTATGCGGTGGAGAATATCCGGCAGCAGGTGATCGCGGCGGTGGGTTGGGATAAGGCGATGGTGGAGGGGTATCGGATCCACACTACCCTGGATGCGGAGCTGCAGAAGGTGGCGGAGGAATCGCTCCGGGCAAGCCTGGATAAGGCGGAGCTGACGCCGGATTACGATCATCCGCTTTATGCGACCTACGCGACGCATTTTAAGGCGATGAAGAAGAAGGGCACGCTCGATCCGAATGTGACGCCGGAGTATTTGCAGGGGGCGGTGATTGCGCTCGATAATGCGACCGGCGGAATTTTGGCGCTGGTGGGCGGGCGCGATTTTGAGCACAGCCAGTATGATCGGGCGTTGCAATCGAAGCGGCCGGTGGGGACGGCGATGATGCCGTTTGTGTATGCGGCGGCGTTCGAGAAGGGGCTGTATCCGGGGACGGTGGTGGAAGATTCGGCGTTGGATAATCGGGCGGTGATGATCGGTGGGACGACGGGTATTTTGGGCGAGTGGGGACCGGAGCGGGCGGATAATCGCTACGAGGGTGCAATCACCGCGCGGCAGGCGCTGGCGAAATCGAAGAACGGGGCCACGGTGCGGTTGGGGATGATGGCGGGGGTGGATGAAGTTTTGCAGCTGAGCAAGGCGGCGGGGATCAAGTCGCCGTTGCGTCCCTATCCGGCGACGTTTTTAGGGAGCAGCGAGATGACGCTGGCGGAGCTGGCGCTGGCTTACACGAATTTCCCGAATGGCGGCTGGCACGCGAATGCGCCGTATATTTTGGACCGGATCGAAGCGAAGGACGGCTCGACGGTTTGGCAATCGAAACAAAAACTGACGCGGGAGACGGCGATGAAAGCGGAGACGGCGTTTGAAGTGCATTCGTGTCTGGTGGATGCGCTGGAGAATGGGACGGGCGCGGAGGCGCGGACGAAGCTGGGGTTGCAGCAATTCCCGGCGGCGGGGAAGACGGGGACGGCTTACGATTTTACGGAGGTGCTCTTCGCGGGTTACGACAGCGCGATCACGGTGGCGGTGCGGGCGGGCTTTGATAAGCCGGGGAAGATTTTTCGCGGGGCGTTCGGGCGCGAGATCGCGCTACCTGTCTGGGTGGATGTGATGAATGCTTCGGTGGCGCGTTATCCGGCGAAGGAATTGGCGAAGCCGGCGGCGTTGCAGACGGTGGAGATTTGCTCGAAGTCGGGTTTGCTGGCGACGGAGAAGTGCCCAACCGAGACGGTGTATCGGGAGCTGGCGACGAAGGAACAGATGCCGACGGAACCTTGTAACGTGCATGGCGATGCGCGGACGCGGATCGTGCGCGATCTGCCGGAGGCGGGGGTGCCGCGGGCGGCGTTGGCCGTGGATACTGACCAAGTAAAAGCCGTGACGGTAAAGGGGCCTACTTTATTGGCGGAGAACGATCCCTATCACTCGGTGCGCTCGACGGAGAAGCCGCCGAAGCCGGCTGATCCGGCCGATAACGAAGTGAAGCCCGCCATCCCGGTGGGCGAGCCGGCGACAGCGATCGCGCCGGAGGACGACCCGACGATTTTGCGCGCGCAACCGGTGCAGCCGGAGGATCAGGCGCCGCAACAAGAGGAGGAGATTTTGCGCGCGGAACCGGTCTTGCGGGCGGAGCCGGTGACGCCGCCTTCGCCGCAACAGGATTTATCGGCGCCGATCTTTGCGACTCCGCGGCCGGATGGGCGCGAGAATTAACCGATGACGTCGCAAGTGGGCGGCGGCTTTCGGTTGGAGGTGCTGAATCCGGGCGGGAATGATGCGGAACAGGATTTTGCGGAGGCTCCGGAGGGGACGGCGCATGCGCCGGTTAATTTCCATGCTTATGCGGCGTGCACGGGTGGGCGGTTTTTGCGCGAGGTAAAGCGAGTGGGCGGCGGGCCGGCTTTGCTTTTATTGCGCGGGGATTTTCGGGCTTCGGAGCTGGCGTTGGCGGCGCTGCGGAAGGCGGGAGTGAAAGTGGCGGTGTCGTTGAAGGAGACGGGGCTGCACCAGATCGCGGAGCAATTGGACGAGAAGAATCGGCTCCGGCGACTGCTGGAGATCGTGCGCGCGGCGGATGGATACATCGCGCCGACGCCGGAAGCGGCGGAGTTTTTTCGGACGGTGCGCGGGGAAGCGGAATCGGTGGCGTTTATTCCCACGCCTTATCCGCTGCATGATCCAGCTTGGGATTTTTCGGTGGCGAAGGAGGAGCGTCGGGGAATCATGCTGGGGACGCGGGAGTGGGATATCCCGACGCGGAACCATGCGGCGGCGATGCTGGCGGCGCAGCGTTTGAGCGAGGCGACGGGGGAGCCGGTGACGACTTATAACTGCGATGGACGGCGGGAGGAGCGGCTGCTGGCGAGGCTGAATTTCCGGCCGGGGCAATTGACGGTGCATAACCGGACGGATGCGTATCGGGATTACCTGCGGGTGGTGGCGGGGCACAAGATTGTGTTCCAGCTCGATACCAGTTTCGTGCCGGGCCAGGTGGCGGGCGATGCGCTGATCTGCCGGTTGCCATGTGTGGGCGGGAATGGCGCGATCGAGCGGCTGGCGTTTCCGGAGCTGTGCGGGGAGGGGCGTTATGTGGGGGCGCTGGTGGAGAGGGTGCTGGGATTGTTAAAGGACGAGGCGCGGTATGAGGCGGCGATCGCCGACTCGCAGAGGCGGGCGGCGGAGCGGCTTTCCTTTGCCGGGGCGGCGCGGGCGCTGGAGGAATTTTTTGCGCGGCTATAGCGGGGACGCGATCGCTTCAAGGTAGATGTCTTCGAGTCTTCGGGTGGCTGCCTGTTGCTCGAACTTTTCGGCGACGGCGGCAGCGCCGCGTTCTGCCAAGGTGGAGAGTTGGGCAGGCTGATCGGCGGCGAGGAGAAGGGCGAGCGCGAGGGCGTCGGCGTCTCGCTCGGCCACGAGGATGCCGCTGACTCCGTTCTCGATCGCTTCGGGGATCCCGCCGTGGTGAGTGGCGAAAACGGGGAGGCCGCTGGCCATGGCTTCGAGCATCGCGTTCGGGACCCCTTCCTGGTTGCCATCGGGGCCGGTTTCGCTGGGGTGGAGGAAGAGATGGGATTGGGCGAAATGCTCGCGTAGCTGCGCTTGGGAAAGGAAGCCGGTGAAGCTGACGCGCGAGGTGAGTCCGAGGGTGTGCGCGAGTTGCTCGAGGCTCTCTCGCAGGGGGCCGTCGCCGGCGATGGTGAAGGTGGATTCGGGATGGCGGGCGGCGAATTGGGCAAAGACGCGGAGGGAGGTTTCGATTCCTTTTTTGGCAATGAGGCGGCCCGCCTGGAGGAGTCGCCAGCGACCATCGAGGGGCCAGGCGCGGGCTTGGAAGGGAATTTCGGCGAGGGGGATACCGGTGCGCTGGAGGCGGATTTTTTCGGGGGCGCAGCCGAGATCGGTGAGGGCGGCGGCGAGGGAGTCCGATCGAACGAGGACGAGATGGACGGCGGCGAGCATTTCCTGGGTGGCGGCGCGGTAGGCTGGCTTTTCGAGGTCGACGAGGACATCGGCGCCGTGGAAGGAGACCAGGCTCGGTTTTTCCCAAGAGCGGATGAGGGGGAGGAGGTGGACGGCGATGTGGCCGAAGTAAATGTGAAGGAGGCGGGCGCGGGTCTGGGTGAGGACGCGCTGCAGGGTGGCGACTTCGCTACGAGAGAGCTGCCAGGGAGTGGCGCGCAGTTGGCGGTGCCAGATGCGACGCAGGAAGTGGGTGGGGGACTTGGGGACGAGAGCGAGGTGGTCGAACGGGAAGCGGTCGGCGTTTTCGCGTTTCTGCGCGAGCACGACGGGGCGGACGCGCCGCAGGGCGGTGATCTGCCGGTAGATGTGGAGCATCTCCGGTTTCAGAAACGTCGCGCAGTAGGACGCGACGACTGGTTTTTCGTCGGGCGCGTTCGTGCTCATGCTCGTCCTCGTTCTCGTGCTCGTCCTCGTCCTCGATGGGGGCAGGGAACGAGGAGGAGGACGAGGACGAGGTTTACCAGCGGATGCCGAACAGGATGATGCCGGTGATGTGGGACGGATTCTCCTGATCGTAGGTGACGGTGTCGTACGGGTGGCCGAAGTAACGCTGCGGGGCGCGCGGATTCAAAATCTGGAGCGGGTTGCCGCCGCGAATGGCGCGGGGAATGGCGCCGGCTTCGCCCATCCGGACCGGGGGCGGCGGGCGGCGCTCGACGCGCTCGCGCGGTTTGCCGTTGACCTGGCCAGTGAAGGATTGTGCGTGGGCGGTGGCGGCCGCGACGGTGAAGAGGAGGGCGGCGGCGAGAAGGTGTTTTTTCATAAGGCGGATCAAACCGGCGAAGCGTGCGCGCAAGTTCTTGCTGCTTGATACGCTCCGGCGCAGGATTATGGGCGCATGGAGTATCTTGAAAAGGCGAAACGCGTTTTGGGGATGGAAATATTTGAGCTGGAGCGTTTACGCGCGCGGCTGGATGAGCGTTTCGAGCGCGCGGTGGGGTTGATCAAGGACTGCGTGGAGGCGCGGGGGAAGGTGGTGGTGCTGGGGGTGGGGAAGTCGGGACACATCGGGGCGAAGATCGCGGCCACGCTGACGAGCACGGGTTCGCCGGCGGTGGTGCTGGATTCGTTAAACGCGATGCATGGCGACCTGGGAATGGTGGCGGATGGGGATGTGGTGCTGGCGTTGAGCGCGAGCGGGGAGACGGAGGAGTTGCTGCGGATCTTGCCGGCGTTGACGCGCTTTCAGGTGCGGATCGTGGCGTTTTGTGGGAACGCGGAGTCGACTCTGGCGAAGAATTGCGAGGTGCTGCTGGATGTGAATGTCGAGCAGGAGGCGTGTCCGTTAAACCTGGCGCCGACTTCGAGCACGACGGTGATGCTGGCGCTGGGGGATGCGCTGGCGATGGTGCTGCTGGAGGCGCGCGGTTTCCAGAAGGAGGATTTCGCGCGGTTCCATCCGGGCGGGATGGTGGGGCGGAGTTTGCTGGTGCGGGTGCACCAGATTATGCGGCCGCGGCAGGGCCTGGCGTTGGTGGGGCCGGAGACGACGATCAGCCTGGTGCTAAAGGCGATGACGGACGTGCGGGCCGGCGCGGCGGTGGTGGCGGATGGGGAAGGGAAACTGCTCGGGATTTTTACGCACGGGGATTTTGCGCGTCATTTCCAGACGGACCCGAAAGTGGGCGAGCGGCTGGTGGCGGATTTGATGACGTTGAATCCGGTGACGGTGCAGCAGGATAAGCTGGCGGTGGAGGTGTTGAACCTGCTCGAGCGGCACCGGATCGATGACTTGGTGGTGGTGGATGAGCAGATGGTGCCGGTGGGAATCGTGGATTCGCAGGATCTGACGAAGCTGAAATTGCTTTGATTTTTTTTGACCGCAGATGGCGCGGGTAGGGAGGGAAGGAACGGACGCGGGAAAATCCGGCCCTTGTCAGGTCGGCGAGTCTCGCCTATCCACTCTCTCTCATATGGCCGCAGCGAACGATCTTCGAAAAGGACAGGCGATTAAGTATAACGGCAACGTGGCGATCGTGCTCGATGTCCAGCATCGCACGCCGGGGAATTTACGCGCGTTTGTGCAGGCGATCATTCGTTACATCAATACCGGGAAGAGCGCGGATGTGCGTTTCGGATCGACCGATAAGGTGGAGCTGGTGGATGTGAGCCGGACGTCGCTGGAGTTCTCTTATAAGGATAACACCGGCTATCATTTCATGGACCCGGAGACGTTCGAGACGATCACTTTGAACGATAATCTGCTCGGAGAGGCGAAGGATTAT
>JBBSLZ010000099.1:0-10053 GCA_038233435.1 Chthoniobacterales bacterium
CCGAGCTGCAAGCGAGCGGTCATCGTTTCGTCACCCAAAGCGACACCGAAATCATTCCGCACAATGGGGAGGAATATCCGGAGGGGATGTTCGAGCGCTTGCGCGGCCAGTTTGCGATCGCCCTGTGGGACACGCGCCGGGAGCAACTGACTCTGGGCCGCGACCGTTTCGGCATCGCCCCGCTTTATTGGTCGCGGCAAGGCGACTGGCTTCTTTTCGGCTCTGAGATCAAAGCTCTCCTCGCCTCCGGCATGGTGCCGGCCCAACCCGACCGGCGCGGCATCGATCACATCTTCACCTTCACCGCCATGCCGGGGCCGATCACCTGCTTTGAAGGGGTGCAGCTCTTGCGGCCCGGTCATTATTTGCAGATCACTCCCGGCCACGAAAATGGTACCGATCCGGTCATTGAAGAGCGTGCCTACTGGGTGATGGACTTCCCCGATCAAGGCGACGAGGTCTCGGGCGATCCTAAGCAGCTAGTCGATGAGTTCGAGCAACTGCTCCTCCAGGCGGTTGAGAAACGGCTGCGCGCCGATGTGCCGGTCGGCGCTTATCTCTCCGGCGGCCTCGATTCGAGCATGATCGTGGCCATGGCCTGCAAGCTCAAAGGGCCGGCGATCAATACGTACACCATCCGCGTTGACGATCCTTCGCTCGATGAGCTGAGCGCGGCCAATCTTTCCGCCCGGCATATCGGCACCAAGCCTCCCATTGTGCAGGATTTCCGCGCCAGCGATGCGCTCGCGACTTATCCGGAGTTGATCCAGGCCGCCGAGTCCCCGGTCATCGATACCTCGTGCGCGGCTTTGCTGCAGTTAGCGCGGCGCGTGCACGCCAACGGGCAGAAAGTCGTCCTTACCGGAGAAGGCGCGGATGAGTGGCTCGCCGGTTATCCCTGGTACAAGGCAGCCAAGCTTCTCGGCTACCTCGACGTCATCCCTGGACTAAGACTGAGTAGCCTGGCTCTTCGCGCTTATCTCGGTCTGAGTCACATTCCCCAATACCCGCCCGAGTTCCGGCGTAACGTAGAAGCTTCGGTCGGCGGTCCTAACGCCTGGGTGGAAGCTTACGGCATGCTTGGGCTATCCAAGCTTCTTTTCTATGCCCCGCCGATGCGGGAAGTGCTCGAGCAGAACCAGCCTTGGGCCGCGCTCGGGATGAACCTGGAACGCGCGAAGCGATGGGCTCCGTTGAATCGCGGTCTCTGGGTCGGAGCCCGGGTCACCCTGGCTGGGTTACTTCTCCAAGCCAAGGGCGATCGCGTCGCGATGCATTCCTCGGTGGAGGTGCGCTATCCATTTCTCGATGAGGATGTCTTTGATTTCACCGCGCGGTTGCACCCTCGCTGGAAGCTGCGCGGCTTACGCGATAAGTATCTCCTCCGCCTCGTCGCGGAGCGCTGGCTGCCGAAGGAAATCGCCCGACGCCACAAGGTAATCTTTCGCGCGCCGCTCGATAGCTTCCACATGGATCCGGAACCTCCGTTTGTGGGACAACTCCTGAGCGAAGAATCCCTCCGGCGCACCGGCTATTTCGACGTCGCCGCCGTGCAGCATTGGCGGAAAGCCTTCCGGCAAATGCGCGCCGGTTCCCTCCCGCGTCTTTCGGTGGAAATGGGCTTGGTTGCCGTAGTGGCAACCCAACTCTGGCACCACACCTTTATCGATGGCTCCTTATCGGATTTACCTACGCGGACCGGCCTTCCGGAATCCGCGCCGGCCTGAACCAACTTAGCGAAGCTTCGCCAGAAGCTCGCGTCCGCGCTCCTTCATCTCGGGATCTTCCTTGTCTGTTTGCTTCAACTCCAGACCTTTGCTCAGAACCCGCCGCGCATCAGCTGTTCGGTCCATCGCAGAATAGACCTGACCTAACTCGATGTAGTTAATGACCCGAGCAGGATTCAGCGCGATGGCTTTCTCAAAGCACTTCGCCGCGTCTGCATAAGTAGGCGCCGGCAACGTGCCGTAAGTCATTTCCGCGACCTTCCGCTTCAGACCCGTAAGTTCGGCGTAACCCATGTTCCAGCGCCCGAGGACGTGCCAGGCTAGGTCATTACGCGGGTCGAGACGGATAGCTTTCTCCGCCAGATGCTTGATGATGCGCGCCGTGCGCACTTTTTCGCCGGAGCTCACCAACGGCTGCAGCTTGCCGTAGCTGATCGCCACCGCCAGTTGGGCGTCCGCTTGATTCGGCCCCAACGCGGCGGCACGCTCCGCATAGGTCACAGCGAGCGCGCCCAACCGAAGCTTTTCCACTGTCTTAGAGGTATCGCTCATCTGATAGCGATACGCTCGCGAGATGTTCACCAGAAGAAGCACATTTTTGGGCTCCAGTTTTTCGGCCGGCAGGTACGACTTGAGCGCCTCGCCGCCTTCGAATTTTGCGTCGAAGGCGTCGCCCTTTTCCATCAGTTCGCCGGCTGATTGCGACCAGCTGCTAACGCCACTCAACAGGAACGCCGTCGCCATTAGAAATACTTTGCGTGAGAGGGAAAGTGGCATGGTTGGGAGGTCGTTCGCGCGGCACGTTTCCTTGAAGGGACAGGCTGTCGCTTGTTCAATTAGCGCTTGGTTTCGAGCAGACGGCCGGCGTTCAACAGTTGCGCCTCACTCAAACGCGGCCCGATAAGTTGCAGGCTCGTGACGATAGGGCGGGCATGTTCTTTCACCGGCATCGGAACCGGAATCGCCAGCGCCGGATTGCCCGCAAAATTTACTGCGAGGGTGTTTTGCAGATTGAACACCAGTAACTCAAAAGCAACCGAAGCGTTGAAGGGTGGAAGCTTCGGCGGCAGGCTTTGCATTGTCGGCAGGGCAATGAAATCCACCTTCCGAAAGACCCGCGCCAGCTCACGCTGCCAGGCCGCCTGCCGTTGCAAGGCGGCTTTAAAATTCTTCGGGTATTCCAGGGAGCCCTGGGCGATAACTAATTTCGTCGTGGTTCTGACTCCCTGTTTGTCTGTGTATTGACTGTCATGCAGCCAGGCATCACCGATCGCCACGGTCCGTCCATCTTTTTCGGCCTGCTTCCACTTCGCTTTCAGA
The DNA here is from genome assembly GCA_038233435.1 of Chthoniobacterales bacterium. GTDB lineage: Bacteria > Verrucomicrobiota > Verrucomicrobiia > Chthoniobacterales > UBA10450 > JACCTI01. The sequence continues at coordinate 3,048 of JBBSLZ010000099.1, forward strand.
GCTTCACTCAGCCTGACCACTCGAAATCCTTTTTCGGCCAGCTTATTGTCGATCGCTTTGTCGATCTCGGGGTCGGTGCCATCAAGATAAAGCCGCCCGATTCTGATCCCACCGGCCGAGGGTTCCGAGGCGACAGCGCTCCGGTAGCGGCCGGCAAATCCTGCCTGCAATAAATCCATCCCTTGCACCAAATGGGTCATATCCCTGGCCAAAGGTCCGACGGTATCGAGGTGCTTCGGAGAGATGGGAAAAACGCCTTTGGTCGAAACGAGCCCGTACGTCGTTTTTAAACCCAGAACGCCGCAACAAGCGGCCGGAATGCGAATGGAACCCCCCGTGTCCGTGCCAAAGGAGACGTCCGCTAACCCGTCTGCGACCGCCACCGCGGCGCCGCTGGACGAACCTCCAGGGATGAATTTGTGCTTTCCGTCCAACCGATTCACCGGCGTCCCAAAATAACGATTCGTTCCCGAAACCGTCACGGCGAATTCGGTCAGATTCGTTTTCCCGACGATCTGCACCCCGCGCGCCCGTGCCAGGGCGAGGCACGCCGCATCCTCCGTAGCCGGCGGATTATTCTTGGACAGATACTCCGAGCCGGCACTGGTCACCTGGCCCTTCATGTCGATGAGATCTTTCACGGCCAGGCGAAGCTGGGTGCTGTTCTCCGGCGGCGAGTATGAAATAAAGGCGCGATCGCGAGTCACCGCGTGCGATCGCGTCGGGATGATCGAACAACTGCTCAGCAGAGGCAGCAAGAGCAGTCCGGACAGGAAGGACGAAGCAATGCTGTCGCGGCGATTCTTCATCGCGCTTACTGCATCATGTCGCCGCCCCTCGTCAATCCCTCATCTCGCGAAGAATCTCTTTCCAATTCCGCCTTTTCCATGGCGGAAAAGATTGTTCTGTTTATTCATCGGGATGTGCGTCGATCGGCCAGTTGCTGGCCGTTTTTTCGCAGGTGTTCCAAGCGGCCCCGATGAACCGATCAAACTCCGCCTGGCGTGACGAGATTGCGTTCCGGCGCCGGTGGCTCGTCGCGCATTTTCACCCACGGAAGTTCTCGCAAATACCCGTCGTCGCCCAACAGCTGGACGTAAAAGCGCTTGCCGCGCGGTTAGAGGCCGGGGATTCGGCGATTGCGCGAGTCACGCGCGGGGATAAACTGAGCGCGATGATTTGCAAAGGGGAAAGTGCAGCGACTTGCGGCCGAACCAAGCGCAGCAACGCGAAACACATCAACGATTGATACTCAGTAAGCCAGGGTGGCGAAATTGGCAGACGCGCCAGACTTAGGATCTGGTTCCGCAAGGATTAGGGGTTCGAGTCCCCTCCCTGGTAGGGCGCGGTGATTCCCCGTGGCGGGGACCGCTCGCAGGCTCGACTTGGCGCTTCCTTTCTGTTACCACTGCTGCCCCATGGCTCGCGTCCTTCTTCTCTCGGCCACCGCCCCGAATGATCGGAACGGCGAGCATCTGCGGCCACTCCGCGGCCTGGAGGCGAGCGCGGTCGCGGATAAGTTCGGCGTCCACTCGTTAACCGATGATCCGGCCGCGGCGGACGCGATCATCTTCGCGGAAAGCTATGGCGGCGGCTGGCATTTCGAGCGGGTGCGGGCGCATCCCTACACCCGCCAGTATCGCGAGAAATGTTTCATTTTTTCCTCGAATCCCTACGTGATTCCCTTTCTTCCCGGGGTCTATTCCGCGATCGGTCGGCGCTGGGCTTCGGGCCGGACGGTGCCTGGATTCTACAGCGGCCAGCCGCCTAACGAGTTTACCACCTACACGCCGCCGGAGGAGGATCTGCCGTATCTCTACAGCTTTATGGGCTCGATCGAGAATGCGACCGTGCGCCAGAAGCTGGCCGGGCTCTCGCATCCGCGGAGTTTGTTTCAGGATACTTCGGCCGATTTTGCCCTGCTTTTGCACTGGAAGATGTCGCCACGGGAGCGACGCGATTACTATCGCCGTTACGCCGAGTTGACGAAAGCGAGCAAATTTATCCTGTGCCCGCGCGGTTTGAGCTGCTCCAGCATCCGGCTCTTCGAGACGATGCGAATGGGGCGCGTGCCGGTGATTCTTTCGGATGATTGGAGCGCGCCGCACGGTCCGTGCTGGGACAGATTCTCGATCCGAGTGCGGGAGGAGAAATTCGCGGAGGTGCCAGACCTGCTCGAGGCGCAGGAGGGGCAAGCCGTGGCGATGGGAAAACTGGCCCGTGCGCAATGGGAGGACTGGTTTTCAGAGGAAGCCGCTTTTCACCGGCTGGTGGATTGGTGCCTGGAGTTGCAGGCCCACCGCCGCCTCCCAGAATCGGTGACGCGGTGGTTGGTCTATCTGCATTACCTGCGCCCGTTTCACTTTCGGCGGCTGGTGCGGCGAAAATTGCAAGGAGGGCGCGGCCTGGCGGGCGGCGCGGAGGGGGTGGCGGAGCCTTTGGGCGAACCGCGTCTTCCGCCATGACTTGGCTGCCGGCTTGCTCCGCTTTCGAGCCTCACGCCAAGAGACTTATTTTGGCGAGGGCGTTTCACGCTTAAGGTGGAGCGATGGGGATGCAACTGACGAGAACCGCGTTCGGAATGTGGGGCGGCGGACGCTTCATGCACTTTGGCGAAGCGCTGGAGGACGAGCGCTTCCTCGCGCTCATCCGGCACGCCTACGATAAGGGCATCCGCACTTTCCTGACCGCCGATGTCTATGGCGCGGGCGAAGCGGATACTCTCCTCGGACGCGCTTTGGAAGGAATACCGCGCGAGAGCTATTGCCTGGTCGGTGCGGTGGGGCACGATTTTTACAAGGGCCAGCGCGAGGGTTCGAAAGGCTTTCCGCGCTTCACGAACGCGCAGTTGCGCAAGCCGAGTGAGTTTGCGAGCTATTTGCGCGAGGCGACTGAGAAGTCGCTCGCCCGCTGCCGTGCCGATCGCTTCGATCTGCTGCTGCTGCACAATCCCGACGAGTCCGGTTTCACAACCGATGCGGTTTGGAACGGGATGGCGAAACTGAAAGACGCTGGCCTAACGAGTCAGCTCGGGATTGCGCCGGGGCCGGCCAATGGCTTCACGCTCGATCTTATTCTTTGCCTCGAGCGGTTCCAAGGGTTGCTCGATTGGGCGATGATTATCTTGAACCCGCTGGAGCCATGGCCGGGCAGCCTGGCGCTGCCCGCCGCCGAAAAGACCGGCACGAAAATCCTGACCCGCGTAGTCGATTACGGCGGTCTCTTTCACGATGATGTGAAACCCGGCCACGAGTTCGGCGCGCGCGATCATCGGACGTTTCGACCGGCTGGTTGGGTCGATGCCGGTGCGGGGAAGATCGAGCAAATGCGCGGGATCGCCGACGCGCACGGACTCACCATGTTACAGCTCGCCTGCGTCTGGAATCTCCAGCACATATCGGTGGAATGCGTGGTCCCAACCTTGATCCAGGAAGCCGGCACGAGCGCGAAGCACATCGAAGCGAAAGTGGACGAACTGGCCTCCGTGCCGGAAGCAACACTCACACCGGACGAATACGCGCAAATTGCGGAGATCGGCGACAACACGAATTGCATGACGCTGAAGGGCGCAAACACCGAGCACAAGGGCGACGCGCAGGCCGATCGCTGGCCGCTCAACGCGGAGCTGGAAGCCGCCGCCCGGCGCTGGAAGATTGATCCCGTGCGCGATTTGACGAACGCCATGACGTCGGCGGAAACCGCGACATAGCCAACGCGTCGTCCTCATCGTCCCGCCAGCAGCGCGGATGTAAGACGAGCGGCCACGCTAGATCTCGCCCAGGTGGCGGCGCAGGACTTCGGCCAATTCCCGCGGCCGCAAGAGCGTGATCGTGTTGCCTTTTACCCGCACAAGTTGCTGGTCGCGGAACTTCGCGAGAGTACGGGAGAGGGTCTCACTCGTCGCCCCCAATTCCGCGGCCAGGACGCGTTTTGTCCGGTCGAGCGCGATGCCGAATGGTTCGTTAGGCAAAGGACGCGGGCAGCGGCGCAGCAGCCAATTGGCCAGCCGCGTTTCCATGTCCTTCAAGGTGAGATCGTCGAGCAACCCAACCAGCACGCGCAGATGCTGGCTCATCGCACCGAGCATCCGCAAAGCGAGTTCGGGTCGGCTGCGCAGCAATTCGATGAAATCGGTTTTCGGGATCAGCAGCACCGTTGAGGCCACCGTCGCGCGTCCATCCGCGGGATAGCCGCCTTCCGTCGCGAGCGCGGCTTCGGCGAAAGATTCCACCGGGCGAAAGACGTGGATGACCTGCTCTTTCCCGGCCGCGCTCACGCGGTGCACATTGATCGCGCCCCGTTGCACGATGTAGAAGCCTTCCGAGCGGTCGCCCTCGCGGAAGAGGTATTCACCTTTCGCGAGATGTTTCGGAATCGTGAAAGCCGCGATGGCCGCGGTATCGGAGGGCGGCAGGCCGACTAACAACTGGCAACTCCGCAGCGTGTTTTCGGTCAGCGCCTGTTTAAATTGGCCGCGATCGAACGCCATCCGCGGACGTTAGCCGACATCGAGTTGCAGGGGCGACAAAAATGCTGCGGGCGTTTTCATTCTTCCTCGTGGAGGAAGAGTTTCGGCCCCAGTGACCAGGCCCAGAGGCTGACGGCGACCAACCAAATCAAGGCCGCATAAACGAGTTGGCGGTCGCGTCCATCGAGGAAAATTTCCGCGCTGCCTCGCGTCAACATGGCGAGGAAAAGTAAGCTGAGTGCGCCGACGAGAAACGGCAGCCGCCGTTGAAAGAGATCGGCGTGTCCGCTGTGCCCGAGAACGACTCGCGTGCTCACGGTGAACAGAATAACGCTGAACCCGCCGATGAAGACGACGTGCAGATTCGCCAGGCGATAACTTGGGAAAATGGCCGCCAGAAAAAACCCCGTGATCAGGAGCAGCGCGCCAAGCTGAAAACAACGGGCGAGGAAAGGCTGGCCAGCCGCGCGATCCAGTAAACGTCCCTGCGCGAAAAAATACCACAGGCTCGTTAGACCGCGCAGGAGCGCTGCGCTTCGCGTCCAGCCGCCAGCTTCGATCGGAAACGAACTCGAAAACACCAGCGCGCAGAGCCAGGCGAGAGCGGCGCCCCTGCGCCAGCGGGCGGCGGCGATTCGCAGGTCGGCCGGTTCCGGAGTGCCTTCGCTCCCGAGCAGCTTGGGAAAGAAAAAGGCGCCGACCCCGAGGATGGGCAGGGCGATGAATCCTTCGTTGAGCAGGAGCGTCCCGGTCTGATGCCAAAATGGATTGCGCGATAAAAAGAGAATCAGGAGGAGGCCACCGATCGCGTTCGCGAATCCGAAGCTCACGAGCACAAAACTGGGAGGCGGCAGATCAGTGCGCGCGCTCGCACGCCGGAGCAGCGTAGCGAGAAAGAAAAGCAGGAGGGCGAGAAAAAGGAGGTCGCCGACGAAAGGCCGCTGCGCCAAATGCAGCGCGGCGCTTGAAATCTGTAGGAACAGAAGCCCGCCAGCTTCCCAGGTCTGCAACGGTTCCGCATCCAGCAACCGCGGCCCGGCCGTGCCGAGAAACCCGATCACGAAGGATCCCATCATGCCTTCGATCATCAGACGCATGTGAGGCGCCGCCGGATAAGTCTCGATGACCTGCCAAAAATACAACGGCCAGAGCGAGACTCCGATCGCGCCCAGGAGAAGACCGAGTGGAAAGAAAATCCGGAACGGCTCCGCAAAGCAGAGCGCGGGAGATCTTTTCGGCGTGGCCACAAAGCGGGAAGATGTCGCCTAATTTTCCTGCCAGAAATGCACCACCCAGCCGCCGCCGCCAACCTGCCGCTCAACCCGGGATTGGAAACCTTCGCTCGTCAGCTTTTCGATTAAGGGCGAAGGCAGAAAGGGCGCGATCACGGAGAGCCCCTCGTTAGGCTGGAGAAGGTCGATCCGCTTTCGAATCTCTGGGAAGGGCTCGACGCCCTGGGCGAGCAGGCGGCGGACGTCGAATTTTTTGAAGACAGTGTTCAAGTTAATCCTCCCAGCGGGCAAGATGTCGCGAGGTGCTCCAGAGAAAGGCCGCGATCCACGCCGGCGCGAGCAACCCAAACCAAAGCCCGGCGTGCTCGATCCACCTCGTGGCGAGCGCAGTTTTTCCGGCGAGTTCGGCCGGGATTTGTTCCATCGAAAAAAGGGCGTGGACGCGGAAGGCATCGAGCGGATTCAACATCAGGAGCGCGAGCCAGGCGTCCGGAAATTCCTGTAGCACCGACCAACGCGCGCCGAGCAGCGCGATGAGGTCGAACCCGACGAGAAGAAAGAGCCAGACGGTCAGCGCGAGGATCAGCCCCTGGATTCTTTCCCGCGCGAAATAGCCGACGGCGAGGCCGGCGCTGGCGAAGAAAGCGGCCAGTTCAACGGTGTAGAAATAAAGCGAGATGAGGGGCGCTGGCATCGGCGCAGCGAAGAAGGCCGGGAGAAAAAGAAGGAGCAAGGCGGAGGCGGAAATTAGAGAGAGCGCGAGGAATTTGCCGAGAAGATACGCGCTGCGCGCACCCGGTGGGGTGAAGAGGAGCGGCCATTCCTCGCTCTCGGCGCGCGCGCTGTTGACGCCGAGGAGAAGCGCAAAGAGCGAGACGAAATAGAGCGCGAGTTGGAGGATGAAGAGGCCGGCGTCGCCCGCGAACGCGACCGAGGCGATGCCGCCGATGACGGAAAGCGCGCAAAAGACCTGGAAGTAGCGACTCGAAACGGCTCCGTGCATTTCGCGCCAGAGGACAGCGCGCAGCGGGGCCGGTGCGGAGGCGAGAGAAAGAGCGCTCATGCGGAGAGTTGTAAGAGGCGAGGGCGATTGGCCACGTCGTCGAAATCATGCGGCAGGTCGGAGGGATCAAGTTCCCGTTCGATCCGGCCATCGCGGCAAAGCAAGCAGCGATCCGCCACGCCGTTCCACTCCGCGATCAGGTGTGTCGTGATGAGCACGGTGCGCCCGCGATCGGCCTCGGCCCGCAGGATTTCCTGGAGGCGCGCGCGCCAGCCGGGATCGAGACTGAGACCTGGCTCATCG
>JBBSLZ010000100.1:0-9925 GCA_038233435.1 Chthoniobacterales bacterium
ATCGCGCCCACATTCATCGTGCCGAAGAGATCCCTCAAATAGGCTGGGATGGTGGCAAAGCCGCCGCCATACATGCTGATGATGACTGCGCAGAGCGCCACGAAAAGTAGCACGCTCGTGTTATGCCCGGAAAACGGAATCAGGCAGTAGAGCAACGGCCCGAGCGAAAGGAAGACGATGTAAACCACCTTCCGCCCGACGTAATCGCTGAGGGACGACCAAAGAAACCGGCCGCCCATGTTGAACAGACTGAGCAAAGCGACAAACCCGCCGGCCGCCGCGGCGGTTACCCGCCCCGGAAACATCTCCTGAATCATCGGCGAAGCCTGTTCCAGAATCCCGATCCCAGCCGTGACGTTGAAGCAGAGCACCACCCAGAGAAACCAGAACTGCGGCGTCCGCCAGGCCCGGGCCACGGTCACATTTGCGTTCGTGATCAGGCCGCGCGGCTGGGCGGGCGGCACGTAGCCGTCCGGTCGCCAATCCTCGGCCGGCACGCGCACGATGATCGAGCCGAAGATCATGTAGCAAAAATAGATCGCGCCCAGGCTCAGGAAGCTCATTCCCACTCCGGTGCTGGTAGCGGATTTAAAGTGATCCATCAGCAGCAGGCTCAGGTTTGAACCAATAAAGGCGCCCCCGCCGAAGCCCATGATCGCCATCCCCGTGGCCATTCCAGGACGATCTGGGAACCACTTTACGAGTGTGGAGACCGGCGAGATGTAGCCCAACCCAAGCCCGCAGCCACCGAGGACGCCGTAGCCGAGATAGACGATCCAGAGCTGGTGCCACCAGACCCCGAAAGCGGATACGATGAACCCGCCTCCGAAGCAGAGCGCCGCCGCCAGCATCGTCTTGCGCGGGCCGACCCGCTCCACCCATTTGCCGAAGAGAGCGGCCGACGCGCCTAGAAAAAAGATAGCCAGGCTGAAAATCCAGGCGAGCTCCGGCTGGGTCCAATCGCCCGGCGCGGATTGCGTGATTCCGAGCAGCTTGGTCAGCGGCAATTTGAAGACGCTGAAAGCGTAGACTTGCCCGATGGAAAGATGCACCGCGAGCGCGGCGGGTGGGACGAGCCAGCGATTGAACCCCGGGCCGGCAACGGTGTGTTCGCGGTCGAAGAAGCTCATCGAATTTAGAGAGGGCCGGACGTGGGAAGAATCGGATTTGGTAAAAGCGGCGACGGCATTTCTTTTCCGGAAAGGCCGGAGAAGAATTGCTCGGCTCCCGAAATATTTCGGCAACCGGCGCCGCGCTCATGTGCGAAGAACGCTTGATGCCTTCACTCACTGGCTTGCTCGCGAAATGGCCGCTCCTGCGCCAAATCCGGCAACGCAAGGACGGGACCGGCCAGGAAGCGATGTCCGACCAGACCCGCGCGATGCATGCGCGCACCGATGGCGCAGAGGTGGCGCGTTCCATTTGTCCGTATTGCGCCGTCGGCTGCGGCCAGCTCATTTATCATCAAAACGGCAAGCTAATCTCGATCGAGGGCGACCCGGAGTCGCCCATCAGCCAGGGAAATCTCTGCCCGAAAGGCGCCGCTTCCTTTCAACTCCTGACCCATTCTCTGCGCGAGACGAAGGTAAAATATCGCGCCCCGCGCGCGAAAGCGTGGACGGAAATCTCGCTCGACCGCGCGATGGAGATGGTCGCCGAGCGGCTCTGGGATTCGCGGAAGCGCACCTTCACCCGCGAGAAAAATGACTCCGTCGTCAACCACACCACCGCCGTCGCCCACCTCGGCGGGGCCACCCTCGATAACGAAGAGAATTACCTGATCAAAAAATTGTTTACCGGAGGCCTGGGCATGGTGTGCGTGTCGAACCAGGCCCGGATATGACATAGCAGCACGGTGCCCGGTCTGGGCACCACTTACGGCCGGGGCGGAGCTACGACCGCGCAACAAGATCTGGCCCGCTCGAACTGCATCTTGATCGAGGGTTCGTCCATGGCAGAGGCCCATCCGGTCGGTTTCCGCTGGGTGATGAAGGCGAAGGAAAACGGCGCCACCATCATCCACGTCGACCCGCGTTTTTCGCGCACCAGCGCGCTGGCCGATATCTGGGTGCCGATCCGCGCCGGGACCGACATCGCCTTTCTCGGCGGGCTCATCCGCCACGTGCTCGAGCGCGATCTCTACTTCCGCGAATACGTTGTCCATTACACGAACGCCTCCTGTCTTCTGCGCGAGGGTTTTGAGGATCACGAGAGCGGCTTCTTTTCCGGTTGGGATGAATCGAAACGCGCCTACGATCCGGAGACCTGGCTCTACCAAGGCAAGGGTCTCTCTTATCCGCAGCGCGACCTCACCCTGGAAGATCCGCGTTGTGTCTTCCAAACCCTGAAGCGCCACTACGCGCGCTACACGCCGGAGATGGTGGAGAAAGTCTGCGGCATTCCGCCGGAGCTTTTCCACCAGGTGGCCGATGCACTCACGCAAGCCTCCGGAACGGACAAAACCGCCGCGATTTGCTACGCGGTCGGCTGGACCCACCACTCGAAGGGCGTCCAGGTCATCCGCACCGCCGCCATTCTCCAGCTCTTGTTAGGCAACATCGGCCGGCCCGGCGGCGGCATCCTCGCCCTCCGCGGGCACGCCTCCATCCAGGGCTCGACCGATATCCCGACCCTCTACGATACCCTCCCCGGTTACATCGCCATGCCGCGCGGCGGCAAAGGCGAAGACACCCTCCAGCAGTATCTCGATAAGCACACCAACCCGACCGGCCTCTGGCATAACTTCCCGAAATATTTCATCAGCACGCTGAAGGCCTACTACGGCCAACGCGCCACGCCGGAGAACGATTTCGGCTACGACTGGCTCCCGAAAATCACCGGCGACCATTCCTTCTTCGAGTTCCTCTACGACATGCTCGACGGGAAAATGGAAGGCATGTTCGTGATGGGCCAAAACCCCGCTGTTGGCGCGCAAAACGCGCGCCTGGAGCGGAAGGCGCTTTCGAAATTAAAGTGGCTCGTGGTGCGCGATCTGGTCGAAATCGAGACCGCCTCGTTTTGGTATAACTCGCCCGAAATCGAGCGCGGCGAACTCAAGACGGAAGAGATCGAGACCGAAGTCTTCCTCTTCCCCGTCGCCGGCCACGCTGAAAAAGAAGGCGCGTTTACGAACACCCAGCGTCTCCTGCAATGGCGCGAAAAAGCCGTCCGCCCGCCGGGCGAAGCGCGCAGCGAAGGCTGGTTCATTCATCAACTGGCCAAACGCATGATCGCCCGCGCGCACGCCTCGGACGACCCGATCGACGAGCCGCTCCGCGCGCTCGATTGGTGGTACCCCGAAGACGCCGAAGGCGAGCCGAAAATGGAAGCCGTCCTGGCGGAAATCAACGGCTGGAAAACTTCGCCGGAGGAACGCGACGGCGCGGTCGTCTTTGGCGAAGAACGCGAGGGCCGGCCCCATCACGGCGCGCAACTCGACGGCTTCACCCATTTGCAAGCGGACGGCTCCACCGCCTGCGGTTGCTGGATATACTCCGGCTGCTTCCCGAGCGACGGGATTAACAAGCCCAAGGCCCGCCAGTCTAACGATTACCTCGGCCACGGCTGGGGCTTTGCCTGGCCCTCCGATCGCCGCATTATCTATAACCGGGCCAGCGCCGCGCCCGATGGCCAGCCCTGGAGCGAGGACAAAAAGCTGGTGTGGTGGGATCCCGCCGAGAAGGAATGGACCGGTCAGGACGTCCCCGATTTCCAGAAAGGCAAAGACCCCGCCTACCAGCCGAAGGGCCACGAAAAAGGCCTCGATGCCCAACCGGGAGACGCGCCCTTCGTCCTGCACGAGGATGGTCTTGGCTGGCTCTTCGTGCCGCAAGGCTTGCAAGACGGCCCGATGCCGAATCACTTCGAGCCGCTCGAGTCGCCTGTGGCAAATGCCCTCCACGGCCACGACACCAATCCGGTCGTGAACTGGTTCACGCGCGAAGGGAACAAATTCTCTCCGCCGGGCGATCCGCTCTTCCCTTTCGTCCTCACCACCTACCGCCTGACCGAGCATCACACCGCCGGCGGGATGAGCCGCTTCCTCAGTCATCTCTCGGAGTTGCAGCCGGAAATGTTCGTTGAGCTTTCGGTCGAACTGGCGCGCGATCTCGGGATTGCCAATTCCGATCACGTCGCGCTCGTCACTCTCCGGGGCGCGATCGGCGCCCGCGCCCTCGTCAGCCGGCGGATGCGCCCGTTGCAACTGAACGGCAAAACCATCCATCAGGTGGCGATTCCCTTTCACTGGGGCGGGAGCGGCCCCATCCGCGGCGACGTCGCGAACGATCTCATGGCCATCTCCGGCGAGCCGAACGTCACCATCATGGAAACGAAAGCGCTCGTCTGCAACGTCGTGCCCGGCCGTCTGCCGGCAGGTCCGGCTTACCTCGATTTCATGAAAAAACACGCGCCGCAAGGCGAGAAGCTGAACCTTCACCCCGAGCAGCCGCCCCCCGGCGCGCCCGAAGGCGGCACGCTCACGCCCGGCCACGGCCAGCATGGCAAATCGGTATGAGAAGAGAGGGAGGAATGGAGTGATGCAAAAATCGCCCGTCCCCAACCCCCCATTACTCCAACACTCCATCACTCCCTCTCTATGATCGGCGAAGGCATTCTCAGTTCCAACCAGGCCCGGCACACCTTCGTGCAGGACGAGGTCGAAGTCGGTTTCTTCACCGACCCGAGTGTCTGCATCGGCTGCAAAGCCTGCGAAGTGGCCTGCAAAGAATGGAACGACGTGCCCGACGACGGCTTTAACTGGACCGGCAACTCCTACGACAACACCGGCCACCTCGGCGCCTCCACTTGGCGCCACGTCCTCTTCGTCGAGCAGGACCTGCGCAAAGGCCGGCAAGTCGTCGGCTCGTTAAATCAGAAATCAGAAATCAGCCATCAGAAATCAGAAGACCCCTTCCGCTGGCTCTTCCTCTCCGATGTCTGCAAGCATTGCGAAGAAGCCGGCTGCCTCGAAGCCTGCCCGACCGGCTCCATCGTCCGCACTGAAGTCGGCTCCGTCCTTGTCCAGGACGATGTCTGCAACGGCTGCGGTTACTGCGTGGTCGCCTGCCCCTTCGGCGTCATCGACAAACGGCCCGAGCCACTCCCGAAAGCGGGCGGCGCCTTCAAATGCACCTTCTGCTACGATCGCCAAAAAAGCGGCCTCACCCCCGCCTGCGCCAAAGTCTGCCCGACCGAATCAATCGTCTTCGGCCGACTCGACGATGTGCGTGCACGCGGCGCGAAGCGGGTGGAAGAACTGCACGCCCAAGGCTACGACGACGCGCAGATCTACGATCCGCGAGATACCTCCGTCGGCGGGCTGCACGCCTTCTTCCTTATCCTCGGCGAGCCCGAAGCTTATGGCCTACCGCCGAAGCCGCAGATTCCGACCATTTACCTAAAATCGTCCTGGTCGGCCGCCCTGGCGACCGCCGCGGCCGCCGTTGGTCTGGTCGGCCTCGCCTTCGCCTTCTTCGCATGAAAAGCGCGCCGCTCCATCTCCGGGGAGCGCGGGCGCCCCGCCCGCTCCGTGGTGCGCCCCGCGCCACGGCCGACGGCAGCGAAGAGCGTCTCAAGCCCAAACCGCCCCCCGGCGGCCAAACCGTCGCAGAATCCCACCCCTGAGTCGCGACTCCGACTTCGAGAAACGCCTCGATACCCTGCGCGAAACCGCGCGCGAACGCGGCGAAATCACCGGCCCCGGTCTCCAGGTCTCGGGCGGCCCCATTCCGCCCCGCGCTGGCTACTTTGGCGAAGCCGTCGTTAGGCCGCCGGTCTGGACCTGGGAGATTCCGCTCTACTTCTTCATCGGCGGTCTCGCCGGGATGGCGCCTGTGATCGCCCTCGCGGCCCTTTGGAAAAATCAACCCAGCCTCGCTCTCACCGCCATGTGGCTCGCCGCGATCGGAGCCTTGATTTCACCGGTCCTGCTCATTCTCGATCTCGGGCGACCGCTCATGTTTTTGAACATGTTGCGCGTCTTCAAATGGCGCTCCCCGATGTCGGTCGGCGCCTGGATTCTCAGCTTCTTCAGCCCACATGCTGTGCTCGGTTTGATCGCGCTTTATCTCGATCAACATCACTTCTTCAGCGGACTCGCCGGCACGCTGGTCCACATTTTCATGTTCCTGATGGTCGCTGGCGCAGTCTGCTACGGCCTCGGTCTCGCCACCTATACGGGCGTCCTGATCGGCGCCACCACCATCCCCGCCTGGTTCCTTCATCGCGTCCTGCTGCCGATTCACTTCGGCATCGCCGGCCTCGGCTCGGCTGCCGCGGCGCTGGAATTACTCGGGCATCGCGCCCCCGCCCTACACGCGCTTGGCTTCGCTGTGGCCACGATCGAAACCGGTCTCTGGATCTGGCTCGAACTGGATAAACACGGAGCCGCCGACCGCGCCCTGCACGAAGGTAAATCCGGCTGGATGATTCGCATCGGCGAACTCCTGAGCGGACCGCTTTCGCTCGGGCTGCGGTTCTTCGGTCTCGCGCCGTTTGCCGGCCTCTCCTTTCTCTGCGGCGCGTTGATCAGCCGCTTCGGCTGGATGGAAGCGGGCCGCGTCTCGGGTCGTGATCCAGAAGCCGTTTTTGCCTCGCAGAGGTAGGGCGCCCCCTAAAGCGTGCGCTTGTCGCCGACGCGCCGCGTGACCTTCTCCCGGTCGAGGCGCTCCATCAGCGGCACCACCACCCGGCGCGAACTGCCGAGCATCTGCCGCAGGTCGCTGATGCTGGCCGGTCCGCGTGTGCGAATAAAATCCACTACCGCCGTGCGCGCCTTCGCCAGCGCTTCACTGCTAAGCACCACCTCCGCGCTGATCTCCACCACCTCGCCCGCCTCCCGAAGAAAACGGAGCGCCTGTTGCGCGATCGCATCCGGAGCGAGCTCCTTCACCGACGGCGGATCGAACGGCTTCGCCACCAAGGCCGCGCGGATTTTCGCCCCCGCTGCTTCTAGCTTGGGCGGCAAACTCATCCGATGCGTAGCGCGCGCGATCGTCTCGGCTTTGGTCACAAAACCATGCGCGCAGAGTTCCGCGATGACCAGATCTGCAGGCGCGGCGGTGAGGCTTTTGCGCACCTGCGCGAGCGGCAGCCCGCTCCGATCGGGATGCTGTTGGTGAAAGGCATCGATCGCTTTTCCCGCCTCCGCGCAGACGTGTTCCCACCACACTGGCTCGAGCAGAAATTCACCGCGCACGACGGCTCGCGATGTCGTCACCGCCTCGCCGATTTCCTCGCGGCTGAAATTGGATTGCGTGAGCAGATTGTTCCTGCGCAAGAAGTGGTCGCGCGTCATTTGACTCGTTAGAAAAACTCCCGCCTCGTCGGGATGCGCGGCGCGTCTGGTCAGGTAAGCGCGTTGCGCCGCGCTCCGAAACCGGCGTTCCTCAGCCGCGATCTCCAGCACCACGCCGCCCGCGAGGGTGCGCTGTTCCGAGACATCGCGCAGGACGAAGCGGTCGCCGAGAAAGAAGAAGACGGGCTGCTCAAAGCGCAGCTCCGCGAGCGCTTCCTGGCCGGCGGCAAGTTCGTCGCTGGCCCAGAAAAAGACGCGCGCGTTCGCATGCCCGCTCCCGTGGTGCACCCGCACCGGGAGGCCGTATGACAACGGGCGCGTCTTTGCCGGGAGGCGCAAAGAGCGTGTCAGCAGGGCATCGATCGCGCAGCTGGGCTGGCCCATTTCGGGCAACGTGATGACATCCCCGCGCCAGACGCCCGCGCCGCCCGCAACGCGCCCGACGGAGAGCTCCGGCAGGCTGAGCGCAGTCCGGGCGCCGGGTTCAATCTGCTCCACATCGCGGTTGTGATTTTGAATCGCGCGCACGCGGGCCGTCGCGCCAGAAGGCTGGACGACGACGCTCGCGCCGCGGTGCAGCCGTCCACCACTCAACGTCCCGGTCACGATCGTGCCGATGCCGCGCAGCCTGAAAGCCCGATCGACCGCCAGCCGCGGCTTCCCGAGATCGCGCGAGGGCGGGAGGGTCGCGAATTCGCGCGCGAGGGTTTCCTTTAGATCGGCAAAGCCGCGATCGCCCACGATCGAAGTAAGGACGATGGGCGCTTCGACGAAGGGCGTGCCGGCCAGTTGCGCGCGGACGCCGCTCAGCGCGCCCGCCGACGAATCCGCCAGATCGCTCTTGGTCAACGCCACCACCATCCGGCGCACTCCCAGATAAAGGAGGATCTGCAGATGCTCCTCGGTCTGCGGCATCCAGCCGTCGTCCGCCGCCACCACCAGCAAAACGAGATCGATCGCGCCCACGCCCGCGACCATGTTCTTAACGAAATCCTCGTGACCCGGCACATCGACGATGCCGATGGAATGGCCCGCCAACTCAAGATGAGCGAAGCCGAGCTCGATCGTGATCCCACGCGCTTTTTCCTCCGGGAGGCGATCCGTCTCCGTGCCGGTGAGCGCTTTAATCAGAGCGGTCTTGCCATGATCGACGTGCCCCGCAGTGGCAAGAATGAAGGAACTCATCGCAGCGCCGCGAGCAGATTTTCCTCCTGTTCCGGGAAGATGGTGCGCAGATCGAGTTTCAATTTTCCTCCGGCCAGGTAACCGATGACTGGGTTCGGTCCCCGTCGCAGGCGTTCCGCGAAGTGATCGAGCGACTCTTCGTTAGGCACAATCTCGAGCGTGATGGACGGAATGCGCGCGCGGGGCAGAGTGCCGCCACCAACCTGGGAGTTGCCGGTCCCGATCTCGGCCGTGAGCGGTCGATCCTGGAGGGCGCTGCGCAGGCGCTCGGCGCGTGCCGGCAGCGATTCGAGGGAAAGCTGCATCATGGCGAGCGCGGGCAGCTCCGCGCTCCGGCCGGCGAGATGGAGATCGAGTGTGCTTTGGAGCGCGGCGAGGATGAGCTTATCGCAGCGCAGGGCGCGGAAGAATGGGTTGCGTCGCAAGGCCGCGACGTGCCGCTTTTTGCCCGCGATCAGGCCCGCCTGCGGGCCGCCGAAAAGCTTATCGCCGCTGAAGCAAACGAGGTCGACTCCGCTCCGCAAAATCTCCGCGGGAGTGGGCTCGTGCTCGATTGCGGCCAGCTTCTCCGTCGCGCAGACGGCGCCGCTGCCTAAATCCTCGACGCAGGGAATGCGCTTGGCGCGGGCCAGTTGCGCGAGCGCTTCCGTGGCCGGCGATTCGACGAAGCCGCCCATGAAAAAATTACTTCGATGCACCTTCAGAATCATCGCGGTGTCGGAGCCGATCGCCTTAGCGTAATCCTCCAGAGTGGTGCGGTTGGTCGTCCCTACTTCGCGCAGCTTCGCCCCGCTCACTTCCAGAATTTCCGGGATGCGAAAGCCGCCACCGATCTGGATCAACTCGCCGCGCGAGATGATGACCTCCTTTTTCCGCGCGGTGAAGTGGCGCAGGATGAGGATGAGCGCGGCGGCGCAATTATTGACCACGGTGGCCGCGTCCGCACCGCAGAGGAGCGCGAGGTTCCGTTCGAGATCATCGGCCCGGCCGCCGCGTGCTCCGCGGGCGAGATCGAACTCGAGATTGTTGTAGTGCCGCCCGGCGGCCTGGACCGCCGCGAGCGCTTCCGGGTGAAGCGGGGCGCGGCCGAGATTGGTGTGAATGAGGATGCCGGTGCCGTTGATGACGGGCTGGAGGCGGGCGAGGCGGAGATCGTCGACGGCGCGGTGGAGGTCTTGCAGGATCTGCTCAAACGACGGGATGTGCTCGCTGGCACGCAAGGCAGCGAGGTGGCGCCTAACGAGTTGAGTCAGGAGGGGGCGCGGCAGTGCGGTCGGGCTGAGCGCGGCGAGTACTTTTCCGACCGCCGGAATGGCGCGGGAGTTCTTCATCCGGGGAGCGCGGGCGCCCCGCCGAAAACATCTCTGCGCGGGGGAACGGGCTGGCATACACACGGTCCTTCCTGCGCACGAACAATTCGGCGAGGCGCCGAATTGTGCGGGC
>JBBSLZ010000101.1:0-9878 GCA_038233435.1 Chthoniobacterales bacterium
CAACACCTTGGCCACCCTCCGGGTGTTATTTCGATCTGTTTTTTCTATGTTTTGAGGTCGGGGTGAACCACGCGTTTGTGGCGAGCGTGGTGCACCGCGCCGCAGAACATCAGGAAAAGATGCAGCCGCTCCTTCACCGTGAGCTCCGCTGCCGCGCAATATTCTGTCACGGGTAATCCATCGACCTGCGGCATCGCAAAGTAAGGCAGACCTTCCTTCGTGAAGCCCGCCTCGAGGAATTCGACGATGTGCCGATGCGATAGTGATTCAATCGCGCGCTGTTCCGCGTGAAAACGCGCAAGGATTTCACGCGAATCCATCCCGCGTTTGATCACCTTCAGCGCAACGGAGGACGGCCGGTCGGTGGCACCATCCCGCTGCGCGAGGCGCGCCGAATAGACCTCGGCAAATCCTCCTTCGCCCAGCAGTTCCGTAACCTCATACCGGCCGACCACGGTTCCTGGAGTGAGATATTGATGAGCGCTTTTCGCCGCTGCCGGAAGCGGCAAAGCACTGCCGTAGATTAATAAGCACGTGCTGCAAAACGGGGCGGGCGCGAGCGCTGGTTGCGAGCTGCAGCGGGAGCAAGGCGATCGATCGCGATCAGGCGGAGCGTTCAAAGGGATAGCAGTTCCACGCGAGCACGTCCGGGCGCGGATTCGGGGCTGTGCAGACGCAAGGGTTCACTAGCTTCAGGTTCGTCGAGCGGCGGAAATTACAGCAGCGCGATCAATTACGGTCGCACTCGCCGCCCAGAGGCTGCCGCGTGGCGGCGTTTGTCACTGGCTTGGCCGGCCCATAATCCGAAAAAAGTATTCCAGCTCCTCGTTGTAATCCTCTTCCCGGCCGAGAGTCGCAGTGATCTCCTGCCGCAACGTTTCGCGATAGCGCGCCCGCAGCCGGTGCAGTTGCACGCGAAACGTCGCCGGCGTCATGCCCACGGCAGCCGCGGCGTCGGTCTGCGTATCCAAGTGGGTGTCGAGCAGCCACGGCAGCAACGCTGCGAAGTCCCGCTCCTTGCCCGCATCCGAGTATTGCTGCCGCAAAGCTTCGAGCACACGTCGCAGCAGCGCTGCGACCCACACCCGGTCAAACGCTTCCTCAGGTGATAAGCCTTGGGAAGCGATCGCACCGACCTCGGAGACGACATCGTCTTGATCAATCGAAAAAACGTATGCGCCTGAGCCGCGCTTCTGCCGCGTCTCGAAGCGGCGCGCGTTCGCTAGAAAGTTCTTCAACGCGGAGAGCAACCACGAACGCAGCCGGCCCGAGACCGGATCCGCGCGTTCGAGCAAGCGCTGGCGCACGACCATCTCCAGGAAATCCTGGGTCAGATCCTGCGCTTCCGCATCGTTTCGCCCCGACCGGAGCAAAAAAGCGTAGATGGGCGACCAATAGGCGGCACAGAGCTGATCCAACGCCGCGCCGACCTCCGCGGGATCAGCTAATCGCGAGATCAAAGTCCAGCGTGTATCGGGGAAAATCATCGAGCGACTCAGCGGAACGGTATTAGACTAGAGCGTGATGCGTTCCACAAGGTGCAAACCTTTACGTGCCAGAGCGGCAATACGTCGCACCGCAGCGAAATCAGGACAACAAATGCGTTTCGGGTGGCAACTACTTCCGATCCCGCTTGTTGTCTGCGTTCTCAGCGCCGCCTCCGTCCTCGCGGGGGCGCCTTCTGAGCCAGCGGCTCCCGAGGGCAATGCGGTCGAGACCGCGCAGGAGCCATTTGCGCGTTGCCTGCCGAAAGGAATCAAGCCGACTGATGTCGTCGAGGCGGCTCTTGGCAGTGCGACCGGAAAGCCGCAGCTCGTGTCGGACATGCTGGAGCAGCTTCGAGCGACTTGTGATGGTGAGGGCAAGCTCATCGACGGAAATGGGCGGTCGATTGTTTTCTACCACCTGATCGGTTGCTGGGGATATCCGCCTCCCGGTTACCTGGAGTTACTTGAGAAACAGCGGCTGGAATTGGACGAGCTAAAGCAACACCACACGGTGATCGGGATGACGTGCAATCCTTCCGGTGCGCGGATCCCGTGAGGGAACGGATCGCGCCAAAGTCCACTCTTCGCCGCGGTCATCTCTGACCGGTAAACTCCCGTGACTGGGATGTGCGCTCGATCTGGAGCTGCTTCGCTTCGATGACGTTATCCATTTCGAACCGAATGGCCTCGTTAACGAGAGGAGACGGGGAGAGGAAAAAAATCTTGGCCGGTCCCTGTAGCGACGGCGCTCCGTCGGCGTTTCCACCCGTGGATTGCAGGTGACGCGCCTAAACGCCGGCTCTCTTTTCCATCCAATCCACGACCAGATCCCTAATTAAACGTGTCCCCGCCCAGCAACCATCCCCCGCGCAATTGCCCCAGCGCTTTCCTCCGCCATCCTTTCGCGCGCCCGCTGCCCGTAGGCTCGCCGATCATTCGCCCGATCCTCAAACCCTAGCTCGCCCAGGACCCGCGACACCGCCAGCCAACCCGTCCGCCGGCACGTGGCAACGCTTCACGTGACGTCTCACCGGAGTGAGGCGGCGACAGAAACTTTTGCGCCCTCTGCATCTGCGCTATCTGCGTCATCTGCGGTTAAGAAGTCCCGTGGTAGATTCGAGCCGGCACGGAAGTTTTACCGCGGATTTCGCAGATGGCACAGATGGGGAGGATAAATGACAAAATCAATCTCTCGCGTGGCGACGCGTTCGCGACCAGAAACGGGCGCTCCCTCCGCTCTCCGATTTCATTCCTCTTGTGGAGGTGAGAAATGCACCGCTCGTGGAGACGCGCTGTCGCCCTCAGATGCAGGGAAGGGAGTTTTTACCGCGGATTTCACAGATGACGCAGATGGGGAGGGACCTGAATGACGAAAACGAGTCTCTCGCGGGACGACGCGTCACGTCACGCCTCAAGGGAGTGAGGCGGCGACATAATATTTTGCGCTCTCTGCATCTGCGCTATCTGCGTTATCTGCGGTTAAAGAATTTCCCTGGCAGATTGGGGTGGAGCGCGCGAGGAAGGCGACGGGAACTGCACTGCCGAGCCGTGCTGGATCCCGCACGGGCGGTCTGCTAGGACCGGTGCAGCGTGGAACTGGCGCCGATGCCAGCCAGAACCTCGCCGATGGCGGCCTGGAATTCCTCCACTCCGGTGCTCGGGACGATGATGGTGTTGCGACGGCCGTGCGCTTCTTCGGTGATTCGGAGGAATTTGCCGCGGTCGTTCTCCCGCAATTCTACGTGGAAGAATTTGCGCTCGATCTGTAGCTGCTTCGCTTCGATGACGTTATCCATTTCGAACCGGGTCGCATCCTAACGAGAGAAAACGGGGAGAGGGAAGAAAATTCTTGGGGAGCGACTTTGGCCGGGGCGCTCTGTTGATGTTTTGACGCTTGGATTGCAGGAGGCGGGTCCGAACGCCGACGCAGCGGCGTTGCTACAAGGCGGCGTGGCAACAAGGCGGCAGAACTTCGCGCCACGGCACGGGTGTCAGCGCCGCCGGCGGGACTGCCTCGGGGGCCCAGCGGGCCTTCCTGGCGCAGCGGGCCTGGCGAGCTTGGGGGCGGACTTTGACTCGGCGATGGCAAAGTCGACCTGGCGTTTGAAAACGTCGACCCGGGCGACGTAGACCTGTAACTGGTCGCCCACCGTGAAACGACGACGGGATTGGCGGCCGATCAATTGACGCTGCGCGGCGTTGTAAACGTAGAAGTCGCCGGTGAGCGCGGAGATGTGGATCATGCCGGTGAGGAGGACGTCGGGCAGCTCGACGATGAGGCCGAAGTTTTTCACTTCGAGGACGGAGGCGCGGAAGGTTTGCGGCTCTTTGGCGTCGAGCTGGCGCTGGAAGAACTCGAGCTTTTTCATTTTAACCGCTTCGATCTCGGCTTCGGCGGCGGTGCGCTCGGTGGTGGAGATGTGCTCGGCAAGAGAGGCTATCTGGCCGGCTTCGATGCGGGCGCGGCGCGGCTGGCTGAGGCCAGCGAGGGCGCGGTGGACAACGAGGTCGGCGTAGCGGCGAATGGGGCTGGTGAAGTGGGTGTAGTTGTTTTTGGCGAGGCCGTAGTGGCCGAGCGGCTGGGGGGCGTAACGGGCGCGCTTGAGGCTTTTGAGCAGGCCGATTTTGAGCGCTTGTTCTTCGGGTTTCCCGCGGAAGGAGGCGAGGAGACGCTGGAGTTCTTTGCGCTGGGTCAGATCGCCAGCTTTGTAGTTGTAACTAAGGACCAGCTCGCGGTAATCGGCCAGCTTGTCCGGTTCGGGATTTTCGTGGACTCGATAGACGGTGGGGACGAGTCGGTTTTTCAGTTCCTGGGCGACGGCTTCGTTGGCCGCGAGCATGAATTCTTCGATTAACTGGTGAGACTCGTCGTTCTCGATCCGCTCGAGCTGGATCGGTTTGCCATCGGGATCGAGGCGCACTTTGACCTCGGGAAAATCGAGATCGAGGGAGCCGTGCGCGAAGCGAGTTTTACGCAGGAGGGCGGCGAGTTCCCAAGCCACGTGGAGGCGTTCGCCGAGCTGGTCTTTCGGGGGCGTCTGGAGGAGGGCGTAGGCTTCGCGGTAGGTGAGACGTTTGGCGCTCCGGATGATGGTGCGGGCGAAACGGAAATCGCGCGCGCGGCCGTCTTTGCCGAACTGGATGAAGACGGAATGGGTGAGCCGGTCGACGTCGGGCCGGAGGCTGCAGACGCCGTTACTGAGACGCTCGGGGAGCATGGGGATGACGCGGTCGGGCAGGTAGACGCTGTTGCCGCGCTTGAGCGCTTCGCGGTCGAGCGCGCTGCCGGGGGCGACGTAGGCGGCTACATCGGCGATGTGGACGCCGAGTTTCCAGCCGCCGCCGGGGAGACGCTCGACGTTGATCGCATCGTCAAAATCGCGCGCGTCATCGGGATCGATGGTGAGAATGAATTGCTCGCGCAGGTCTTCGCGATCGCGCGCCATGGAGGCGTCGACAGTCTCGGGGATTTGTTCGGCTTCGGCGATGACCTCGGGCGGGAATTCGAGCGGGAGATGGAACTTTCGGATGATGGAAAGCATGTCGATGCCGGGCGCGGAGGCCGGGCCGAGGACTTCCACGATCTCGCCTTCGGGATTGACGTGACGCGATTCCCAATTCTCCAGCCTAACGACTACTTTATCGCCGGGCGCGGGGCGTTTCTGGGGAGCCGGAGGGGGCAGGCTGGCGACCTGGCCGACGTAGACGTTGTGGACGATGCGGGGATCGTCGGGCACGACGTAGAAGAAGTTTTTCGAATGCTGGAGAGTGCCGACGATGGTGTCGTGGGCGCGCTCGAGGATGCGGATGATGCGGCCTTCGGGCCGGGCGCTGCCGCCTTTGGCGCGGGCGTAGCGTTCATCACGGCTGATGCGGGCCACGACGCGGTCGCCATGCATGGCGGTGCCGGTGTTTTGCGCGGCGATGAAGAGGTCTTGTTCGCCGGGTTTGTTTTCCTGGGTGAGGAAGGCGTAGCCGGCTTGGTGGACGTGGAGCAGACCGGTGACGAGATCGGCCTCGGAGGGAAGGACGTAGCGGTCCTTCCGGATGCGCGCGATCTCGCCAGCGCGTTCGAGTTCGCGGAGCGTTTCGTTCAGGTTCATCCGGACGCCGCTCTTGCGCCCGAGGGCCTGGGCGAGTTCGGATTTATCGAGGGGACGGTATTTGGGTCCGGCGAGGAGGCGCAGGATTTGTGGCTTTAGGTCTTTGGGATTCACGGCGGAAATGGAAGTGTCGCCGTTCCTCAGTGCGACTCAATCGAATAAAGCGTTCACTGTGTTAGGCTAAGGCCGGATGCCTGCGCCGCTCTGGAAAATCGCCGATGAGACGATGGATTTCGGTGAGGGAGCGCGGTTGATGGGCGTCTTGAATGTGACGCCGGATTCGTTTTCGGATGGGGGGCGGTTTTTCGATCTGGAGGCTGCGGTGGCGCAGGGTCTGGAGATGGCGGCGGCGGGCGCGCAGATTCTGGATCTCGGGGGCGAATCGACGCGGCCGGGCGCAGCGGCGGTGGAGGAAAACGAGGAGCTGCGGCGGGTGCTTCCCGTGCTGGAGCGATTGCGGCAGGCTGAGACGGCGGCGCGGATTTCCATCGATACTTCGAAGGCGGCGGTGGCGCGGCACGCGCTGGCGGCGGGCGCGCAGATCGTGAACGACATCACGGGTGGGACAGGCGATCCGGAGATGATGCCGCTGGTGGCGGAGCGCGGTGCGGGATTCATCATCATGCACATGCAAGGGTCGCCGCGGACGATGCAAAGCGCGCCGCAATATGAGGATGTGGTGGCGGAAGTGCGGGATTTTTTTCGACAACAATATGCGCGCGCCCTAGAGTGCGGGATCGACTCCATGGCGATTGCATTCGATCCGGGAATCGGGTTCGGAAAGACTTTGCAGCATAATCTTGAGCTGCTGCGCAACCTGTCGCAATTGCGCATCCACGACCGCCCACTGGTGGTAGGCGTGTCGCGGAAATCGTTTCTCGGCCGGGTGATCGCTTCGGAAAATATGGAGGATCGGAGCGCGCCGACGGTGGCTTTGACCGCGCTGCTGCGGGAGCGCGGCGCGAATGTGATCCGGGTGCATGAGGTGAAGGAAAATTTCGCAGCCTTGCGCACGGCGGAAGCTCTTTTAGGCACTGCTTTATGATGCAACAGATCCTCCAGCTCTGGCTCGAGAAGTGGCGCGGGCTCTTTGAAATCCTGCTTTTGAGCGTGGGCATTTACTATGGCTATCTGTATTTCCGCGGGACGCGCGGGGCGAAGGTGTTGACCGGGCTGGCGATCGTGTTTCTGACGCTGACGCTGATCTCGCAGTTGCTCAGCCTGACCGTGATCGGCTGGATCGTGCGGAGTTTCTCGGTCTTCCTGGCAGTGGCGTTGGTGGTGATCTTCCAGCCGGAGCTGCGGCGGGGCCTGGCGGCCTTGGGCGGGCATCCGATTTTTTCCCTGACGAGCGAGAAGCGGGAGACGGTGCACGACATCGCGGAGGCGATCTCGCAACTGGCGAACAAGCAGTTCGGCGCTTTGATCGCGATCGAGCGGGATACTTCGATCCGCGTCTATGAGGAGACGGGCGTGTCGCTGGATTCGGTCTTCTCGGTCGAGCTGATTCTGACTTTGTTCCATCCGAAGAGCGCGCTGCATGATGGTGGGGTGGTGATGCGAAATGGACGGATCGCGGCAGCCGCTTGCATTTTTCCGGTGAGCCAACGCGAGACGCTGGATCGTAGCCTCGGGCTCCGGCACCGGGCGGGGCTCGGGATTACAGAGGAATCGGACGCCATCGCGGTGATCGTCTCGGAGGAGACAGGCGGGATTTCGATCTGTCATCGGCGCCGGATTGAGCGCAATTTTACCCCGGAGAGTTTCCGGAAGAGGATCAGCGAACTATTATTGCAAGGCCCCTATGAAGAAAAGGATTCTGAACAATTGGCGCGCGAAGTTGATCTCCCTGCTACTCGCGACAACCCTCTGGTACCTAATCAAAAAGAACGTAGCAACGACACCCTCGCTGTTTGAGATCTCGCCCGGGATAAGCGAGCGGCGCTGATCTGCGGCTAGCGTAGGAAGCGGGCGAGATTTTCCTCTTCCCAACGCCGCGCGCGGCGGTAGCCCGGATATTCGCGTTCCCGCCGATTGAACTCGTCGGTGTGGACACGCCGGCGGCCGCTCGCGTCCACTTCATCGGGCACGACCGAGTGGAGCATTTCGTGATAGAGCACGTACTGGAGGAACCAACGCGGGACGAAAGGCTGGTCGAGCCGGGGATTGATCCGGATGATCCGATCTTCTTCCTGGATGGTGCCGAAGACGAAATACTCTTTCGGACGGCGCTTTCGGCGGCGTCCCCAAACGACCTTGTAACCGCGGAGCCGGCTTCGGAAGTAACGCACGTTCAGGCGGTCAAAAATCTCGCGCAGATCAAAATAGCGGCCTTCCTCGTCCAGATGGAGCTGTTGCTGCATGGGAAGCCGGGGGTGAGCGAGTTTTCGCTTTGTTTTTCCCGGTTTCTTGGATTTCGCAGCCATGGCCTAACGAATAGTCTAAGCCGTTGGCGGGCGCTGACAAGAAATGTGAACGATTAATTTGAGCATTTATCTAAACAGTTTGAAGGCAAGCCGTTACAAATTTCATCCCTGCTCTATTCGGGTCTTTCTGGCGCACTGCATCGAGGTCTCTCGCCCGGCTCTTGGCCGGTCGGCGCATTAGAACGAGAGGTGACCGGCCACTTATGGCGGGGTTGGGTTTACCGTCGCCACGAATATGGCTATATTGCCGGCCAGCACTCCGTTTTAATCCCCGTTTTCATGACGCCATTTCTGCGAAAACTCCTCGGACTCAACTGGCTCCTCATGGTCAATATGATGGCTCTGGCCATCTTCGGCGTGATCGCCGTCTACAGCGCGACGTACATGCGCGACAGCGTGGCGGCGGAATTCTGGCGCAAGCAGGCGAACTGGGTCGCGGTCGGCTTCCTCGCCTTTATGGTCACGAGCTTGATCGATTATCGCTGGATCAAGTGGGGCGCGCTTCCGATGTATCTGGCGGGATTGCTTTTTCTGATCCTGACTCGCTTCATCGGGACCAAGGTCTATGGGGCGCGCAGCTGGCTCCATCTCGGCCCGATTAATTTCCAGCCCGCGCAGCTCGCCATCGTCGCCGGAATCATGGTGCTCGCTTTATTTTTGAGTCAATACCGCGAGATGCATCCGATGCTCCGGCTCGTCCTTTGCGGGGCGATCGTCGGGGCGCCTTGTTTATTGATCATGATGCAGCCGGATTTGGGCATGACCATGATCTGGGGGCCGGTGCTGATGGCGCTCCTTTTCGTGGGCGGCGTGCCCTTGCGTTACCTCATCTGCATCATCTTGATCGGGGCCGCGCTACTTCCGTTGGCCTACAATCTCGGCCTGAAAACTTACCAAAAGGAACGAATCATCGCTTTCGTGAACCCGGAAATCGACAAGCAGGGGTCGGCTTGGGCGATCAATCAATCGCTCATCGCGATCGGTTCCGGCGGCTGGTCGGGGAAGGGGTTTAAGGCGCCTAATACGCAGATCGAGCTCGGGTTTCTCCCCGCCACTGCCGTCCATAATGACTACATCTTTTCCGCCATCGGCGAGCAGTGGGGCTTCGTGGGCGGCGCATTTCTGCTTGGGGCTTTCGCGCTTCTTTTGATGACGTGTCTTTTCGTGGCCTTCTGCGCGGGCGACCAGTTCGGGTTACTCCTCGTGATCGGGATCAGCGCGCTCATATTCACGCACATATTCCAGAACGTCGGCATGACCATTTCGATGCTTCCTATCACGGGCGTGCCCCTGCCGTTGATCAGTTACAGCGGTTCGTTCGTGCTCATGATCATGTTCGGGCTCGGGATCGTAAACAGCGTCTGGGTTCACCGGAAGGCAGTCGTCATCTAGAGAGATCGGGCAGTCTTGGCCGCGGTTCGAATTCCCATCCGCGAAATCTGCGTAATCCGCGGTTAAATTTCCTTCTTCAAATGGAGAGCGATTACAAGGTCAAGCTGGAGATCTTCGAGGGGCCCCTCGATCTCCTCCTCTATCTGATCAAGAAAGACGAGCTGGATATCTACGCGATTTCGCTCGAGCGGATCACCCGGCAATACCTGGAGTATCTGCAGGCTTTCAAGGAACTGAACATCGATGTCGCGGGCGAGTTCGTGGTGATGGCCGCGAATCTGATTTACCTAAAAAGCCGGAGCCTGCTTCCGGTCGATCAGCAACCGCCGGAAGAAGACGCGGAAGAGGACGACCCGCGCTGGGATTTGATCCGGCAGTTGATCGAATACAAAAAATTCAAGGAAGCGGCCGCGCAATTACAGGTGCGACAATTGGAACAGGAACTCATCTTTGCGCGCGAGGGAACCGGC
>JBBSLZ010000102.1:0-9807 GCA_038233435.1 Chthoniobacterales bacterium
CAATTGGTCCGCTCCGGCGGGACCGCGCGCGTAATCAGTACTAACAGCGCTCTCCTCCAGGAGAACGCGATGAAAGTTATCTGGACGGTCGATTACAGCGGAGGCATCAATGGAAGTTCCTCCAGTCGCCAGACCGTGGCCGTCCTGGCCAAAGGAGGCGTGGCCAAGTGGTAACCCGGCCTCGTTCGGCGGGCGGGTTCACGCTCGTCGATTTGATGGTTTCGACTTTGCTTTTCTCGGTCGTGAGCGCGGCGCTCTTGATGGGATTCATCTCTCTGAAGCGCAGCTACACCGCCACCGCGGACTTCGCCATCAACCATGCCGATCAGATGCGGATCTCCGATTATCTGGCGATGGACTTCCGGCGCGCGCGGAAAGTCGATCCGCCTAATCGCAACGATGTGGTCATCTATCTCCCCTGCTACTACGACTCTGCCAACCAGGCTCCGCAACTGCCCGCCCTCGATGGGACCGGCGGGGTCTTCTACGGCGCTGCCGACTGCTACATCCCGGTCCGCTATTACCTCTCGGGCAGTGTCATCTACCGAAAAGAAGGAACCGGTGCGCCTCAATCGCTCGCCGTCGACGTGCAGGACTTCATTTTTGATACCACCGATCTGGGGAAGGTGATCAAGACCTCCATCACCTTCAAACCGAAGTTTCGTTCCGTCGGCGCCACCGCCGCCGTCGCGCAGTCCACCGCCTTCTACAACACCACGCTGCTGCGAAACAACCGGGGAGTCTATTAAATGCAAATTCCTAAAATTCCGAACCGCGCTGGCAGCATCCTGATTTGGGTCGTTCTTCTCGTCACTATTCTTTCGCTCGTAGCCACCGAGCTCTTGCGCGTTGTTTCTTCGAAGTATCAGGGCACGCTTTACACCGCCATCTGGCAGGAATCGCTCGTCGCGGCGGAATCAGGCGTGGATCTCGCCATCATCGAACTTCGGAAATCTCTTTACCCGGCCCCGAATAACGCCTGGGCTGGTTGGGACACGACCAGCGGCACGGGAAACCACGGCCTCGTCACCATCCCGAATTCAGGGCTTGCCGGCACGCCCATGACCATCGCCGTCGCGGTCGATGCCCCTCCCAGCCTGAAGGATCCCGTCACCCAGTGGCAGTATTATCGCATCCGCACCACCGGCACGATGCCCATCACCGGGCCAGTCCGGGCGGGCGACAACAAGAATGATACCCGCCTGCGCAAAGCCAGCATGCGTTCCGATCGCTTCACCGGGGACACGCTCGCCTCCCAGGCGATCGATTCTCCGCGCGTCTCCCGTCGGATCGAGGCCATCGTGCGACCGGTCTCCGCTTTCGACCAAGCGATAATGTCTGTCGGCGCACTCGATCTGACTAATCAGGGCATCATCATCGATAGCTACGATTCGCGCGATCCGCTGAAATCGACCGGCGGCCAGTACGATGTCGCAAAACGCCAGGCGCACGGCAATATCGCGACCGACGGAACGATCCTCAACGCGGGCGGCGCGCGCGTTTATGGCGATGTGGCCACCAATTCCGGCGTCGCTACCGGAATTACCAACATCACCGGCGTAGAACGAAACGATTTCTACCAGGATCCGATCCCGGTCTCTGCACCGAATTGGCCCTCCGTTAACGGTTCGCCTAGTGCGGTCAACAACTCGTCAGCAGACCTCGTCGCCGGCGCGCAGGAAGGGTCGTCTCGCTACGTTCTCAGCAACATCACCCTTTCCGGCAACGCAATCCTCACACTGGGCACAGCCTCAACCTCCACAACCTATATCGAAATTTACGTCACCGGGATGATCTCCGTCACCGGCAACGGCCAAATCGTCGTCCCCCCCGGCGTGGAGGCCAAGATCTACTGCGGAGGCAATGTTGCTATCGCAGGCAATGGCGTCGTAAACAGCGCCAATAAGCCCGGCAATCTGCTCTTTTACGGTATCAATCCGACGGATCCCACCTCCGTCAGAACCTTCAATCTCGGTGGAAACTCCTTACTCAGTGCCGCCGTTTACGCCCCAGCCTTCGATGTGCAGATCAATGATGGTGGCACGCGCGGCAGCGTTTATGGTTCCTTCGTTGGCAAGACCGTCAAAATGGTCGGCGTAACCGACCTGCACTATGACGAAGCCCTCGGCTCCGGCGGCACGGTTAACAACTACAAGATCGTCAGCTGGTTCGAAGACACTCGTTAGGCGATGACCTAGCGAGCCTGCGGTTGCTCCCGCAAAAGATGGCTCGTATCCGCCAGGAGTTTCGTCACCCCATCGGGCGCGGTCATATCGTAGTAGCCACGGATCGTCCCCTTCCGATCGACTAAAGCGGCCCGCGTGGCGTGAACCGGCACGCCCAGTTCTTCCGCACCATCGGAGACGGCAAGCTTGAAGCCACTTTGGATCAACCCATAAAGCCTCGCTTCCGGGCCGGTGAGAAAATCCCAACGTCCTTCGCGTGCGTGCAGGCGTTCCGCATAGCCGCGCAAAACCTCCGGCGTATCCGTCTCCGGATCGACCGTGAATGAAACCAGATGCACATCCGAATTCTCCAGCGGCCGCTGCATCTCACTCATTCGGCTGCTGATCATGGGGCAGGGTCCTGGGCAGCTCGTAAAAATGAAATCGGCAATCCAGATCTTGCCCTGTAACTGCGCCGAGCCAAAGGGCTGGCCGTTTTGATTCGTGAACTCGAATTGCGGCACCGTGCCATAATCCCCCATGGAGCGTTGCCCCATTCGATGCACCTGAGCCTGTCGCAGCCAAAAGAGACACGCCGCGGTCAGGACCGGAATCAAAATCAGCGTCGCATACCAGAGGATGGCCTTGGCGGAACGCGGCGGACGGCCGGAAGCGACGTTCTTCATCGCTTCGTTAAAACCAAAACCGCCAGCAAAAGCGGGAGATAAATAATCGAGGCCAAAAAAAGTCCGCGCGCCGCCGCGAGACTCTTCTCCCGGTGGAAACGCATCGCCTTAAAAGTAAACCACGCCCCCAATGCAAACGCGCACGGCAGATAGATCGGCGTCGTTAGACCGAGATACATCGGCATCCCGGTGATGAAGAGAAGCAGCATGCAGAAAAGCACCCCCTGGCTCGCGCTTCGCACCCCCGTGTCATCATCCCGCGATAACATCTGGAAGCCGCCCCGCGCATAATCCTCCCGGTACATCCAGGCCAGCGCGAAGAAATGCGGCATCTGCCAGCAAAACAAAATCGCGAATAAACTCCAGCTCGGTCCAGCCACATTGCCGCTCGCCGCCGCCCAGCCAATCATCGGCGGGAGCGCCCCCGGCACCGCCCCGACCAGCGTATTCACCGTGCTGAGACGCTTCAAAGGCGTATAGGCCAGCACGTAAATCGCGATCGTCGCCGCCGCTAGAAAAGCGCTCAGCCCGTTGCAAATCACCGCCAGATAAATCACCCCCGCCAGCGAAAGGAACATGCCCACCAGCAGCGCATGCCGCGCCGTCATCCGGCCCGCCGGGATTGGACGTTCCCGCGTCCGATGCATCAGCGCATCGTGCGGACCTTCCCACCACTGATTCAACGCCGCCGCCCCCGCCGCCGCCATCGCCGTGCCGAAAACCGCATGCAAGAGCCCCAGCAAATTCAAAGGCCCATCGGTCCCCAGGTAAAACCCCACCGCCGTCGTCAAAAGCACCAGCATCGTCAACCGCGCCTTCACCAACTCCGCAAAATCACTCCAGCCCCCGCCCCTCACCCCTGCCAGGCCGCCCGGCTCCGTCGCGATCGTTTTCACAACGCGTGCGCTTCCTGCGGAAGACGGGTCTCCGCCCTGCGTCCGGCAACTGCGCGTCCGCCTCGCCCGCGCGCCATCATCGCCACTAACCCAACGCCCACCGCCAGCATACTCGCCCCCACCGCCACATGCGCGGTCGCGATGTCCGCCGCCTTGTTACTCCAAATCGTCCAGGCCCCGAGCGTGATTTGCACCGCCAAAAGAGAAATCCAAACCCACCCCAACGTCCTGACGACGGTCGGGGCAGCCGCCCGAGCGCGGTGGATCAAGAACGCGCTCGCCAGCACCCCGCCACTGATCAGAAGCGCCCCAAACCGATGTGCCATCTGCAGCCAGATCTGGCCGGCCGTTACCTCTGAAAGCGCCAGCGCCTCTCGCCGCGTATTCACCTGCGCGAGCGTCTCCGCATCCGTCTTCGGAATCACCTGACCGTAAGCCGCCGGGAAATCGAGAATCGCCAGATCGCGATGCTGATGCCGCATCGTCGCCCCCAGGCCAAGTTGAAAATAAATCAACGCCAGCGTCAGCACCGGCAACCAAAGCAACCCACCGGGCAACGGTCGCCGCCGCGCCTCCTGCCAACTCGCCGAAGTCGCCACCGCGATGAAAACCAGCAGCGCGAAAAAAGCCTGTGCCAGACAAGCGTGAAAGATCCCGATCTCATCCTTCAACATTGTCACCCGCAATCCACCCAGCAGACCCTGCAAGATGACTGCGCCGAGCGCCGCCACGCCTAGCACGCGCAGCCACTTCCGGCTTTCCGCGCGCCAGAGCCACACCGCCAGCACGATCGTCAGCAGCCCGATCACGGAAGCGATCAGACGGTGGGTGTGCTCAAAAAAAATCCCGCCCACCCACTGCGAAACAGGAAAAAGAAACATGTTGTAGCCGAACGTCGTCGGCCAGTCCGGCACCGCCAGCCCCACCCCTTTACTCGTCACCATCCCGCCACTGCAGATTAAAAAAAGAGTCAGCCCGGCTAGCAACCAGGCGAACCGATTCAGCCAGGCGTTTCGTGATCCCTTCATCCCGGAACTCTCGTTCATTCTCTCACAACCTCAAAGCCGGACCCGGCCGCAGAGCGATCCACGACCCCCTCGGCGCAAGGAATTCCAGGCACCGCCGACGCGGGCAAAACGTAAAGGTGCGAGGCGCCGATAGCAGCCGTCCCTACAGATGTCCGCCGGCCCCGGGGCTCGCACCTGGTCCCGGATCAGCCGCACGCGGCGCCCCGGGTGCCGGCACCGTTCCCTGATCGGGCGCAGGCCGCGGCTCGCCTTCCGGTCGCTCCAGCGCCGGCGGCGCGCTCACCGTCCCAGCCAACTCCGCCCGCTCCTTCAACCAAGCCTGATAATCCTCCGGCGTATCCACCACCAGCGAACCCTTCATGCTGTAATGACCCAGTCCGCAAAGCTGCCCGCAGACAATCTCATACGTCCCCGTCTTAATCGGTCGAAACCAGAGCGGAATGACGTGCCCGGGGATGGCGTCCTGCGCCGCCCGCATTGCCGGCACCGCAAAATTATGAATCACATCTTTCGACGAAGTCTCCACAATCACCGGCCGATCCACTGGCACATGCAGTTCGCCCAAAACGACCAGGTCATCCTTCGCCGCCGGATCAGTTGAGTCGAGACCGAGCGGGTTCGAGTTGCTGACCAGATAAACGTCGCGATGACCGAAGACACCGTCCGGTCCTGGCAGATGGAAATTCCAATTAAACTGCTGCCCCACCGCATGGACTAGAATGGCCTCCTTGGTATCGGGGAAATCATTCACAAAATTCGCCCAAAGCGGGATGGCGAAGCCGACCAAAAGCACCGCCTCGATCAGCACCACCGCAAATTCAAGATGCGTCGAGATACCCGACTTCACGCCCTCATGATCCGCCACCGGATGGCGCCCCTTCCGGAACCGGATCAGGACAAAGATAAAGAACGCCGACCAGCCCACGAAGAGCGCCCCCATGAACCAATGGCTGAACTCCAGAATGTGATCGATCTGGAAACCGTGCTCGGAAGCATTCGGCGGCTGTCCGAGAAATTCGTTAATCAACGCGAGTGGAGCGCTAATCATATTGATTGAAGTCTTCCTGAGTCAGTTCCTGATGTGGCTCCAGCGGCATGCGGCCATGACGCCAGAGATGAAAACCAAACGCGCCCACGCCGCCCAGCACCGACATGACCGCGGCCATCAAAAACCAGATCGCCATCCCCATGCTTTGGGCGGCTTTAGAACCGGGCGAAGCCATGCAAACCGCGCAAGCCATCGCCTGCCCCATTTGGGAGAGATAAATCAGCGCAGCGAGCGCCAGCAATTTCGTCTTCATGTGATAATACGCAGCCGCTTCATTTTTTTATAAAACCAGACGCCGTAGACAATCAAGCCAAGCGCAGCCACGAAACAGGCCACCGCTCCGGTCAGATACGACGGCGCGCCCAAGACCAGATCCATCCACACGCACCAAGCCCCCAGCAGGAGCGCCAGCAGCGTCGAGCAGGTGATGAAAACGATATGAAAACCCTTCAGCGACATTTAGCGGGTAATGGGGTTGTACCAGGCCAGATAGGTGAGCCAAAAAAGGGCGATGACAAAGAGCCCGGTGAAAATAAGGATGCGGTAAATCAGCTTTTTCTCCGCCGAAAGATGCATGAAAATCGCCGCCACCAGACCGGCCTTAAACGTCGCCACCAGCATGCCGATCGCCATGTTCGCCTTGTGCGAACCGAAGTTCACGTAAGACAGCGCCACCGTGATGAGGGTGAAGGCAAGGAGCAGACCGCCCACCATCAGATACTTCTTCACATGCTGTGAAACGTCGTGATGGCCGTGCTCGGCTTCCTCCTCATCGTGACGCAGAGCGGGGTCGGGCGTAGTCAATTCGTTCATCGGTTTAAAGGAGGTAGAAGAGCGGGAAAACAAAGATCCAGACCAGATCGACAAAGTGCCAGAACAAGCCGGCCACCTCAACTCGATTGGCCAGATGCTCCGGGTTGCGCTTGTAGAGATTCGCTCCAATTGGCAGCCAAAGATAAATGAAGATCAGAACGCCTCCCAGCACGTGCAAACCGTGCAAGCCGGTGATCGTAAAATAGGTCGCGAAGAACGTGCTGTGCTTCGGAATGAACATCCCGGCCCGCTCCACATCTTCTTTCGCTATATGAGCAATTTTTTCGCTCTTCGGGACCGGCCAAAAATGTGGCCGATCGCTCGCCGGATTGGTCGGGTCCGCATACACCTGATCGAGCTGGATCTCATATTCCTTGACGTTCGGATCGTGCAACGCCTCGTGATTGTGCAAGTGCCCGGTGATCTCCAACCGCGGCTCCAATCCTTTCTCGAGCAGATGGTGATTCCCCAGATACTGCTCGTATTTCTCCAGCCGATCGGTGCGAATAAAAGCGCCGAAATGCTCAAATTTATCGGGCCACTCATAGGCCAATTTGACCACCAGGAAGAGGATCCCGCAGATGATCGTGATCCCCATGTAGATCTTGTAACGGTTGAACTGCCGCATCTTCAGCGCCGCCCAAGCCAGCACCACCGTCACCGACGAGCCGATCAGGATCGCCGTGTTCATCGTGCCCACCGGCACGTTCAACAGCCCATGCGGCCAAAGTCCGGGCTGTGAATCGAGCCGCAGAAAAATGTACGCCGAGAAGAGCCCGCCGAAGAGCATCACTTCGGAGGCGAGAAAGAGCCAGATGCCGATCTTCGCATTCCAAAGGCCCGTATCCGGGCGGGCCGCAGTCGTGTAAGGGATTTCCATGAAAAACGTTCCGCTAAAAGTTAATGCACCGCCGCCGCTGCCTCATTATAAGCGCGGCGATCGCTCTCGCGGATCGGTTCGTTTTGCATCGTGAAATCCTTCTCGCGGCCCGGTAGGCTGTATTCATACGGCCCCCGATACGCCACCGGGGTCACCGCAAAATTCCCGTGTGGAGGCGGCGACGGCGCCGCCCATTCCAGAGTGGTCGCTTCCCACGGATTATCATCCGTCTTCTCACCCCACTTGATGCTCCAGAAGAAATTGATGATGAACGGAATCTGCGCCAGCCCCATCGTCCAGGCCGCCATCGAGATCGGCACGTTCCACTGGAACCCGGTCAAGCCCCACACCTTCTCGTTGGCCAGATTCCAGCCCTGCCCGCCGTCATACCAGCGCCGGTGCATGCTCAACATCCCCTGCAAAAACATCGGCAGGAAGATCACGTTCATACAAATGAGCGACGGCCAGAAATGCACCTTCCCCCAAAACTCATTCATCCTTCGCCCCGTCGCCTTTGGGAACCAATAATAGACGCCCGCGAAGAGGCCGAAAATCGTCCCCGGCGCCACGATGTAATGGAAATGCGCGATCACATAATAGGTGTCGTGCAGATACAAATCCGCCGAGTTAAAAGCCAGCGGAATGCCGGTCAAACCCCCGATGCCGAACATCGGCAGAAACGCCGTCGCAAAAAGCATCGGCGTGTTAAATCGAATCGACCCGCCCCAGAGCGAGATAAAAAACGCGCTCAAAATAATCACCGACGGGATCGAAATAATCAGCGTCGTCGTCTGGAAAAACGCGCTCACCGTCGTGCCCATCCCAGTCAGCCACATGTGATGCGCCCAGACGACAAAAGAAAGAAAACCCAGCACCAGCCCCGCGAAGACGAGCGACTTGTAACCCCAGAGCGGCTTGCGCGTATTATTGGCAATAACTTCCGCCACGATCCCCATCGCGGGCAGGATCAGCACATACACCTCCGGGTGCCCCAGGAACCAGAAAAGATGCTGCCAGAGCAGCGGACTCCCGCCGCCACTCACCTGCATGGCCGCGCCATTCACCACCAGACCGGCCGGCAGGAAAAAGCTGGTTCCCCCGATTCGATCCATCAACTGCATCACGATCGCCGCCTCCAGCGGAGGAAACGCCAGCAGGAGCAGGAAAGCCGTAATCAGCTGCGTCCAAACGAAAAACGGCAGCCGCATCCAGGTCAGCCCCTTTGCCCGCAGTTGAATAATGGTGGTGATAAAATTGACCGCCCCCAGCAGCGAAGAAGTGATCAACAAAATAAACGCGATCAGCCACAGCGTCTGCCCATTCCAAAGCCAGTGATGTCCCGGACCCGTATCCGCGATCACCGAAAGCGGCGTGTAAGAAGTCCAGCCGCCCTTGGCCGCCCCGCCCGGCACGAAGAAGCTGACCAGCATCACCAGCCCACCCACGAAAAACGCCTGGTAGCTCGCCATGTTGATCTTCGGAAAAGTCATATCCGGCGCCCCGATCTGGAGCGGCACCACAAAATTTCCGAACGCCGCGAAAGCCACCGGCACGATCCCGAGGAAAATCATGATCGTGCCGTGCATCGCGCCTAACGAGTTATAAAAATCCGGCGTCATGACGCCATTCACCATCTGCGCCCCGAAGACATTGCCCAGGAGATCGCCCACGATCGGCAGCGCCTTGCCCGGATAAGCCAGCTGCCACCGCATCATCATCATGAGGGTAAAACCGAGGAACAGGAAAATCAGCCCCGTGATCGCGTACTGGATGCCGATCACCTTATGATCGGTCGAAAAAATGTATTTTTGGATGAACCCGAGGTCGTGATGATCATGCTCATCCCCGTGCGAATGAGGATCGTGAGCGGGATGCGAAGTCGAAGCCAGGTGGGTGGAAGCGTCCATAAATTGGGAAGACTGAACCTGAATATCAGGGGAAAGTTTCCAAGTGGAAAGCAGCGATTTCAAAGATTCTACGCGCCCGGCGCACCGCTGGACGGAATTTCGTCGAGCGCACGCTTACGCCGCGTCGCACCTTCGCCTAAGCGGCCGAGACAGGCCGCGGTCGAGGTTCCCTGGCCCGAGGGGATGGGGAGTGTCAGGCAACCGCAGATGGCGCAGATGAGAAAAAGGCGTGACGCACCCGGGACCGAGCATTTGCTCGGCGCCTCCAATGAGATCCGGGGAGCGCGGGCGCCCTCGCCCGCAGTGTCCCGCGCCTCGCGGGACACCCGAGCGAGAGAGCGCGTCATTTCGTATTGAAACGTCGCTGGCGATGTTGGTGAGGCG
>JBBSLZ010000103.1:0-9805 GCA_038233435.1 Chthoniobacterales bacterium
CCGACGGCGACGCCGGCCGGCATTTGAGCGATGGAAAGCAGCGAGTCGATGCCTTTAAGCGCCTTCGATTCCACCGGCACGCCGAGCACCGGCAGCCAAGTGTGCGCCGCGATCATACCCGGCAAATGTGCGGCCCCGCCGGCGCCCGCGATGATCACGCGCAAGCCGCGCGCCGCCGCCCTGCGTGCGAACTCCGCCATCAGGTCCGGGGTGCGATGCGCGGAAACGATACGGTGTTCGCTCGACACTCCGAGCGCGGCGAGCATCTCGACCGCGTGGCGCATCGTCTCCCAGTCGGATTGGCTGCCCATGACGACAGCGACCAGGGGAGCGGAAGAAACGGAGGCGGGCATGGCGTTCGTTATTGAGTTCGCGGAACGAGGGTGGTTGTAAAGACGTTTTTCAAGGAGCGATCTCGCTGCCGTGTGCAAGGCCGCAGCCTGCGCTATCTTGGGGAATGGAACGCGGCGACGCCATCGTCCTGATCGGATTTATGGGCGCCGGTAAAACAACGGTCGGTCGCGAGCTGGCGCGGCTGACGGCGTGGCCACTCTACGAAACCGATGTGATAATCGAGGCGCGTTTCGGCTGCTCGACTGCGGAGATTTTTGCCGCGCACGGAGAGGCCGCATTCCGCGCTGCCGAAACCGCGGCCCTCGCGGAAATGCCAGCGGGTCGTGCGATCGTCGCGACCGGTGGAGGCGTCGTCCTCCGCGCGGAGAATCGGGAAATGCTCACTCGGCTGGGCGTGGTCATCTATCTCGAAGCGGACGCAGTGACTTTATTTGCACGCGTCGCCAACGAGCGGGAAACGCGTCCTTTATTGGACACAGCTGATTCGCAAACCTCGCTTTCCGTTTTGCTGCGGGAACGCGAACCACTTTACCGCGCGGCCGCGGACCTCATCGTGCACACTTCCGGGCGCAGGGTGGCGGAAGTGGCGCAAACGATTTTCCAGCATGTCGGTTGAACTAAAAAACGACTTGGTCGAGCGAGCGCTCGCGCTGGGGTTCGACTCCTGTCGGATCGCCCGCTGCGCCACGCCGCCGCACGCGTCGGAGTTCGAGGCGTGGCTGGCTGACGGCGCCGCCGGCGAGATGGATTGGCTGACGCGCGGCGCGGAGAAGCGCGGTGATCCGCAGCTCGTCCTGCCGGGCGCGCGGAGCGTGATTGTGCTGGCGTTGAATTATTGGCAAGGCGCGGAGGAGAGCGGCCGGCCGGGCCGGATCGCGCGCTACGCGTGGGGCGATGACTACCATGACGTGATGCTGGCGCGCCTGCGGGAGCTGGATGCGTTCCTGCAAACCCGCGGCGGCGTGCAGAAGTGTTACGTCGATACGGGGCCGATTTTAGAGCGTGATTTTGCGGCTGAGGCCGGGATCGGCTGGCACGGGAAGAGCACCATGTTGCTGGATCAAAAACTCGGGACGTGGTTTTTTCTCGGCGAAATTCTTACCACCCTTGAATTCGCGACGGATACTCCGCAGGCAGCCCGGTGCGGCAGTTGCACGCGCTGCATGACGGCCTGTCCGACCGGCGCGATCACCGCCGAACACACGCTCGATGCCCGGCGTTGCATCTCCTACCTCACGATCGAACTGAAAGGCACGATCCCGCTCGAGTTCCGCCCGTTGATCGGCGACCGCATCTACGGCTGCGATACCTGCCTGGATGTCTGCCCTTGGAATCGCTTCGCTGCCCTCTCGCGCGAAAGCGCCTTCGCCGCGCGACCGGCAACGAGCGCCCTTTTGCTGCGTGATTTTCTCGCGCTCGATGACGAGCAATTCCGCGTCCTCTTCCGCGGCTCACCGATCAAACGCATCAAACGCCGCGGCTTCCTGCGAAACGTATGCGTGGCTTTGGGAAACGTGGGGACGACGGAGGATTTGCCCGCGCTCGAGCGGGCGGCGGCCGATCCCGAGCCACTGCTGGCGGAGCACGCGGCTTGGGCGATCGCGCAGATCACGAAACGGCGGAGTCCAGCCGGGTAATCTGGAAAAAGCCCGCGGCGGGTTTAAGGTTGCAACCCACGCAGGAGTTCCTATTTGTCTTCACTCGCTCCTGTCTCCCGCCCCCCATGCATCAATCCATCGCGACCCCCAGCGCTGCCGTGAAGCCAGCGGGCAAGCGCCGTTCCCGCAAGAAGCGCTACTTCATTTTCGGCGGCATCGCCCTCGTGCTCCTTTGGATTATCAGCTCCGTCATTATGGGCAAACGGGAAAAGCCGATCCCGGTCGTAACGGAGAAAGCCAGTCGCCGCACCATTGTCCAAACCGTCTCGGCGACCGGTAAAGTGCAACCTGAGGTGCTGGTCAAGATCTCGCCCGAAGTCGCGGGCGAGATTACAGAGCTGCCGGTCACGGACGGGCTGGCGGTGAAAAAAGGCGATCTGCTTTTGAAGATCAAACCCGATTCCTATCAGGCCATCCTGGACGCGCAGCAGGCCGCGATCAGTGCCGCGCAGGCGACGAATCTGCAGATGAAAGCCTCGGCCGAGAAAGCGGACCGGGATCTAAAGCGGGCCAAGGATCTCTTCGATAAAAAGATGATCTCGGAATCCGAATACACCGCGGCGCAGACGTCCGCCGAAATGGCGAAATCGATTTACGACAGCACCCTCTACGAAATCGAGCGGGCGCAGGCCGGCTCCACCCAGGCCCGCGATCAACTTTCCAAAACCACCATCTACTCGCCGATGGACGGCACCGTTACGGTATTGAATAGCAAGCTCGGGGAGCGGGTGGTGGCGACCAACCAGTTCGCCGGCACCGAGGTCATGTCGGTGGCTGATTTGAGCCGGATGGAGGCCCACGTGGACGTGAATGAAAACGATGTCGTGACCGTGAAAAAAGGCGATCAGGCCGTCGTCACGATCGATGCCTACGGGGACCGGAAGTTTGCTGGCGAAGTGGCGCAAATCGCCAATAGCGGCAAGACCAGTGGGACCGGCACGCAGGAAGAGGTAACGAATTTCGAAGTGAAAATCCGGCTCGAAAACACCGACGTGCGCTTGCGACCGGGCCTTAGTTGCACCGCAGATATCCAGACCAACAAGGTGACCGATGCCGTCGCGGTGCCGATGCAGAGTGTGACCATCCGAACCGGCGAAGGAAATTTGAGCCCGGAAGAAATTGAGCAGAAAAAACAGAAACAAGCCGCCGGTGAAAAGGGCGATAACGCCGCCGAGTTGACCAATCAGCGTCAGGAAAAAGCGGCCGAGCGGGAAGAGCGCGAGAAACTGTTGAAAGTGGTCTTCCTCAAGAAGGGCAACAAGGCCGTGCGGGTGCCGGTCACGACCGGGATCGCGGATGACACTTACATGGAGATCAAAACCGGCGTACAGCCCGGCGACGAGGTCATTTCCGGCAGCTACAGCGCGATCAGCCGGAAGTTGAAAGACGGCGCCAAGGTGGAGATCGAGAAAGAAGAGAAGAAGAAGTGAGTGGGATTGCGCGCGCGCCGCGCGTCGCCTTTTCCTGCTCCTTCGCGCAAGGTTGACGCCTCCTCTGTATGCCAGCGAACGCTCTCCGCCCCTATGGCCCGATCGTCATCGACATCGAGAACATTACCAAACACTACGTCATGGGCGACGAGACGGTGCATGCCTTACGTGGCGTCACCTTGCAGATTCATCGGAACGAATACCTCGCCATCATGGGCCCGAGCGGCAGCGGCAAGTCGACCCTCATGAACATGCTCGGCTGCCTCGATACGCCCAGCTCCGGGCGTTATGATTTTAACGGCAAGGATGTCTCCGCGATGGAAGGCGACGAGCTGGCCGAGATCAGGAACAAAGAGATCGGCTTCGTTTTCCAGACCTTTAACCTGCTGCCGCGCTCGACCAGTCTGCGCAACGTGGAGCTACCGCTGATCTACGCTGGCATCGACCCGGAGGCGCGGGAGGAACGGGCCGCGCAAGCCTTGCGCGATGTCGGCCTGGGCGACCGGATGCAGCACAAGCCTAACGAACTCTCTGGCGGCCAACGCCAGCGGGTGGCGATCGCCCGCGCGCTGGTCAACAATCCTTCCATCATCCTCGCGGATGAGCCCACCGGAAACCTGGACTCGAAGACCGGCGAGGAAATCATGGCCCTGCTGGAGAACCTCTATCAGCAGGGCAACACCGTCATTCTCGTCACCCACGAACCG
Organism: Chthoniobacterales bacterium; assembly: GCA_038233435.1. GTDB lineage: Bacteria > Verrucomicrobiota > Verrucomicrobiia > Chthoniobacterales > UBA10450 > JACCTI01. The sequence continues at coordinate 4,150 of JBBSLZ010000103.1, forward strand.
GACATCGCGCGCCACGCGCGTCGCAGCGTCCATCTGCGGGATGGCGTGGTGGAAAGCGACTCGTTAAACGAAACGTCCGCCGTGGAGTCGCTCGCTCACCCATGAGAAAGCCGGCGCTCACGGTCGAGCCTGAAATGCCATGGGCGCGGAGGCATTTCGCGGCGCAGCCGCTTTGGAGTGCGGTGCGTCCTCGCACCGCTTTTCCGCGACGCCGCCCGCAGAATTTCGCGCGCGCATTTTCGAAGACGACGCGCCATGAAAGCGGCGCGGGGACGCGCCGCACTCCAAAGCGGCTCCGCCGCGAAATGGAACCTGCGCCCGTAGAAAATGCATCCTTTCCGCAAGAGGAACGCGCCGCATGAAACGCCTTCTCTACGAGTTGACCGAAAGCTGGAAGATCGCGCTCGCGCAGATGCAGGCGAACAAGACGCGTTCCCTGCTCACGGCGCTCGGAGTCATTATCGGCATCGTCGCGGTTACGCTTATGGGCACCGCCATTACCGGCATCTCGACCGGCTTCGATCGAAGTATGGTCATGTTAGGTGAAGATGTGCTCTACGTGAATCGGCAGCCCTGGATTCCACCCGAGAATTGGTGGCAATTTCGAGGACGGAAAAAAATTCGGACGGATTACGCCGATCGAGTAAACCGCTTGATCAAGGCGCGACCGAATTCGCTTCTGTCGATAGCAGTCCCGGTCTCGACCGTTCTCCGCAACGTCAAGCGTGCTGATAACATCATGAAAAGCGTCATCGTCCAAGGGACGAATGCCAGCTTTGTCGCCATCTCACCTCTGGAGTGCTCGGAAGGCCGTTTCTTTAATGAGATTGAGGCTCGCAGCGGGACAAACGTGGCGGTCATCGGCTACGATATCGCGACGGCGCTATTCCCGACAGAAAATCCCCTTAAAAAGTCAATTGAGATAGGAGGCGTACCTTTCAAAATCGTAGGGGTGGCCGCCCGCCAGGGCTCGTTTCTCGGACTCTTCAGTTGGGATGCGATGGTCGCGATCCCGCTGCCTGCTTTCGAGAGATCTTTCAGCGCCAAAAGCGAATCCGACGTTCGGGTGCAGGTAAAAGATAAGACGAAAATGGCGGAAGCGAAGGGCGAGCTAACAGGGATAATGAGGCAGGTCCGAGGCTTGGCCCCCGAAAAGAAGGACGACTTCAGCATCAATGAACAGCAAGCCTTTAAAAGTACGCTTGATCCGGTGAAAAATTCGATCGCGATCGCCGGATTTTTTATCACAGGGCTCGCCCTTTTTGTCGGCGCAATTGGCATCATGAATATCACTTTCGTCAGCGTGAAGGAGCGGACAAAAGAGATCGGCACGCGAAAAGCGTTAGGCGCACGGCGACGCACGATCCTGCTACAGTTCTTGATCGAATCAACCGCCCTCTGTGTGCTGGGCGGAATCTTCGGTCTTGCCTTGGCTTACGTCATCTGCGCGGCATTGGGCGCTGCCTTTCCTTCATTTCCAATCGAATTTTCCATGAATCTTGTGCTGGTCAGCGTAGGAGTGAGTGTCGCGACTGGACTATGCGCGGGCTTGGCCCCTGCTTGGACCGCTTCCCGACTCGATCCAGTAACCGCACTACGCTATGAATGAAGGCGGAGAGAGCCTGTGACGAGACTATGACCTTACCGTCTCTTGACTCCAAGAAGTTCTCGCAATCACCACTGTGGTTCAGCCAGCGACAGCACGAAAGATTGGGTGTAGACGGCACAGCCTTCTTGAAAGCTGACGCCGTCCCACCACGTCTCAGGCAAGATTAATTGGCCCAGAAATGAGCAAGAACTCCATTTACCCAGTTGAAGAAGCTAGTTACCATTCCGGCGTCCGCGTTAGGAATCAGGTGCATGAGTAAGTACATTTGTTTTTGCCTTTCAGTTGATTTTCAGTGCCGTTACGAAGGCCGCCTGAAGCGAGTTCGTTTCGGCACGCCCGTTAAAGACAATCGAGTCTCGAATGTAAACTTAAAACTTTAGAATAATGCAAACATGGGAAATCTTCGTCATGGCTTTGCAATCTCTCACGGCGAACAAGCTGCGCTCGGGCTTGACCATGATCGGGATCACCATCGGCGTTTTCTCGGTCATCTCGGTCATGACCGCGATCGGCGCGCTCTCCAGCTCGATCGAGACCGGAATTAGTTTTCTTGGTTCGAATATTTTCCAGTTTGCCAAGTATCCGATCAGCGGAGGCCAGGGCGGCCGGAACGCCGAGAAGTTCGAGAACCGCCGCAATATCACCTATGAACAGGCCAAACGTTACGCCAGCCTGATGGAGGGAGTGGCCAGCGAGGTTTGCCTGAAGACGTTCCTCTTCAATGGGCAGGCCCTCTATAAGGGCGAAAAAACCACCCCCAATCTAAACGTGGCCGGCTCGAACCAGAGTTTCCTGGCCGCGAACAGCTACACTCTCGCGTACGGCCGGAATTTGACCGAAGAAGACGTCGCTCTGGCCCGCAGTGTGGCCGTCATCGGGCAGATGATCGAGAAGCGCCTCTTTCCGCACGAGTCGCCGATCGGGAAGGTCATCAAAGTCAGCGGCCACTCGGTCACGGTGGTCGGCGTCCTGGCGGCCAAAGGGACCGCGTTCGGGCAAAGCCAGGACGATATTTGCGTCATCCCGATCACGCGGTTCTTCGAGAATTTCGGCGCGGCGAAACGGTCGGTTAACATCGCCACCCAGGCTCCTTCGCAAGAGACTTACAATCGCACTTTGGACAAAGCGATCGGCGCCATGCGAATCGCGCGTGGTCTGAAACCACAGCAGCCTAACGACTTCGAAATCTATTCCAACGATTCCCTGAAAAGCGCCTTTGCCTCTGTGGCGGACGTGGTCCGGATCGGCGCCTTTGTCATTAGCTTGATCGCGCTCGTGGCGGCAGGCGTCGGCATCATGAATATCATGCTCGTCAGCGTGACGGAACGGACGAAGGAAATCGGCATCCGGAAATCGATCGGCGCGCGGAGTAAAGACATTCTCCGGCAGTTTCTGGCCGAAGCCGTCTTCATTTCCGAAGCGGGCGGCATCCTCGGCATCATCCTCGGAGTCGTGGGTGGAAATCTGCTCGCGGCCTGGCTGCAAGCAGAGCTGATTTTCCCGTTTGGCTGGGCCATCGCCGGGCTCGTTGTCTGCTCGGCGATCGGAATTGGCTTTGGATTTTATCCGGCTTATCGGGCCGCTTCGCTCGACCCGATCGAAGCACTTCGCTTCGAATAATTAGCGCCACACGCCGCGTGGCGGCGTCGGAAGTGTCCGCAGGCATGTGACTTGCGCTAGTTGCTTGGAGTTGGCGCGTACTTTGTCTTATAATCGCGCCTTTTCCCCGCCACGTGCCCCAATTCTCTTCATCTCTCGCCGGCACCGTGGGTCATGTCCTTTTGATCGAAGACTACCCCGCACTCGCGGCGGCCATGACCGCGGCCTTGAAGAAGTTTGCGCCCCACTACCGGGTCCACGTGGTCCGATCTCTCGCTCTCGCCCGCCAGGCGCTGGACGAGGCACAGCCGGCTCTGCTTATCGTCGACTTCGATCCTCCGCTGGCGGGCCTGATTGATTTCCTCGAGCAACTCCGGAACGCGGTCCCGGAAACCCGCGTGATCGTCATCGCGGCGGGATTGCCCCCCAGCCTACAGCGCGCGGACCGGCCGGGAGCCGCCATCACTTTCATTGAGAAGCCGTTTCGGCTTACGGATCTCGGCGCTTCCATTCAGGCCTTGCTCAGCCGGGCCGACGAGGACGCCCCCGCGACTGCATTGAGCCAGCTCAATCTGTCCGATATTCTTCCCCTTCTCGGACTCGAGGGCGCGAACGCGTTGGTCACCGTCAGCGCGGCCGATCAGGCTGTTCTGGGCCAGCTCCACTTCGCCCACGGCCGGCTCTATCACGCGGCGGCTAACGGCCTGGAGGGAATGGACGCCTTGCGTGAAATGCTCCGCTGGCCGTCTCCCGAATTCGCCTGCCTGGCGCCGCCGGCATCGGCTCCCGTCCCCACGATCGAGGGGAAATGGCCCGCCGTGCTGGCAGAGGCTCAGCGCTCCATCCCCCGATCGCCCGCCAGCCAACCTCCGCCCCCAGCGCCGCCCGAGGTGGTCCGGGACGGAAAGAAGATTCTCGTCATCGATGATACGGAGACGTTGCGCATCTTCGTCGAGGAAATGCTCCAAGCGGCGCATCCCAGCCTCCAGATCGTCTCGGCGGCGACCGGCGCCGAAGGGGTCGAGCAGTGCCTCTCTTTCCGACCCGATCTCATCCTGCTCGATTACAGCCTGCCCGATTTTAACGGCGACGAAGTCTGCCGCCGTTTAGCCGCTCACCGGAAGACCCGGTCCATCCCCATCATCATGATGTCCGGCCACGTCGCCGAGATGGCGCAAACCGCCGCCACCTACGAAGGCATCGTCCTCACTCTGGCGAAGCCATTCATCTCGGCTGCCCTGGTCGATGTTGTCACCCAGACCTTGGCTCACCTGCCGCAGCGGAAGAGTAAAAAGAGCGTCGCCGAATTGCCCGAGGTGAAGCACGAGGCGAATGGACACGCCCTTGGTCCACCGGCGCCGTCCGCGCAGGAGGACACCGAAGAAGAATCGGCGCCGGCCCAGCCGATCCAGTCCTCGCCGACTGAGCCACCCGCTCTCACGCCGGCGCGTCTCCCGTTGGCGACAAGGGACGCGGTCGTCGTGAGCATGACGTTGGCAGTGGGGGCGATGCAATTTTCCGACACCTTCGAGTTGATGGCGTTGCAAGCTCAGCTTGTCTCCAACGTCGTCCGGTTGCACGTCGATCCGCGCGCTCATCCCGGCACTCGCCTCCCGCAGACCACATTCGAAATCGACCGCGCCACACTCGATGAGCACGGGCGGATCGAGACGCTCCGGCTCGCGCCCGCCGTCGACTCTCCGAGCGCCCTTCTTCCTCACACCGGAGTGCCAATCGCGCACCTCTCGATTATGCCCACGGAGGAGAAGGCCGGCGTCGAGCTCACCCCTGGTCCAGACCAGCCAATGGCGCTCTCGCTCCTTGCCGCTTTCGATCTGCAAGGGGTGGAGCTATCCCCGTCTTTCCGCGTTGCCCATCTTCTCCTGAAAGCCCGGAGCAGTCGCGTGCGCGCCGTCCTGCCCGGCACCGTTACCAAGCCGGGAATGATCTTCGAGACGACCAGAATCGGACTCAACCCCGAAGGCCGCATCAGCGAGATCGCTCTCCGCGCCATTCCACGCTGACGTGGGCCGCTACTTCGGCGGGTGATCTTTCAGAAACTTCTCCAGCTCTTCGACTCCGAAATCTGCCAGCACCTCGCCGTCCCAATCGAGAGTCGGCGTCTTGGTCTGGCCGGAAAGCGCCGCTAGTTTTTCCATCCCTTCGTCGCTCCCCCGCACTTCCACCGTCTCGTAAGCGATCTGGTTTCCATCCAAAAAATCGGTGGCCGCCTTACAGTAAGGGCAGCCGGTTTTCACATAAAGAGTTCGAGCCATGCCGGAGAATCGCGGTTCGGAGGGCAGATGGCCCCCAGTCACGCGTGCTGGTCGCTGCCGCTAATTAAAGTCCAAGCGCACGAAAGGTCGAGTCCACGTGCCGAAAGTGCGTCTCGAGCGAGCAAAGCGCATCGATCTCTGCCGCTGGCACCAACGCCGTGATTTCCGCCTC
>JBBSLZ010000104.1:0-9525 GCA_038233435.1 Chthoniobacterales bacterium
GATCGGACAGACGTGCACGCCACGATCGCTGACCACGCGGCTGTTATGGCAAAGCAACTGCGTCTCATCGTAGCCGATCATCATCGCTTCGGTGACGAACTCGTATTTGCCGTAGCCGTGATCGCGTTTCGCTTCCTGCCCGATCTTGAGCGCGGGCAATAATTTCATCCGCGGCCGCGTGTAGCCGATCTCCGCCAGGCGCGCGCGGAACTCGCGCAGGAATTCATCATCCTCGTGCATCTCCCATGAGCGCATCGAGGTGATGATGGGGAGAAACCCGGCGGCCACGAGCATGCGCACGCCGCTCATCGCCTGATCGAAAGTGCCAGGGCCGCGAATGGGATCGTTCGTTTCCGGAGAGAAACCATCGATGCTGACGCGCAACTCGAGCGAGTAATCGGAAGCGTCACGGACCGCGGCCAAACGGGCGATCTTCTCTTCGTTAAACCGCGTCGCGTTGGTGAGCACCGTGGCCGGGCCCACTGCGAGCGTCGCTTCCAGAATCCGGAAGATGTCTGGATTAATAAAAGGCTCGCCGCCGGTGAAATAATATTCCTTCACGCCGTAACCGACCGACTCATCAAGGTGCGGCTTGAACTGCTCGAAAGTCATCAACCCGAGCGTGTGATTCTCGGGCGAGCAGGAGATGAAGCAGTGGTTGCAGCGCAGATTGCAGAGCGTGCCCGCGACCTGAAACCAGAGTGCGTCGAGCGCGGTGAGCGGGAGCAAGGGCGGACGGTCGAGATCGTCAGGGGTTTCGTTTAGCGTGACCATGTGGAATTCATCCTTTCTGTTCGTGGACAAAGATCGGCGCTTGGGCGCGATTCGCGATTACGTTTGTTGTCGACCCAAGTTTCTCTTGCGCGTAGCCTAACGAGCACACGAGCATGCTGAGTGTGGTAACGAATTTGGTTTTCATGGTTTTAGCTGCGGTTGAGTCGACTAAGAAATCGGAGCCGCCGCGCGTCGATATTGCGCGCCGGGGTGATCGGCCTGAAGGCGACTTTGACCGCGGCCGTAAAGCTTTTCACGGAGCGTGCCCTCCGCATACTCCGTTTTGTAAATTCCGCGTCGCTGCAGCTCGGGCACGACGAGATCGACGAAGTCGGTGAAGTCTCCGGGGCTGACGGAGTAGATGAGATTGAATCCATCGATGCCGGTCGCTTCCATCCACTCGGTCATGCGATCGGCGATTGTTTGCGGTGAACCGATCTCGATCGCGGCGAAGCCCCCGATGCCGAGAAACTCACCGACCTCGCGCAACGTCCATGTCTTATCCGGATCGGCGCTGGTGAAGCCTTCGACGAAGGTCTGGATCGCATCGCTCTCGACGTATTTGTAAGGCGCGTCGAGGTCAGCGGTCGAGAGATCGAAGCCGGAGTAACCGGAGAAGAGGGTGAGTGTCCCTTCGAGATTCACAAACTTGCAATAATCATCGTACTTGGCCTGAGCCTCCGTATCAGTCGCGCCGCAAATCACGGTCAGCGCGGTGTAAATGATCACGCTCGAAGGATCACGACCGTTCGCCGCCGTACGCTTGCGGATGTCGGCCACGATTTTCGCGACCGCTTTGAAACTGAAACCGGAGATGAACATGCACTCTGCGTGTTTCGAGGCGAACTCGCGACCGCGCGTGGAAGCGCCGGCTTGAAAGAGAATCGGCGTGCGCTGCGGCGACGGCTCACAGAGATGGTAGGCGTCGACCTCGAAGTGCTCGCCGGAGTGTTCGATTTTGTGAATCTTTTTGGCGTCGGCGAAGACACGATTCTTCTTGTCGCGTTTGACGGCGTCGTCTTCCCAACTGCCTTCCCAAAGTTTGTACATGACCTCCATGTATTCCTCGCCCATGGCGTAGCGGTCATCGTGCGCGAGTTGTTTGGCGCGGCCGAATGCTTTGGCCGCGCTGTCGAGATAGCCGGTCACAATGTTCCAGGCCATCCGACCATTCGTCAGGTGGTCGAGTGTCGAGAGCGTGCGCGCGAGCGTGAAGGGCGGCTCGTAGGAAAGCGTGCCGGTGATGCCGAAGCCGAGATGCTCGGTCACCATCGCCATCGCGGGCACGAGGAGAAACGGATCGTTGACCGGGAACTCGACCGCGTGCGTAAAGGCGGCGTCGGCGTTCCCGCCATAGACATCGTAAACGCCGAGGATGTCGGCGATGAAGATGGAATCGAACTTTCCGCGCTCGAGCACCTTCGCCAGCTCGGTCCAGTAGCGGAGCGTGTTGTAGCCGCCGGTCTCATCGCGCGGATGCGTCCAGATGCCCGGGGTGCAGCCCATGCAATTCATGTCGAGCGCGTTGAGGCGAATCTGCTTTTTCATTCGCGTGAATCGATGTGGCCGAGCATCTGCGTGCTGTGCACGAGGGTGACGCCGGCGGTCATTGCGCCTGCCACTTGGACCGCCTCCATCATCTCGGCTTCGGTCAGGTTTTGATCGAGGCTGGAGTTGGAAATGGAGTCGATGCAATAAGGACAACGCAGCGCGTGCGCGACCGCGAGAGCGATGAGGTTCTTCTCGCGTTTCGTCAGCGCGCCGGCCTCCATGACTTTGCCGTAGTAATCAAAGAACGCGTTCCCGAGTTCCGGATTGGAGCGACCGATTTCGCCGAACCGTTTCAGGTCGGATGGTTGGAAATAGGATTCTGAATTCATAAGGGTGGTGGCTTTCTATTTAAGGGCGCGGCGTTGCAGGAGCGTTGCTCCGGCGAGAAGAACAAGAGTTACGATCACGGTCACGCCGGAGGCGGCGGCGACGAGGGGGCTGAGGGTGTAACGCAGATTCGGCCAGATGACTTTCGGCAAGGTGTCGTTAGTCGAGGTGCAAAGGAAAAGCGCCATCACCAGCTCGTTCAGCGAGATGATGAACGCCATCATCGCGCCGACCGCGACGGCCGGAGAAATGATCGGCAGAGTGACAAGACGAAACGTTTGCGCCGCGCTCGCGCCCAGTCCGCGCGCCGCGTGTTCCATGTTTGCGTCCGCATCTTCAAGAGCGCCGCGGACCGCGAGAAAGACCAGCGGCAAACCCCAGAGACTATGCGCGGCGGCGACGGAGAAGTGCGTACCCCAAAGCCCGAGGGTGCGCATCATCGGCAGCAGGGCCATTCCCAAAATCAAAGCGGGAATGAAGAGCGGCAGCATGACCGCGCCTTGCAGCAAGCGCCGGCCGCGGAAGCGATGACGCACGATCGCGACCGCGACGCTCGCGCCGCAGACCACCGAGAGAACCGTGGCGAGCGCGCCGACGATGAGGCTATTGCGCAAGCCATCCGTCCACCGCGTTTGAGCGAAGAATTCGCGATACCAGCGGAGCGACCAATCCGCGCGCGGCGGCTGCAGAAGTTCCAGCGGCGTGAAGGAAATCCAGAGCGCGTAAACGAGCGGCCAAAGCAACGCCGTGAGGACGAGGACGGCGAGCGCGCCGACGAAATAACGAAGAATTCCGCGCTCGTTCATATGGCAAATCCTTCGCTCCCGTATTTGCGGCAGAGCCACCGGTGCGGAATGGCGTAGAGCGCGACCAGAATGGAAAGCGTGAGCAACATACCGCCGCCTTCCGCCGCGCCGCGAGGCCAGTGCAGATTCTCAAACATCTGCCGCTGCACATCGACCGCGAGCGTGATCTCCTGCGGGCTGCCCAACAGGTAAGGACTGATGAACGCGCCCAGCGCCCAGATCAGACTAACGAGTGTGGCCGTGGCGAGCGCGGGGAGGGAGAGCGGGAAAGTGACGTTGAGGAAGGACCGCACCGGTCCAGCGCCGAGCCCGCGCGCGGCGGCGGGCAGCGTTTTGTCCACGCGTTCCAGGCCGGCCCAAATCAGCAGGATCGTGTAGGGAATGACGAGCAACGTTTCACCGATAACGACGCCCGTGGCGTTGCTTTGCAAAGCGAGCGGATGACTCGTTGCGCCGATCCAGCGCAGAAATTCATTCACCGGACCGTAGTCGCCCAGGATCAGCTTCAATCCGTAAATCGTCACGAGCAGACTGGACAGTTTCGTCACGATGACCGCGCCCAACGCGATCGACTTCCAGCGCAGCGGTAACCGCCAGATGAAATGTGCGGTCGGATAGCCGAGCAGCACACAAAGCGCGGCCACGACGAGACCGAGCCAGACCGTGAAGCCAAGAATATCCCAGAAATACCGATCCACGATCAGGCCGCGATAGACTTCCAGCGTCCACGTGTCCGGTTTGTAAAAGCTACCGCCAATGCCGAAGCCGCTTTGCCCGCCGCCGCCTTCGTAAAAACTGACGCGGATGAGTTGCAACGCCGGCCAGAGCAAAAGCGCGAGCAACAGGCAAACGGTCGGCGCGGCCCAGAGCCAGGGTGTAAGGCGCGAGCGAGAATTCACGCCGCGGCCTCCGATCCTGAGACTAACGACACCGCGACCGGCGGGATCTCGACCCAAATTCGTGTTCCTTCCCGAACGCCCGAATCTTCCAGCGGGCTCTGCACTTCCATCGCCGCGCCGCCTTCCAGTTCGACGGTCACGACCGCGTGCGTCCCGGCGAACTGGCGCTGACGAATCACGGCCGGCCAAGCGCGAGCCGACTTTTCGCCGCGTAACTGTAGCTCGTTAGGCCAAAGCAAGAGATGATCGCCGGCCTGGGCGTCTACGGCGGGTTTGGGAAGGGAAACGCCGGCCGCTTCCACCGTTGTCTCGGTCACGCGCGTGATCAAGAACAAGTTCCGGTGGCCTAAAAACTCGGCGACGGTCGCGCTGGCCGGCCGCCGATAGACTTCCTCGGCCGACCCGAGCTGGAGCAATTTCCCGCGATGCATGATGGCGATGCGATCACCGAGGGCGAGCGCTTCCTCGCGATCGTGCGTGACCAGAATGGTAGTCGTCTTTGAGCGCCGCTGGACGGCTTTCAATTCCTCGCGCAGACGCTCGCGCAGGAGCCGATCGAGATTGGCGAACGGCTCGTCGAGCATGAGCAGGCTCGGACCGAAGGCGAGCGCGCGCGCCAGCGCGACGCGCTGTTGCTGGCCACCGGAAAGTTGCGCGGGCCGGCGGGCGCGCTCCTCACTGGTGAGGCCGACCCAATCTAGCATCTCGTTCGCTTGGCGTTCGCGCGCCGCTCTCGCCACGCCTTGCACGCGCAGGCCGAAGGCGACGTTATCAAGCGCGCTGAGGTGCGGAAAGAGCGCGTAGTTTTGAAAAACCATGCCGGTCCGGCGCTGCTCTGGCGGCTGCGTGGTCACATCTTTTTCTCCGATCCAGACGCGACCGGCGTCCGGTTTGAGATAGCCGCCGATGAGACGGAGCAGCGTCGATTTTCCGCAACCGGAAGGCCCAAGGAGGCAGAACAATTCGCCCGCTTCCAGTTGCAGCGAAACGTCATCGACGGCTCGGGTTTCACGGTTGAATGAGCACCGCAGGTTCTGGAGGCGGACGGACGCCATCAGGCAGATTTACGCAGGATTTCGCGATCCCAGACCTGAACCAATTCGTCCCAATGAGCCGCGTAGATGTCGTAGGGATAATACTGCACGCCGGCCAGGCCTTCGGCCGTGCTCGGATAAAGCTGACCCCAAACCTTGTCCTGCTCCGCCATCTTCGCCGCGACCGATGGAATCGCCGTCGCGCCACCCGCGCTGGCGAAACCGGTCTGCACTTCTTCGCTCAGCAGCATATTGATGGCCTCGACGGCGAGGTCTTTCACCTTGGTGCCGGTGGACACGACCCACATGAGCAGGACGAAAGCGCGATCTTCCTCGGGCACCACGGCGCCGAGGTCCGCGCTGTTTTTCAAGGCGGGAATCATGTCGGTGCCGTGCATGTTGCCGAGCGCGCAATTCTTCTGCGTCAGGTTCAAGGCCATGTCGGTGGAAGTGGGCCACCAGAGTTTCACTCGATCGCGATTCGCTTTCGCGAAATCGATCACGCCCTGCAGGTTATCCGCCACTTCCTGGTGCGCGGTGCCGGCTGCTCCCGCCTGCGCCACTTTCATACAGGCGAAGGTGTAGAGCGACATGTAGAACGAGTTATAAATGCCGAGCTGGCCGCGGTATTCGTCGCGCATCAGATCGCCCCAGTTCGTCGGCGCCGGCGAGACCATGGTCTTGTTGTAGCCCAGGGTCATGATCGAATCCGGGAAGGTGATGCCGTAGTTTTCCTTCACCACCCAGTTATCGAGCGCGGAATCAGCGAACTTTGACTTGTTAGGAATTTTGCCGAGATCGATCGTTTGAAAGAGGCCTTCCTTGATCGCGGGATAACCTTGCGTGGCGTCGGTCAGGACGAGATCGAACGCCGGCTGGCCTTTCGGCGACGCCTTCAGCTTCGGAATGGAATCCCACCAGCCGGGATCAACGACGACTTTCGCGCCCGTTTGCGCCTCAAACTTCGGAACGAAATAGTCGTTGAACCCTTTCTCCCACGCGCCGGAGTAAACGAAGACGCGCAGGGTTTGGCCGGCGAACGGCTTCCCGCCAGCGCCGCCGGTGGAGCCCGTCTTCGGTTTGCAGGCGGAAAGCCCGAGCAGTCCGGCACCGGTGCCGAGTCCAGTGAGGGTGATGAATTTCCGACGGTCCATGGAGTTGAGATGTGTCATAGGATTGATTGGTTAGGGAGATTTAAAGATTCCAAACGGCGATCAGCTCGAAGCCGTCGTCGAATTTCGCGGTGTTGCCGAAGCGATCGGTGACGTCCCACTTCACGTATTCGGCGTAGATGACGACGTTCTTCGTGACCTGAATGTTGAGTCCGGGAGCGAAGATGTATTGATGGCCGGCGGGGCGGTGATCCCAGCCGTAGGAATAGTTCACGTGGAACGTGACCGGTCCGTATTTGTAGGAAACGCCACCGCGCAGGCTATCGACGCGATCGCTGGGCCCGCCTGAGACGTAGCGTCTTTGATTCGTAGTACCGAAAGCGTCGATATATTCGGCGAAGATGCTCAGGTTCTTGTAGGTGAAGGTGACATCTGACCCGAAGGCGTAGCGAATGTCGTCCGCGCCTGGAATTTGGCTCGCCTCACTCCCTTTGATCCCGCCCACCAGCCCGGAGACGCCCCAGGCGATCTTGAGATCTTCGGTCAACTTCCAGGTGGGAACGAGCCGGAGAACGCCCGTATTACGCTCGCTCAAGCCGAGGCCGGACTCTGCATCAGCGCCATTGATCGAGCCGTTCACGCCATCCGAAACAAAGAAGAATTGCGCGATTGCATCGACCGAAAAGCGGTCGGACCTGCGCCAGCTCCTCTCCCAGCTGAGACCGTAATCAGGATCAAACTTATAGCCGTCGAAGTAAGGCACGCTTTCCCACCAGGTGCCATCCCAGGGAATCCCAAATTGCGTCACGAGCTGGCCGGCCTTGAAGGTGCCGTAGTCGGTCTTCGCAAAAGCGTATGCTTCGTAGAACCAATAGATGTCGGAGTAGAAGGGCCGCAGGCGATCGTCATCATCGCGGAAGCGGAATTGCACGTGCGCGCCAAATTCCTTCACCGTGCCGTCGCCCACTTTGAACACCGGATCAAAGCCCGCATAGTAGTAATAGGTTCCGCGTTCGCCTGGCACGCCGTAGCCGTTTCCGTAGATGCGCTCATCCCGGTCGAGGTGGAACCAGTGATTGGCCCCGAGCGAGAAGGGAAGATGGTATTTCGCCTTCCAGGCCTGCAAATCATCGTAAGCCTTGTCCGCGGCGTTTCCTTTGCCGAAGAGAGCCTCAGCCAGAGTTGACGATTCCTGGTAAGTGCTGGCGGTGGCAGTCTGAGGAGCGGTCGCAGGATAAGGCGGATTAGCCGGAGCGCGCATCGCCTCCTGCGCGGCCGCTTCTTGCGCAATGCAGAAGCTGAAAGCGAGGAGGGTAACGGCGGCGGTGCCGGCCCGTTTGAGCCGGCCAAAGGCAGAGTGGTTCATGGATGGAATTCGCAATCGGAAAGAGCGACGCTCGTCTTCGAACGCGGCTGGTTAGACCTGCAGGGATCGGCGAGTCGAAAGCCTCGCCGCAAACAGACGCGCGCTAACCGGCGAAAGCCGGCGGCGGCATCTGCATCCGAGTACGAACAAATTGCGCGGCGGCGTGAACCAGAATCTTCACTGTGTCCGAGATCGCGCAGAACTTAACGAGCAGGAACGCGGCGATGCGCGCCACGCGCTCACTTGTCTGCTTCAGGAGACGCAAATCGGCCCACGAGTCGATGTCATGTTTGACTGGCAGCAAGGCCACGCCGGCCGTCCCAGCCCGCGCGGTCAGTTCGGCGCAGTCGGTATTGCGTTTCCAGCGGATTCCTTGAAGGAGCGCGCGATCTTCGGCCCGGAAGCCAATCAAATAACACCCGCCGCGATGATCAGGGCCCAGGACGAGCCGGTGGTCGCACAGTCGCGCAAAGGCGAGCACCACGTCCGCAGTGACGAGCGCCGGACAATCCCGCCCTACGACCACGATCTCTGCGTAACCCAGTGCGGTCAGCGTTTCGATCGCGCCCTCGAGACGTTCGCCAAAATTCCGCCCATGCTGCAGATGGAACCGCTCACCGGTGCGAGCCTGCGCGGCGCGCGAGCCGAAGATGTGGACATGCGCTTTACCCACCTCGTCGATCGCGGGCGAGGGAAGCAAAGGCAGCGCCGCGAGCGGGAGCCGGCGGCGAGCCAGATCGAGCTTTGCCTGCTCAGCAAAGATCAGAACGGCGCGGCGGGTCATCGGAGTGGGAAACATAGCGGCGTGATTTTATTTCCCAAGAGGCGCACACATAAATGCTGTCGTTCTTTCGTGGCTCATAAGGATTCAGATGCAGCAAAGCAAGAGTTTTCGCCGGAAGCTCCCGCGCGACCGATCCGCTGCCCGGAGCCGTACGCGTTTTCATAGTGATTGAAGCGGGGGCGCCGTGAGCTACTCGAAAAAGCCCGCGCTGGTGAAATCGGACGGTAGCTTTTCCTTCCTGTTTGCACCGCGGCGGAGCGGCGGCTAGCCTCGGGTTCACAAAAACATGGACACGCCCGAAAAATCCCCGACCACTTCACGATCCTTCATGTCGGCCGAAGCGATGATTGGCGCTGGCATGACGATTCTTTCCTTAGGCGTGCTCTTTCTTCTGCTCGGCTGGGCGCAGTGGATGCGCCAGGTGCACGGCGCGGCGGTGATCCTGCTCGCGATCGGGGGCGTCATGTTTGTTCTGGGCGCGATCGGCGCGCTGCTCGGGCGCTCGGATAAGGGTCGTTAGGCTGGCGGCGGACGACGGAAGAGTTTTCGGCCCCCCGGGCCGAAGCACCATCGCGCTGGTGGCGAAACGACCCGCTACTTCTTGACCGAGAAGAGGGCCCCGTAACTCGTCTTCTCCCAAGCCATCTTTAGTTCACCGCCGGAGCCATCGTTCTTCTCGATCGTGATCGTGAATTGGTCCACTGCCTTCTCGAGTTCGTTTTTCTTGAGGTCAATTCGGGCCACGTCTTGGCTCTCGTCGTACTTCGTACCCCACTGGCCGGTCTGTTTGTTCACGATTAATTTCGCGGCGCCGTCTTCTGCGGGGAGCATGAAGAGCGAGTAAGTCCCCGCCGGAATTTCCTTCCCGCCCA
>JBBSLZ010000105.1:0-9358 GCA_038233435.1 Chthoniobacterales bacterium
CCAATCTTCCAGCGGCATTTCTTGAAATGGCCGCAGGGTGAGGAGGAAACCGTAATCGTCGATCGTGACCAGCGCATTGCCCCCGAGCCGGTTCTTCATTCGCCAAGCGACGATGCGGGAGAGCGCATCGTTCGCGCTCCGGCCGATGAGGGCGTGGAAAAAATAATGGGTGTGCTCAGCCCCGCGGTAGACCTCGACCAGCATCTTGCGGCCAGCCGGGATTTCGGAGACAGCGCGTTGGGCGCGGAATTGCTCCAGGATGGCCTGCGAGTTTGAGATCGAGATTTCGTAGTTCTCGACCAGCCAATCGAGCGTGGCAGTGGCGGACGGCTCCGCCGCCAGGCGTTCGTCGAGTTCGAGTCGAAGCTGGCGGACACCGCGCGCGAGGCCGGAGGTGAGCGGCATTTTGGCAGCGTTCCAACGCGGCACGGTCGGGAGGTGGCCATCGGCGCGCTCGACGTAGGCGGCTTGCAGGGCGGTCTCGGTCAGGCGCACGATTCGGCCGCCGAGGACGAAGAGATCGCCGATCTGGAGTTGTTTCAGGAAATTTTCTTCGACCGAGCCGAGCCGACGACGGCCGAGGAGAACGTCGACAAAGCTCTCCGAGATGATCGTCCCGATATTGACCAGGAAATCGCGCGCCACGCGCGGGTGGGCGAGCGCGAGGTGGCCATCTTCGTCGAGCTGGATTTTGCCGAAGAGCGAGGCGTATTGCTTCTGGAGGGACACGCCGCCGCCTTCCAGGTAGCGCACGATTTCGTCGAACTCCGTCCGGGTAAGATCGCGGAAGGGATACGCGCGGCGGATGAGAGCGAAGGCTTCGTCGAGAGAGATGGCGGTGCTGGCGGCCAGGCCGACGATGTGTTGGGCGATGACGTCGACTGGTTGTTCCGAGACCCGCACGGGATCGAGGGCGCGCTCGCGGATGCGTCGGGCGGTCACGGTGGCCTCGACCAGATCATTGATATTCGTCGCCACCAGGACGCCGTGGCTGGTGCGGTTAAGCGAATGGCCGGAGCGGCCGATCCGCTGGATGGCGCGGGAGACGCCTTTCGGAGTGGCCATCATGACAACCAGGTCGACCGCTCCGATATCGATCCCCATTTCGAGACTGGTGGAACAGACGACGGCGCGCAGTTCGCCATCTTTCAGGCGGTCTTCCACTTCGAGGCGGACGCTGCGATCGAGCGAGGCGTGATGGACTTCAATTTGCGACGCGAGATCGGGGAGGAGTTCTTTCAGGGTTAGGCCGAGTTGCTCTGCGGCCGAGCGCACGTTTGTGAAGACGAGGACCGAGCGGCGGGTTCGGATTAAATCAGCCAGCTCCGCGTAGAGGCGTGAGCCGGTGTATCCGGCGGGCGGATACGGTTTCCGGCGGATGGGCGAGAACACTTCCACGATTTGATGTTTCTCGATCCGCGCTTCGGCGATGAGGCAGGGGCGATCCTCGCCGACCAAAAAACGCGCCAGCAAATCGAGCGGCGCGGCGGTGGCGGAGAGGCCTACGCGGCAGAGAGGCGAGCCAGCGGGGCGGAGTCTTTCCAAACGCTCGAGCGAGAGCGTGAGATCGGCGCCGCGCTTGTTCCCGGCGAAGGAATGCAGCTCATCCACGATCACGAACTGACAGCTCGACAACTGCGCCGCGTAACTTTCCTGCGCCAGCATGACGGCGAGGCTTTCCGGCGTGGTCACGAGGAGGTGCGCGCCGCGGCGTTTGAAGCGGGAGCGCTCCGCTGTTTTCGTGTCGCCGGTGCGGGCGTGGATGGTGATCTCGTTCTCCAGCCCCATCGCTACGAGCGGCGCGCTCAGATTTTTCCCGATATCGTAGGCGAGCGCGCGGAGCGGGGAGATGTAGATGCACTGCACGGTGCGATCGAGTGTTTCCGCTTCCAGTTGGCGGAGCAGGAAATCGAACACGCCGAGGAAGCCGGCGAGCGTTTTCCCGCTCCCGGTGGGCGAGGTGAGCAGGATCGACTGGCGATCCAGGATCGCGGGCACGGCGAGCAACTGGGCGTGGGTGAAGCTGGGAAAGGCGCGGCGAAACCAGCGTCGGAGGCGGGGATGGAGGCGTTTCGCGAGGGCCTTGGGGTCGGCGGCTGGTGGGGACGAGACGGGGGAATTTTCAGCTGGCGGGACGCCTACGCTACCTTTGAAGTGTCGGGCGGCGGGCATGGAAGGATGACACCGCTAGCCCTCCGGGTTGACCGGGAAGTGCTTGTTCTTCAGCTTTTCTGGCACGCGTTGGGTGTGTTCCTTTTCGATCTCTTCCGCGGCGGCGCCGATCGCTTCATAGGCATGGCGATTTTTCTTCGCGTGGGCCAGGTAACAGACCGCGTGGGCGAGAGGGATGCGGGCTTCCGGCAGGCCCACGAACTCGACCGCTTGCTGGGTGGCGACGGCAAGGGGCAAGGCTTGGGCGTCGGCCAGGCCGACGTCTTCGCTGGCGAAGATGACGAGGCGGCGGGCGATGAAGCGAATGTCTTCGCCGGCGTGGAGCATTTTCGCGAGCCAATAGATGGCGGCCTTTTCATCGGAGGCGCGCATGCTTTTGATGAAGGCGCTGATGGTGTCGTAATGGGCGTCGCCGTCGCGGTCGTAGACGATCGCTTTTTGTTGGATGCTTTCTTCGGCGACCTGGAGGGTGAAGTGGATGGTGGCGCAGGCTTCCAGCTTGCTTTTTTCGGCAGACTGCAAGCTGGAAGCTTGCGCTACCTTGGGGGTGGTGAGGACGCCGATCTCGAGCGCGCCGAGACATTTCCGGGCGTCGCCGTCGCTGAGCTTAGCGAGATGTCGTTTGGCGTCGGCGTCCATCTGGACGTGGTGCTGGCCGAGGCCGCGGTCTTCGTCGGCAAGGGCACGATCGATGAGCGCTTCGAGGTCTTCCACGCGCAAGGCTTCCAGTTGGAAAACCTGCGAACGCGAGACGAGCGCGCTGTTGACGTAGAAGAATGGATTGTAGGTGGTGGCGCCGATGAGGCGGAGGTTTCCGCTCTCCACGTCGGGCAGGAGGATGTCCTGCTGCGCCTTATTGAAGTGATGGATTTCGTCCACGAAGAGGATTGTCTTCTGGCCGGTAGTGCGGATGCGATTGGCGGCGACGGCGACGACGCGGCGCATATCGGCGACGTTACTTTCCACGCCGCTGAGGCGTTCGAACTTGGCCTGCGTCATCTCAGCGATGATCTGGGCGAGGGTGGTTTTGCCGGTGCCGGGCGGGCCGGAGAGGATGACGGAGGGGAGGCGATCGGCTTCGATGGCGCGGCGGAGAAGTTTGCCAGGGGCGAGGATGTGCTGCTGGCCGACGAATTCTTCGAGGGAGCGCGGCCGCATCCGGGCCGCGAGGGGGGAGGCGGCGGTGGGCGCTTTGACGGCTTTTATTTCTTCATCGGGCGCGAAAAGATCTTCCACGCTCGGAACGTATCTCGGCCGCTGGCGCACGCGACTGGATTCCGTTTTTTAGGGGGATGTAGCAACGGCGCTGAGTCGCCGTTTGGGCGCGTGTTTTTGCATGGCACGCTGGACACGTCGACGCAGCGACGTGGCTACAGGGCTCGGGATTTTTTAGCGCGTCGGGAGGTGGTCTTAATCTGGTGGGCACATTGCGTGCTAGGAGAATGGCAGGATATTCCCAGCTCATGCGCAAATTTGTTTTTGGTTTCTTTCTGCTTTGCTTCGCGTTTTCGGCGGTGGAGGCGGCACTGCCGTTTTCGACTGTCTTCAAGGGACGCGATACGTTTGACCGGCTGGTGAAGGAGGCGCGGGCGGGGAACTGGTCAGCGCTGCCGATCGGGGAGCGGACCGCGGCGGTCGGGCAGGCGATGGTGGGGACTCGCTATCGCGGATTCACTCTTGAGATCGATGATCGGGTCGAAGCGCCTTCGGTGAATTTTGAGGGCCAGGATTGCTGGACGTTTTTCGAGATCTCGCTCGCTTTTGCGCGGATGCTGGATGAGTCGGCGGAGCGCTGGACGCCGGAGCGGCTGCTGCATTACATCGAGCTGGATCGCTATCGGGGGGGGCAATGCACGGGCGATTATCTCTCGCGTCTCCATTATCTGGAGGATTGGCTGCAGGATAACGATCGGCGCGGATTGGTGGACGATCTGACCCGGGAGCTGGGCGGGGCGAAGGCGCCGCATGCGGCGCGGGAGATGACGGTGGGCTGGCGCAGTTACCGCTATCTAAAAAACAACCGCGCGCTACTCGGGCCGCTGCGTCAAATGGAGGAACGGGTTTCGAGCCAGCCGCTCTATCAGATTCCGAAGAGCCAGGTGGCGGCGATCGAGCCGAAGCTGCGCAGTGGCGATATCATCGGGATCATCTCGCGCGATGGGCGGATGGTGGGGACATCGCACGTGGGGCTGGCTTTGCGCACCTCTGATGGGGTGCTGCATTTCATGCACGCCTCCTCGCCGCGGAATTACGGCAAGGTGGTGATTGATTCCGAGCTCTCGAAATATCTCTACCGCTACAGCACGCACACCGGCATCCTGGTGGCGCGGCCGACGAAGTAGAGCGCCCGGTTAGGATTTGGGATCAATCAAGGCCGCGCAGGAGCAGAGCTATCGGCTTTATAAAACTTCCGGCGGTATCGATTAAAACGAAATTCTCAACCCGCCGCTGAGAGAATGGCTCGCGTATGCACTGCGCCCCACTTCCCCATCGTAAAACAGGAAGGTGGCGTAGCGGGCACTCCAGACCACGGAGAATCCGGCAGACACTAATGCGCTCTCGCGGCCGAGGCTTGGTCCTTCGCTGGCGAAAGACCCGCCTGCGCCCGAGGCCAAACGGGCGTGGATGTCATAGCTTCCCGCGCGCGCGGCCGCATGTTTCCATGCTGCGCCGATCTCCGGTCGCACCGTCACTCCCGCAAGCGCGAACTCGCGCGCGATCTTCCACCCGACCACGCTCTCCAGATCTTGTTCGTCGTCGCCGCTGACACGCAGCGGAGCCAACGAGCGGTGTTCAGTGAATCCATCAAAGCTGACGGTAGTGATACGCACCGCCGCCCGCGGACCCAGCTCGAAGCCCCCGCATCTCCAGGCAAATCCGGCCGCGAGTTCACCGAAAAACTCGCGGCCCTCCGTTTGGCCCCGGGCGAATCCGGACAAAGCCGCTCGCTGAGTCACGTAATTGGTCAAGCCCGCGCCTGCAATCCCATCCAGGTAGAACGGTCCTTGGTGGAAGGTGGCATAGGCGCCCGTTTTCCCGCCGTTCGTTTCAATCCGGCCGCCGTGCACAAGGTTGTTTTCTCCATGTGCGTATCCGCCGTAAACGCCAAGGGCAAAATTCTTCCCCAGCCGGTAATCAACTCCGAGGCTTATGCCGCCACTGGTAAGCTCGTAGCCGGAAGCATTAAGGTTGCCGCTCACCGTGGCGCGCTGTCCGGTTCCCGTAACAAAAACACCCCAGCGGTTATCCGGTCGCGGGAGCATGGCGGAGGGCGGCGCTGATTCTTTCGCATCGACGGAGCCACTATTCCCTTCTGACACGGCGCCCTTCGCATCCGAAACCGAATAGCCCAGAGCACTGAAGCCCGTCGAACCGGCGCGAATTTCACGCAAGCGACGCCCCAGATTCGCGCTCTGCACGTTGGCTTGTGAGAAACCAATCTCGTAGATCGCGCTCAATTCTTCCGGGGCGATCAATTGAAAAACAGGCGGCAGCGCGGCGACGGGTTGGTTGAGCAAAAAGGCGTCCAAGGGCGCGAAGCGCGGATCGCCCACCGCGCGATCAAGATTGGCCGCGACTGCTTGTTCGTTAGGCGTGAGTCCCCGCAGATCGCCAAAGTTCCCCCGTGCCAGGCTCAGGTAGGCGCGGAACGCGTCGTAGGTCACGATCGGATAAAGAATGGTGCCGGAATCGAAAGCATCCAGTCCGAGAATGGTGCCGAATGTGCCCGTCAGCCCTCCACTCGTCTCCAGCAAAGTGATACGATCCGAAGCTGAAAGTCTGAATCCATTCTGCAGAACGAGTTGCAGCGTACTTCCGGAGTTCAAAACAGCCGCACCCCGCACCGTCCCAGCGCGGAGGAGATCGGCATTTACGCCCCCCTGGCCTCCCCCAATTCGAAGCTGCAAGAGCCCGCCATTCTGCACGTAGTCCACGGCGACATTGGCCGTGCGATTCGCGCCCTCCAGACGCAGAGTTCCTCCATTCACCGCGAGCGGCCCGCTTCCGAAAACCGCCCCGCCCCCTACAGCCAGCGTGCCGGCTTCGACCGCGGTACCGCCGGTGTAAGTGTTCGCTCCGGAAAGGAGTAACTCACCCGCGCCCAGCTTGACCAGCGAACCTCCCGTCGTTCCTTGGAGACCCCCATCCTGAATCGTTCCGGAGAAGACGGTGGTGCGATCATTGCTCCCGATCCTCAGTTGATTTGCCCCAAGGAAAACCATTCCCGTGCCTTCGAGCGAACCGATCGATGTCCCCGGGTCGTGTTGTGGATCAAAAAAGGCTCCCGTAAGACCACTGATATCCAGAATACCGTTGCCGAAAACTTCCATCCGAGCTGAGCCGCCGGTAGCGTTAATCTCGAAAATGATGATCCCGCCAGCGCCGCCGTTTGTGCCGCCGCGCGCGATGAGAGTGGCTTGGGCGGCGTCCGGCGTCTTCCGAAAATCTCAACTGCCCGCCCCCCGCGCCGTCGAAACCGCCCGCATTAAGTTCAAACACGCTGGCCCCGGCGCTCGAATCATTTCTGAAGAAGACAAAGCCAGATCCTCCGCCATCCGACGGAGTTCCGCCGACCGTGAAATTAGCCTCATCCGCGCTCGTATGGTCGCGAAATTCAACCACTCCGCCGGCACCGAACATCCCTCCGTTGGTAATGAAGGTGGCCGTGCCTGCGCTCGAGTTATCGTAGAACCGCACGGAACCTTGGAGCGAGAATGCTGCGCTTGCTCCGTTGGTAATAAAGGTGCCGCGGTCCGCGCTGGCGCGGTCATGGAACTCCGTCACGCCGCGGAATTCGCCGCTGATTGCTGCGCCGTTCGTGGTGAAGATTCCGCATCCCGCAGTGGCGGAATTGAAGAACTGGAGCAGGCCCCCCCTTTCAGTGAGGAAAGTGCCATGGGAGGCGCTCGATCGATCGAAGAATTGCGTCGTTCCGCCAGTAGTAAAAGGGACTGGGCCGCCCACATTTGTGAAAGTACCGTCGCCCGCATCCGCCTGATCAGAAAAGACGGTTAGGCCGCCGTTCGCGCCCGCGACCTGACCGCCGTTGTTCAAGAACGCGCCGGCACCAGCAGTCGAGCGATCATGGAAGACAGTGACACCGTCGCCAGCGCCGGGCACGCCCCCGTTATTCACAAAATGGGCCTGCGCCGCGCTAGCCATATCGAAGAACTGCGTCACGCCTCCGAAGGCCCCGCTGGAAGAGCCGCCGTTGGTGACAAAAGACGCCTGGCCCGCACTCGCGCGGTCACGAAATTCGGTAATGCCGAAAATGGCGCCGCCAACCACACCACCATTCGTGGTGAAAAGCATGTTGTCGCCGGCTGCAGCGCCATTCGCAAAGCGAATGGTCCCTGAGCCAAAGGCATCGGCGGTGGCCCGGAAGCTCTGTGTGCTCCCAGAGTTATTCGCCACGCCAAAACCCCCGATGGTCAATATCGTCTGAGACCCTGCTGTGATAGTGAAAGCGCTCGCGCCAGGGTTAAAAATAATACCGCTCACATCCGTCGCCCTTGAGAGCGAGACCGCAGTGATCGCGGAGAGGCCGAAGGTGCCAACAGCCGCAGGTCCATTCGGCACCGTCGCCGGGTTCCAGTTCGCCGCGGTATTCCAGTCGCCGCTCCTAGGAAGGACCTGCCAGGTCGCAGAGTCCCCCCTGAGCACAGGCAGAGCCAAAAACAGGATCAGCAGAGCAGCGAAACACTTGGTCATAGCAAAGAAGATTTTCGTTGCGATGAGCCGTTGTTAGTTTGCAATTCTGATGGGAAAGGAACACCGTTCGCCCGGCCCCCTCCCACCTTGATACTGGAAAAGTTCGGCTAAGCTTTGGCTTCCGAAAGCGTGCATCTGCGCCGCCACCTCACTCTCTCAACCCCTCTCGCATGATCAACCTAGGCGCGTTTGCCGAAGATGACGCGGTAGAGCAGGAGCAGGATCATCGCGCCGATGACGGAGAAGATGAATCCGGCCGGCTGGCCTTCCTGATACCAGCCCATGGCGCGGCCGAGGTAGCCCGCGATGAAGGAACCGGCGATGCCGAGGAGGATGGTGATGATGCAGCCGCCTGGATCGCGGCCGGGCATGAGAAGTTTCGCGACGATGCCGATGACGGCGCCGATGATGATGGTCCAGAGAATTGCGGTCATGGCGGGGAGATTATGGGGGGCGCGGCGGCGGCGAAAGTAAAATTTCTGGGAGATGGAAACTTCGTCCCGGGGGCGGGCCGACTCCATGGATGGCTTTTGGGGGCGCTTTTGTGACGACGGTCCGGCAGCTGCCGGAGCGCGTCGATGTCTGGCTATGCGTTTTACGCCGACAGAGCGGCGTCGCTACAGGCGAAGTCTCCGATTCGGCGGTGTTACAGTTCGATGACTTGCGCGGAGCGGATGTCTTCGCTGGCGCGAAGGGTGGCGAGGAGGGCGGCGTCTGGGATGGTGTCGAGGTTGAGCACGGTGAGGGCAGTGCCGCCGGCTTGATTTCGACTGAGCGACATGGTGGCGATGTTGACGCCGTGATCACCAAGGAGCGTGCCGACGCGGCCGACGATGCCGGGACGGTCGGTGTTCTCCAGGATGAGGACGACGCCGTGGGGGCGGGCTTCGACCGGGCGACTGTTGACGCTGACGATGCGTGGGATGGCGCCGAAAAACGCCCCGGCCACCGAGACGCTTTCACCACCGCTAGCGACGGAGAGTTCGAGCACATCAGTGTAGTCGCCGACGGCGCTTAGGCGGGTCTCGTTGATTTTTAAGCCGAGACTTTCGGCGTAGGCGGGCGCGTTGACTTCGTTCACTTGGAGGCCGCCAGCTTTTTGCAGGAAACCTTTCAGGATGGAGCGCGTGATGGCGGTGGTGTCGACTTCGTTCACTTTGCCGCTGTAGTTGATGTTCAACTGCTCGACGTGATGCGGCGCGAGCTGGGAAAGGAAGCGGCCGAGCTTTTCGCCGAAGCGCAGATGCGGGCCGACGATGGCGAGCGTTTTCGCGTCCAGGTTCGGCATGTTGACGGCGTTGCGGATGGTGCCGTCGAGGAGGGCGGAGCGAATCGATTGCGCGATTTCAATCCCGACGCTTTCCTGCGCTTCCGCGGTGGAGGCGCCAAGGTGCGGGGTGAGGACGAGGTTTGGCGCCTGGCGCAGGACGGAGTCGGCGGCGAGCGGTTCGTGTTCGAAGACATCGAGCGCGGC